>CANQAB010000047.1 GCA_947589445.1 uncultured Clostridia bacterium | reverse complement strand
GCGAAGTAGCTCAGTTGGCTAGAGCATCCGGTTCATACCCGGCAGGTCGAGAGTTCGAATCTCCCCTTCGCTACCAATACAAAAAGAAACAGAGCTACAGCTCTGTTTCTTTTTATGATTTTACTATTTAATATCTTTATATTTTTTTAATTTTATTCCAAATATTGCTAATAAGATAAAACTAACTGCCACTATTATATAGATAACATTATTTACACCTGTTTTAGGCAAAATACCTTTGGTAGTTGTGTCATCTTTAAGTGCACCACTGTTTTGTGGTTTTTGTGTTTGTTCCTGCTGTTGCTTAGATGAATCATCTCCGCTAGTTTTATTGTTTGTTGTTGCTGTATTTATCTTTAATGTTATAGTATTTAAAGTCTTATCTTCTGTATTTTCTTCAACAGTAATATAAAATGATTTTTTAGTTTCTCCTACATAAATATAACCATTAGATTTTCCAACACTTGTTCCAGTAATTTCAGCACAATTCTCATTTATATCATTATAATCGCACCCTGTACCAGACATTTCATGCCCTGTAATTTTTTCGTTTGTTTCAAATCTACATTTTTGACCTACTTTCAATGTAACTGAATAATCTGCATTATCTTTTGTAATATCTTTATTTAAAAAAGATTCACCCATTTGATTTGCATATCCTTTTATTTTTGAAAAATCTGCATCAGTATTTACACTTAATGATGATACTAATTTGCAAGAAGTTTCATTTACATCTTTTCTTTCAGTAGTCCATTCATAAGAATTAATACCACTTGTTACATCAGATATAGTTTGTTTATCTTTGTATGTAGCATTTACATATTCCATTACTCTTTCTCCAAATTCAGAGGCATATATAGTTTTTGAATCGCCTTCACTTTTATCTATTGTAACTCCATCTGCCAAATTGGTGTCATCAAGAATAACATAGGAATTATCACTAGACCAAGAGCCATTTAAAGCATTTCCTAAATATGACATTAAGAAATAAGCACTTGCATCTTTAAATTCTGCCCCCTGAATATTAGCAACTGCAATATATCCAATCATTGGTAAATTTAAATTATCTATCTGTTTTTTAAAATCTGCATAACTTATTCCCTTTTCAATAGGAATTTCTAAAGTAAATTTTGGTTTATCTATCAAGTCATAATTTAGAGTATAACTATTTTCATCAATTGTTATTGTAATAATATTATCAGATACAGTAAATTTATAGTTATTTTCATTTGCACTGGATGAAACCAATCCTTGTAAAGATGTATTTAAATTCTCTTTTGTTACAGCAACCTTTGTAGCATAGCAATTAATAAAGAAACTATTTAATAATAAAACACTTATAATTAATAATCCTATTCTTTTTATTTTTAACATATTTGCATCTCCTATCCTTTGTATAAGTAATTCTTACATTTTTATAATAACATATTTACATTTTTTTATCAATAATTTTTATATTATTAATTTAAAGAATGAGAATTTTATGACTTCAATGCACTTAGTTGGTCTTAATACCAAAATGGTATAGATATAAAAATAGTTTAAAATAGCTTATATTAGTGCCATTAAAACAGGAAATGAGAATTTGATTTGTAAAAATATAGATTCTATTGTAAAATTTTTCTATATAAAATTAAAATTATTATTTAATGATTTATTGACACCTCTCTAAAATCATAAAAAGAAACAGATACATAGCTCTGTTTCTTTTTATACTTTTTATTAAATTGTTCAAAATATATTTTATTCTCTTTCTCTACCTTCTTTATGTATTTGTTGATTATGTATTTTTCTCATTGCTTTTTCTGTATCTGGATTTATTTTAGGACTAATTCCTGAATTTCCTGATGACTTTTTTGTATCAACAATGTTAATTGCTTTTCCTACTTCATTTTCATCACTTTCAAGTCTTCTTAATGTGTCCCTTAATTCTGAAGGTAATGCTATATTTTCATAACTGTCTATATCTGACTCTGAACTAAATATACTTTTAAATATATCTATAAATCTATTTTTTGATTTTATTTCCGTACTCATTTTTTCAATTCCTTTTCTTTTTATTAAACAATACTATATTAATATTAACATAATTTTAAACAAAATGCAAGTGTTTTGGTAAAATTTGTTATTGATATGTTACAAATTCTTTTCCAATTAACTCTTCTATTTCTTCTAATACATCTTTAGTTAGAAAAATCGTTCCGCAATCTAATATTTTTTCTTCATTAATTACTTGTACAGGTGTATTATTTTTTTGTCCGTTGAAAAATTTTAATGCTCCTCTTAATTTCTTTTTAGATTTTTCATCCATGTGAGTAATATTAATTCTTAATACTTTTTGGTTATGGTTTGCATCTTCTAATTCCTTTATTTCTCTTGCTATAATTTTTATATCTTCGTCTTCTCGTATACTTAATCTTCCTTCTACTAAAACAATATTATCTGTTACTAATATATTAGCTGAATTTTGATAAGCATTTTCAAAAATAATAATTTCTGCAGAGCCATATAAATCTTCAATTGTAGCAAATGCCATTAATTTATTGCTTTTTGTATATTTCTTTTTTATGTTAGAAATAATGCCTGCATACCTCACTATTTGTCCATCTTTATACTTCGTATTTTTTCCAGTGGTATCCAATTCTTCTTTTATTTCCATCATTTTCATTGTATCGATGTTTGTAGAATTTATAATTTGCTCACGTATTTTAGCCAAAGGATGTCCCGATATATATATCCCAAGCATTTCTTTTTCCATAGACAATATTTCTTTATCTTCAAATTCTTTTTTCTCTATAAATGTATATTTTAAATCTTCTTTATCTCCACTCTCCATTGTATCTAAATCGAACATTGTAACTTGGCCTTTAAAGCTTTTTTTGTTATTGCTTTGTATAGTATCAATAATTGATTCAAAAGAAGCTAATAAGGTACTTCTAGTTTGGCCAAATTCATCAAATGCTCCCGCTTTTATTAAACTTTCTATACATTTTTTATTAACTGCTTCATCTTGTATTCTTTCACAAAAATCAGCAAAGCTCTTAAATAATCCATTTTTTTCTCGTTCTGCTACAATGCAATCTACAACTGCAACACCAACATTTTTTATGCTTCCCATACCAAATCTTATTTTATTTTCTTCTACCGTAAACCTTGTTGTACTCTTATTAATATCTGGTTTTAAAATTTGAATATTTAATCTTCTGCATTCATCTATATATAGAGGAATTTTGTCTAAATTTCCTAAATAACTATTTAAAGTTGCAGCCATAAATTCTTCTGGGTAATACGCTTTTAAATATGCTGTTCTATAAGATACAACAGCATATGCAGCTGCATGTGATTTATTAAATGCATATTTTGCAAATTCTGCCATCTCATCAAATATCTTGTTAGCAGAATTTTCATCTATTCCATTTCTTACGCACCCCGGAACAATAATATTTCCTTCTTCGTCAACCTGTCCATGAATAAAAATTTCTCTTTCTTTTGCCATTATATCTAATTTTTTCTTACCCATGGCACGACGTACTAAATCTGCTCTTCCTAATGAATAGCCTGCTAAATCTCTTACAATTTGCATAACTTGCTCTTGATAAACCATACAACCGTATGTAACTTTCAAAATTGATTCTAGCGCAGGGTGTGTATATTCACTATGTTCTGGATTTAGTTTATTTTTTATATATCTTGGAATTTGATCCATTGGTCCTGGACGATATAAAGAAACACCTGCTATAATATCTTCTAAGCTATCTGGTTTTAATTCTTTCATAAAGTTTGTCATACCAGCACTTTCGAATTGAAAAATTCCAATTGATTTTCCCTCTCCCCAAAGCTTATATACTTTTGGGTCATTCATATCTTTATCAAATTCTACATCAATTCCTCTATTTTTTTTAACTAGTTCAATTGCATCCTGAATAACAGTTAAAGTTCTTAAACCCAAAAAATCCATTTTTAACAATCCTAGTTCTTCTAATATTGTCATTGTATATTGTGTAGAAATTGCTCCATCATTAACATATAATGGGACATATGTATCTACAGGATCCTTTGTTATAACAACTCCACAGGCATGAGTTGAAGCTTGTCTTGGCATTCCTTCCAATCCCATTGCAATATCTAGTAATTTATGAATTTCCTCGTTATTATCATATAGTTCTTTTAGTTCTCTATTTTGCTCCATTGCTTTTTTTATAGTAATATGTATAGCAAATGGAATCATTTTTGCTAATTTATCGGTTTCTGCATATGGAAAATCTAATGCTCTACCTACATCTCTTATAACCATACGAGCAGACATTGTTCCAAAAGTAATAATTTGAGAAACATGATCCCTGCCATATTTTCTTGCAACATAATCTATTACTTCTTGTCTTCTTTCATAACAAAAGTCAACATCAAAGTCCGGCATACTAATTCTTTCAGGATTTAAGAACCTTTCAAAAAGTAAATTATATTTTATAGGGTCAATATCAGTTATACCAATTGCATATGCAACAATAGATCCCGCACCTGACCCACGACCTGGTCCAACAGGTATATTATTTGACTTCGCCCAATTAATAAAGTCCCAAACAATCAAAAAATAGTCTACATATCCCATTTTCTTAATAACAGATATTTCGTATTCCATTCTATTTAAAATATCTTTTGATAAATTTTCACCATATCTTTTTTTTATACCATCATCACATAATTTTTTAAAATAATCATAATGAGTTGGAAATTCAGCTGGTACTTCATAATTTGGCAATATAGTATGTCCAAATTCAAATTCTACGTTACACTTTTGTGCTATTTTTACAGTATTTTCTATTGCTTCTGGTAAATTAGGAAAAAATGCTTTTACCTCTTCTGGACTTTTAATGTAAAAGTCATCTGTTTCAAAACGCATTCTATCTATATCAGACATTTTTTTTCCTGTTTGAATACATAAAAGTACTTCATGGTTATAGGCATCTTCTTTTTTAGTATAGTGTGCATCATTGGTAGCAACAAGTGGAATATTTAATTTTCTAGATAATTCTACTAACTTTTGATTTACTAATGCTTGTTTTTTTAAAGTATTAGTTTGAATTTCCAAATAATAATCTTCTCCAAATAAATTTTTATACCATAAAGCTATTTCTTCTGCTTTTTCCATATTTCCTTCTAAAATAGCTTGTGGTAAACTCCCAGCCAAGCATGCACTACAACAAATTAAACCTTCATGATACTTTTCTAATATTTCTAAATCTATTCTTGGCTTATAGTAATAACCTTCTGTAAAACCAATAGAAACCATTTTACTCAGGTTCTTATAACCTTCATTATTTTTTGCAAGTAAAATTAAATGATTATATTTATTATCTATTCCAGATTCTTTATCAAATCTAGTACGTGGAGCAACATACACTTCGCAACCAATAATTGGTTTAATTCCCTCTGCTTTGCATGCTTTATAAAATTCTATTACACCATACATAACACCATGATCAGTAATAGCTATTGCATCCATTCCTAATTCTTTTGCAACTTTTGGTAATTCTTTTATTCTATTGGCTCCATCTAGCAAACTATATTCACTATGAACGTGTAAGTGTACAAAATCTCCCATTACATTTCTCCTTATTAATAACTGGAATTATTATATAACATTTCTGTAAAAAAATAAAGTAATATTATAAATTCTCAATTATGTCAAAAGAGAGTCTGATGTTTATCAAACCCTCTTTTGAATTTAAATCTAATTGTTAACTTTTTTTGTAGCTACCATAATTTGTTGCATGCGTCCATAAACTAAACTTATCCATGTTCCTGATGGACAGAATTTTTTCTGTACTCCTGCTAATGTTTTTCCTCCGTAAAACTTTCCCCCTGGTGTTAAATAATTATCATGCAATTTCTTCGCTGCTACTTCTAAACCTTGTTTTGTAGATGAATATTGAATTAATTTTCCATTTGACATTAAACTAATATAATTATATGTTCTTCTATGGTTAGATGCTATATTCCATCCTGATTCTGCAGAAATTAATCCACAGAAAAATATTTCATTTATTTGATATTTTTTACATAAGTCATATATTGTATCTGCATTGTTATAAAAGAATTTTGATGTGTCTTGTTTTAAATTTTTAATTACTTTTTTAAAGTCTTCTTTAGACAATCCTGTTCTTTTAGTTAAATTCATATTTTTACTTATACTTACATCTTTAATTGATGTATATGTTTGCTCTGTTGTTTTTGTATTGATATCTTTTTTAACATTTTCTGTACTTACTTCTTGTTTTTCTCTAGTTACTCCACTTCTTGAAGTAGTTACCTGTCTTGTATAATTTTTTACTGTGTTTGTTTTTTTATTTCTAATTAATTTATCAATATTAACTTCTTCTACAATTTTAATTTCTTTAATTCTTTCTTTCGTAGCCATTATGCTATTAGAAGCATAAGATGCATTACTAAATATACTAAGTCCTAATATAGTCATTGGAATTATAATTAATCCCCTTATTAGTAATACATTCTTCGATTCATACTCTATAATAATTCCTCCTTTTTTAGAGCCAACTATTATAGTATATCATATTTTTTTTATTGTGTCAAATTTTGCAGTATTTTTAAGGGGCTATCTATTTTTAATTTGTCTATTTATAGATATGGTCATCTCATTGAAAAACATTTTTTCAACAAATTGATATTATACTTTTAGTGTTTCGCTGAATCCCATGGTCCTTCTCTAAAAAACTCTCTATCGTTTTCTCCTGATATTTCTTTCTTATTTTCTTCCTGCATTTTCAAAATAATCTCTTTTTCGTTTTTACCATTAAATGAATCAAAAAAATCTTTTTTCAATTCGTCTATATCTTTATCCTTTAAAAGTTTTGAAAGTTGTTCCCATGTAATTTTTGTATTAGGAATAAAATCATCATCACAGTTTGTTCTTGTTAATCTATTTCCATCTGCATTTTCTTTTGCTATTTTAGACACATCATCTCCATGTGCTTCATGAAAATCTGCTTCTTTATCTATATTTTCTTTTTGGTAAACTCCTTTATAACCACTTATAATTTTTTGCATTTCAAACGATGTTTGTATTTCCACATTATCCGTTTCTAATTGTATTTCTACTGGATCATTTCCATTTCTAGTTCTTGTTCCTGCATACACTTCCACATATTGACCTATTTTCTTTTGTTCTGCAGATAAATATAAATCTGGATTCTTTATAGATTTAAACCTTCTCATAGTTTGTCCCTTATTTTTTTCTGCATATTTTTCTAATTCTAATTTTGTATTATCATCATACATTGGATTATTTCCTGTTGCATCATCTATTTCTAAATAATCTCTTATCGTTTTTCCATTTACGTTTTCTAAAATTTTCCCCTTTGAGTCTAACATATATATAGTCATATCTGAAGAAAGAATATTTTCATCTTTTTGTAATGGAGTAGCAATAGCTATTTTTTCTACTCCTACTGGTAATTCGAAACCTTTTCTTAATGTGGTCCAGTTATCTATATATGCTTTATCAATATCTATTGTTTGAAAAACATATTTAGGTTTTGCTCCTGTTAAGTCATTTTTTCTTTTTTCTTTTTCATCTATCTTCTTTGTTTTTTCATTGCTTATTCCATCTTTTTTGTCTTTTTTTTCTTCTAATTGGTTTAAATCTTGTATATCTAATTCTTTATCTTTTTCATTTTCTGGCTTTTGTTTATTTTCTTCTGCCTTATCTACGACATCTTTAATAGGTTCCGGTGACTCATAGTTTATTAATAATTCTGTAAAATCTATTTCCTGTCCATTCAAATAATAGATTTGTTCTAAGTTTCCTGTATTATCACCTATTTCTGATACTTCTATTATATGTAAATCAAAACTTTCTTGTTCTCCTGTTTCTTTCTTAGTAAGATTAACCTTTCCATAATATTTTACATTTTTTACCTCATAATTTTCGTACCCAGGTTTTATTTGTAAATCTATTTCTGCTCTTTGTTTAATAGCTCGTAACTGTTTTAACACTTCTTCTTCTTTTTTATTCATTTACTATTTCTCCTATCAAATCATAATCTCTTATATCTGTTATTTTACACCTAATAAATTGATTTATCAAGTCTTTACTTGTTTTATTAATAATGTATACCAGTCCATCCATTTCCGGAACATCCATTTGAGTTCTACCTATTAAATATTTTTTATCAAAAGTAATGGATTCTACTATTACTTCATATTCATTACCAACTCTTGTTTTTAATTTTTCTCTTGAGATAAGTTGTTGTAATTGCATAATTTTATTATATCTTGATTTTTTAGTATTACCATGTATTTGATTTGGAAACTTTTCAGCGGGTGTTCCATCTTCTTTAGAATACATAAATACACCTAATTTATCAAATTTAGCCCATTTTACAAAGTTATATAACATTTGAAAATCTTCATTTGTTTCTCCTGGGAATCCTACAATCAAAGATGTTCTTAAAACAACATTTGTTATTTCTTTTCTAATTTTTGTAATTAGTTTTTTTATACTTTCTTCATTGCTTTTTCGATTCATTTTCTTTAAAATAGGAGTAGAAATGTGTTGAATAGGTATATCAAAATAATTGCATATTTTATCATTTTCTTTTACTACTTGTATTAATTCATCAGTAATGGTCTCTGGATAAGCATATAGGAAACGTATCCAGCGTATTCCATTTATATTACATAATTTTTCCAAAAGATTTGCAAGTTTCGGTTCTCCATATAAATCAATACCATATTTTGTAGTATCTTGTGCAATAATAATTAATTCTTCATATCCCTTTTGAGCTAAATCTTTTGCTTCTTCTAATATGTCTTCCATTGTTCTACTTTTTAATGGGCCTCTAATATAAGGAATTGCACAATAAGTACATCTATTACTACATCCTTCTGCTATTCTTAAATAAGCAGTTTTGCTACCAGTTGTTATTACTCTATCTATATAATTTTCTAAGCAATTATATTTATTATTATAATCTTTAATTTCCAATACTTTTTCTAGCTTTTCTGCAATATTATCGTACTCTGAAAATTTAATAAATAAATCAACTTCTGGTAAAGCTTTTTCTAACTCTTTTTTATATCTTTCTACTAAACACCCCATTGCTATTAACACTTTGCACCTATTTTTCTTGTATTCAGCCATTTCTAAAATAGTATTAATTGCTTCTTCCTTTGCAGATTCTATAAATCCACATGTATTAATAACTATTACATCTGCTATCTTTGGGTCATTTACTATATTGTAACTTTTGTTTTTTAAAATTCCAATTGCTATTTCTGTATCTACTAAATTCTTACTACATCCAAGCGATATAAATCCTACGTTCATTTATTGCCTCCCTTTATATTTTATCATATATTTCAATATTAGGAAATGGTTTTTGCAAAAATTATAATTTGTATTGAATTATAATTTAACATATGATATTATATAGCAAATAAATTAAGAAATGAGGTATTAATATGAGTGAAATATTAGTTTTTGGACATAAAAGTCCTGATACAGATTCAATTATGTCTTCTTTAGTTATGGCCGATTTAGAAAAAAAATTAGGAAACGATTCTGCAATTGCTTGCAGATTAGGTGAAATAAATAAAGAAACCGCTTATGCATTAAATTACTTCAAAGTAGAAGCTCCAAAGTATATTGAAAAAATAGATGAAGGTACAAAAGTTATTTTAGTTGATCACAATGAATTTTCACAAAGCGTAAATGGTATCGAAAACGCAAAAATAATTAAAGTTATTGATCATCATAGAATATGTGGCTTTCAAACATCTGAGCCTTTATTTTATATGGCTGAGCCTGTTGGTTGTACATCTACAATTCTTTTTGAAATTTGTATTACAAATAATATAGAAATAACTCCTACAATGGCTGGATTAATGTTAAGTGCTATAATCTCTGATACTTTACTTTTAAAATCTCCAACAACTACTATAAAAGACATTAAAGCAGTAGAAGAATTATCTAAAATTGCAAATATTAATTACAATGTTTACGGTTTAGATATGTTAAAAGCAGGTACAGATTTGTCTGATTATTCCGCTGAAGAATTACTTAATATTGATGCAAAAATTGTTGATATGAATGGTAATAAAGTTAAAATTGCACAAGTTAATACTGTAGATATTCAAGAAGTGCTAAAATCTCAAACTAATTTAGAAAATGCTATTAATCAAAAAATTGCAGAAGAAAATTTAGACTTGTTTGTACTTGCTATAACAGATATTGTAAATAGCAATTCAGAAGTATTAGTTTTAGGCAAAAGAACAGATATTGTAGAAAAATCATTTAATGTAAATTTAGAAAATAACAGAGCGTTTCTTCCTGGTATTGTTTCTAGAAAAAAGCAAATGCTCCCAATAATGCAAGAAAATGCTTAAAAAATTTTACCCACACATTCTTTTGTGTGGGTTTTATATTAATTAGTTTTCCTTATTATATTGTAGCAATTTTGCATTATACAAATTATGTTGACTATTATTTGATTTAACAAACTTTTTAAATTCCATATAATGGCTTGTAACTACATTTTTTATGCTATCACAATTTTCTTTATTAAATTCTGCTAATTCTTTAACTTCAGTTAACTTCATATTCATTTCTGTCACGTTATTTTCTACACTTGTTAGCCTTGTATTCATTTCTGTAACATTATTTTCTACACCGGTTAACCTTGTATTCATTTCTGTAACGTTATCTTCTACACTGGTTAACCTTGTATTCATTTC
>CANQAB010000046.1 GCA_947589445.1 uncultured Clostridia bacterium | reverse complement strand
CGGGTGGGGACCGGCAAGCTTAGAGTATGTTTAGAAAAATTTTCGCAAGGAAATTTTGCAATACATACTCTGCGAAGCCTAAGGCATGCGATGAAAAACCAAGAAAAGCGACTATGTCGTCTTTTCTTCTCGCCGATTTGAATTTCCGAACAAAGTGAGGAAATCTCAAAGGCAATAGCGATTGTAGCATTTTTATATAATAGGAATTTCGGAGAAATTTCCTATTATATAAATAAATTACCGGGAGCGAAAATAAATTTAGTGAAAGACAAATTACAATTTTTCTAAAACATTAACAAAATATTTAGGTAATGGTGCTTCTAATTTTAAAACTTCACCTGTAATTGGATGCTTAAACTCTAAATACCTTGCATGTAACATTTGTCCCTCCACTCCAAATGGATTTTTACCATTAGAATAAACCATATCCCCTACAATTGGATACCCAATTTCAGATAAATGTACTCTTATTTGATGCGTTCGTCCTGTATCTATTTTAATATCTAAATAAGTATAGCCATTATATCTTTTAATTACATTAAAATGTGTTATAGCTTTTTTTCCATCTTTTTTTACTGCCATTTTCTTTCTATCATTATTACTTCTTCCTATTGGCATATCAATTGTTGCGTGATTTTCTTTTATAACCCCTCTTACTAGTGCAACATATTTTTTTATTACTTCCCTATTTTTTATTTGTTCACTTAAAGCAATATGCGCTCTATCATTTTTAGCTACAATTAACAGCCCAGATGTATCTTTATCTAATCTATGTACAATTCCTGGCCTAAGCTCTCCACCTATACCAGAAAGCGAATCTTTACACTTATTCATAATTGCATTCACAAGTGTACCATCAGGATTTCCATTAGCCGGATGTACTACCATTCCCTTCGGTTTATTTACTACAATTATATCATTATCTTCATATATAATTTCTATTGGAATGTCCTGTGCTTTCAATTCTATTTCTTTAGGAATAATTTCTTCTATTTGTATTATGTCATTTAATTTAGTTTTATAAGATGGTTTTTCTATTTTTGAATTTACTAAAATCTTACCATCCTCTAATAATTTTTGTATCATACTTCTTGATAAATCTTTGTTTAACATTGTTACTACTTTGTCTAATCTTATATTAACTTCCGAACTATCTATTTTATATTCATTCAATTTTTATCATCCCTTTTATTTATTCAATCTTTCATAAATAATAAAGTTTGAATCTTTATATAGCTCACAATAATTTGCATCTTTTTTAAGTACCTTACTTAATGTCGAGTCTGTATAAATTAATAGATGTGTTATACCATAATGTTGAAATTTTTCTTCATAATCTACACTAACATTTGTTATGTTTATAAAGTCTTTAAAAATATCGTCTTTCCAACCATTAAATTGGGGGTCATATACATCTGCTCTTGAATCTATAAACACTGGTATATCTTTATATAACAAGTAGCTTCCAAAATTATACTCGTTAAATAGCCTTATATTATGTACATCTAAATTATTCAAAATAAATTCTGTAGCTTCTATAGGATAGCTTTTTTTACTAACAATTTCTGTATTTTTCATCTGTTTTAAATTTAATACCATAAATACAGCAAATACCGAATAAATTATAATTTTCCCTATAATTGATGTAAAATGTACTAATATTTCATTTACTCCATTTTTATCATACATTTCAATTAGATTATTTATAATTCTATTTATAACTAAAATGCCTATAAAAAGCAATAAAGATGACTGTCTTCTTGACATTATTGTTAAGAAGATTAATCCTCCTAATAAAAATAAGTCACTTAACTTTATTTTAGCCCTTGTAAAACTGATTAAACATATAGCTATTGTTATATACCCTAATATATATTTGGAATTATACAAAATAATTGGTAGATGTTCTGATATGTTTTCTGTGGTATTTCCCTGCATCGTATGTATTAAATATGTATATGGAGTATCCCCTATTGGTGTTAGTAAACCCGTAAAAATAGCTATAAACATAATTAATAGTAGCCAAATAACATTTTTATTATTCTCTATTATAACTTTATATGGCTCTTTTGGATTATTCTTTTTTTCTTCTAATCTTATTTTATTTTTTTCTACCCTTCTTATTAATAGTGTTAATTTGCTTTTTTGCTTTTCATTTAATTCTTGTTTTTTTTCTAATTTTTTAATTTCTAATTCGTCACTTTCTAATAGTATTTTTGTTATAAAATCGCCTTTTTTTATTAATATACTAATTAAATATTCACCTATATAAGGTAAATACAATACAAAGTAAAATGGAAATACTGCTGCATGTATATTAGCAATTAATATTGGTATTATAATAAGACCTACCGCATATTTCTTTTTCCTTGTTTGTAAAAATTGTTCTATGAAATAAATAGTTAGTACAAATAATATAAAAGTTATAAGCTGAGCTCTTGCAGTTATAAAATCCTTTCCCATATAAATAATTAGAATTGTTGTAAAGAAAGGAATTACTGTATTTTTGGTTAGCTTTGCATTTGTTAAATAAATTGTAATTGCTAATATAATTCCTAATACAATAGAAGATATATAAATTCCATTAAATCCCCCAATTGCATATATAAGATATATTATAATATCATATAACCAATGTGGATAGGTATATGGCAAACCTTCATGCCATGCAAAATGTTCCTGCATATCTATTCCATTATTTAAAATTAATTCTCCTAATTTTATAGTATAAAATGTGTCATTTTGCAATTCTTTTGGTACTATAGCTATCATAAATAAACAAATACAAATAATTGCTATTATAACAAATTTAATATTTAGTATTTTTTCTTCTTTCATCTTTTTATGCTCCTAATTATTATTTTTAGTACATTTTATAATAAAAAAGAATACTTGTAAAGTATTCTTTTTTATTATACAGGGCAATGTTGTAATTTTTTTTATTTTCATATATAATAAACTTATGAGAAAAGTAATTGTAAATGATAAATTTAATAATAAAAAAATACAAGCCTTTTTACAGTTTAATTTTAAAGGTCTTAGTTCATCTATGTTTTTTAAAACTCTAAGAAAAAAGGATATTAAAGTTAATGGTAAAAGAATTTCTGATAATATAGTTATTTATCAAAATGATGTAATTGAAATTTATCTTGAAGATAAGTTTTTATTTAATACATATGAATTAGATATTATTTATGAAGATGATAACATTATTATTGTGAATAAACCTTCTGGCATTGAAATACTAAGTAATAATGAATTTAGCTTAACTAAACAATTACAACATAAATATTCAAATTTAAATACTAATTTTCCTTACCCATGTCACAGATTAGACAGAAACACCAGTGGTTTAGTTCTTTATGCAAAAAATCAAACATCTTTAAATATTTTAAATAAAAAAATAGAAAATCATGAAATTTTAAAGTTTTACAAATGTACAGTTGTGGGTATACTAGAAAAAAAACAATCTGTTTTAACAGATTATTTATTTAAAGATAGTAAAAAGTCAATGGTTATAATTAGCCATAAGCCCAAAACTGGATATAGAAAAATAGTTACTTCTTATAAAGTAATAAATGAAAATATAAAGAATAATTTATCTACTTTAGAAGTACAATTGCATACAGGTAGAACACATCAAATACGAGCACATTTGGCCTTTATTGGTCATCCTATTCTTGGAGACGGAAAATATGGTATTAATGAAATAAATAAAAAATTTGGAAAAAAAGTTCAAGAATTATGTGCTTACAAACTATCTTTTAATTTTAAAACAGATAGCAGTATACTAGAATATTTAAATGGAAAGGATTTTTCTTTATGAAAGCTTTAATTACAGGTGCATCTTCTGGAATTGGAAGAGACATGGCAAGAGTTTTATCCAAAAAAGGATATGATTTGGTATTAGTATCAAGAGACAAAGAAAAAATAAGTATTTTAAAAAGTGAGCTAAACACTAATATAAAAATAGTAGCTACGGACTTAAGTGTTGCAGAAAATTGCAAAAAATTACATGCAGAAAATCCAGATATAGATTTATTAATTAACAATGCTGGTTTTGGAGATTGCGGTAATTTTTCAATTACCAGTTTAGATAAAGAAATTAGTATGATTAATACTAATATTGTTGCATATCATATTTTGACCAAATTATATATTATAGATATGAAAAAGATAAATAAAGGTCACGTTTTAAATGTAGCTTCTATTGCAGGTTTTATGCCTGGTCCACTTATGGCAACTTACTATGCTACAAAATCGTATATTGTTCGATTATCAGAAGGAATTCGTGAAGAATTAAACAAAGAAAATTCTAATGTAAAAATTAGTATACTTTGTCCTGGACCTGTTAGTACTAATTTTAATAAAGTTGCAAATGTTAATTTTTCATTAAAAGAAGCAAATAGCTATAAAGTGGCTAAATATGCTATTAATCATTTGAATTCATTTTACATTGTACCTGGGTTAGATATTAAACTCGCTAGATTAGGTGCACACATCTTTCCATCTAATTTAATTGCTAAAATAACTTATATGGTACAAAAAAGAAAGCTTCAATAAAAATTTTGAATATAAAAAGGACATCTTATGATGTCCTTTAATGAATTCATTATTTATATAATAAATTATTTTTTATTAACTAAATCTTTTAATGCTTTTCCAGCTTTGAATACTGGAGCTTTTGATGCTGGTATTTTTATTTCTTCTTTAGTTTGTGGGTTTCTACCTTTTCTAGCTGCTCTTTTTCTAACTTCGAAAGAACCAAAGCCAACTAATTGTACTTTGTCTCCTTTAACTAATGCTTCTGTTACAACGTCAACGAATGCGTTTAATGTTTCTTCAGCACTTTTTTTTGTGTCTCCTGTTTTTGCAGCTATGGCTGCTACTAAATCAGATTTGTTCATTTAATTTACCTCCTAAAAAGTTTGAAATATGTAGATTTCTTTCTACAATAGCATTATTCGTCATAATAAAATAAAATCCTTCTTTTTTTTTGAACTTTTATCTTTACATTCTTTATCGCTGTAAGATTTTAGCCAATTTCTGTAAATTTTATTTTTCTTGTTGTTTAGTATTTTTCCCATATATACCAATAGTTTTAAGGATTTTATACAACTTTGTTCCAAATGGTATCATTACTATTTCTTCTTCATCAAATATTTTTAATATAACTACCATAACAGCATAAATAATTATAGCAATTATAATTGCTAATATTGTTGCTAATTTTACAGAAATTATACCTATTAATATAGTATATAAATAATATGAGCAAGCACACATTGCTAGCGTTGCTATTACTGGCTTTACAATAAATTTTACAAAATTTAAATTTAATTTAATAGATTTTATTAAAATAATAAAACTTAAGAAAAACGCAAAAAAATTATTTATTACAGACGCAATTGCAGCTCCATTTACTCCAAATTTTGGATTTGGTACTAAAATTAAGTTTAAAATTAATTTTAACATAACACCTATAAAAGATGTAACTGCTGGTACTATTATTTTTCCCAATCCTTGCAAAGCTCCATTAGTAGTTTGCATTAACACTGCAAAAATAATTGTTAATGAAAAAATTTGTAATAAAAATCCTCCATCTGGCGCATTCGGAAATAGTAAGTTAATAATTGGCTTAGCAAATACCATCATTCCAAATGTGCAAGGCAATCCTAATATCATTGTAATTAATAGTGATAACGATATTCTTTTACTGGCTGTCCCGTACATCTTTTTTTGCTATTAAGCCTGCAACAGATGGCACTAATGCAGTAGCAAATGCGATATTAAAAGAAAGCGGTAAAGTGGCCAATGTATCTACTTTACCAGAAAGAATACCATATTGTGCTTTTGCAAGTGTATCTGGCAAAAATGTTTTTAACCCCTTTACCACAGTTACTATATCTACAATTTTAGATAAAGTAGACATTATAGCACTTAGTGTAATAGGAATAGAAACTATTAATATATTTTTTACAATTTTCTTTACTCTTTCATATTTATAATTTGTTGTTGCTTTAATTTTAGGAGCTACAATTTTTCTAAAAGTTCTATAATAAATTAATATGTATAAAAAGCTTAATAAAACAGATAAAGTTGTAGCAAGGTTTGCTCCAGCGGCCATATATGTTGTGTTTAAATTAGTATTAATTCCCACAAGCTCAACTGCTAAAATAGTAATTAATGTTTTAAATACTTGTTCTAAAGATTGAGATTTTGCTGTTATAGATACTTTATCTAATCCATTAAAATATCCCCTTAAAACAGATGCAATTGTTACAAATGTAATAGATGGCGATAGTACCTGAAGTGAGAGCATTGCTTCTGGTACATCTATTGACTGTGCAATGGCATTCGCGCCAAAATATAAAATAAGTGTTCCAATTAATCCGATTAATCCAAATGTTACTAGTGCAATTTTAAATATTCTATGAGCACTTTTATAATCATCTATTGCCACTTTCTCTGATATTAGTTTTGATATAGCATTTGGAACACCTATCGAAGATATTGTAAGAAGCATAGCATAAATTTGATATCCACTTCCATAAATTCCATTACCTACATCTCCAAATCCTTCTTTATTTGTTAAAAATATTTTTGATACTAGTCCTAATAGTTTTATTAAAACCTGTGAAATCATTAAAGCTAATACGCCTTTCATAAAGCCATCTTTTTTTTCTAACTTTTTTGTTTTTTCCATTTCTTATATATTTCCTTCCTATGTATGTATTTATTTCATTTTATGTACTGTTTTCTCATTATATTAATAAATTCAAAATTATTCAAGGCTTTTTATAATAATAAATTCATAGTAGTTACCATTATATAGTAACAAATTTTCAACAAAAAATGCAAAAGCTCTTGTTTTTTTAGTGATTTTGTAAGATAATAGATATGTGGAAGTTTTTTTACCATTATTATGTTGAAAGGAATTTTTATATGAAAATTATAGATAATTTTTTAAAATATTTAAAAACAGATAGAAATACATTTTTTACATATATATTAACTGTACTTTCTATTTACTTTACAGTAGATAGATTAGTAGAAATATTACTTATGATATTAACTGGTGTTTCAGTATCTTATTGGGGACCTATTCATTATACTATTGCACTTGCTTGTCCTATATTTGCCTTTTTATTTTCTGGTTCATCATCTTTTGTAAAAAATGATGAAATGAAAATTTCATTTTTGTATTTATATATTATTTCTCTTTATATTATAGGAATTTCAATGGCGATACAATGGATGAACCTTATATGTTGGCTACTACTTATATCTGCGCCAGGTTATGTAACAATTGTAACTGAATTTTCTAATTTAATAAGACCTGCATTTCAATCACTAGCTGTTTATTTACCATTAGTTACATTTTATCCATTACTTAGATGGTTAATTTTAACAATTAATGATACAAAGTTTATTAGATTATCTATTATGGAATATGCTGGTATAAATCTTTCCCAAAAGAAGGATGGTATAGGTGCTTATTCTTGTGAAATGCCACTATATATAGATAAAACTACTGGTAGTAACGTACGTATTACAGAAAACGGAAGATTTCAATCTACATTCGTATGTGGTGTATCTGGTAGTGGAAAAACTTCAATGCTTTTTGAACCTATGATGGCAAAAGACTTAGAAAAAAAATTCTTTTTTAAAGAAGCTTCAAAAGAACTTGGCTATACAGCATTAAAAACCAGAATTGCAACGTTAAATAGTCCATATGATAATGATTATTTAAATAAAAACTTTAACTTAAATATGCTTACTCCTACATATGGCAAAGAAAAAGTATTTAAAACTTTCTTGAGCAAAATGATTATAAATAGTAACTCTAATAAAATTATTTATAAAGATCTAGGTATAACTTCTGTTTCGCCAGATTATGAATCTACATCTAGAATTTTAGAAGTAGCAAATAATTTTAATATTCCAGTTAACTTAATTGACCCTAATAACGCAAATTCTATTGGTTTAAATCCTTTTGCTTTTGAAGACCCTGTTAAAATTGCAGTTATTATTTCATCTGTATTAAAAGAAATGTATTCCAAAGCAGGAACAGATTTAGAAGAATCTTATAGACAAAATGCTTCTTTGCAGGCAGTTGAAAATATTTGTATATTATTAAAGGAAATGTACCCTAGATTAAATAATGGTGACTTACCAAGCTTAGAAGATATGTTAGAAATGTTTAATGATTTTTCTTTAGTAGAAGAAATGTGTAAACAATTGGAGTCTGATGAAGAACTTGCCAAGAAATATAATATTCAATTAGGTTATTTTAAAAAGAATTTTTATGCAAATGGAATTAACAAAAATGAAACCGAAAAATATGTTCAACCTGCTGCTTCTCAATTAGACATTTTACTTAGAATTCCAGGTGTAAGAGCTATTCTTTGCAACAGAACTAATAATTTAAATTATGACAAAGTTTTAGCAAATGGTGAAATTACTTTAGTTTGTACTAGACGTGGTGACTTAGGTGCATCTGTTCATACAGCTTTTGGTTTATTCTTCTTGTTATTAATGCAATATTCAGTATTAAGAAGACCTGGTAATGAAAAAACAAGAATTCCTCATTTTTTATATATTGATGAATTTCCAGATTTCATTACACATGCAACAACTAATATGTTTACTTTATATAGAAAGTATAAAGTTGGAATAACAATTTCTGCACAAAACTTAAGACAACTTGGTGAACAAAATAGAAGCAAATATAGAGAAACTATACTAGCTAACTGTTCTAATAAATTTGTATTTGGAAATAACACTCCTGAAGATAACGATTGGTGGTCTTTAGAGCTTGGTGAAAAAAGAGAATGGGACTTCAAATATACATATAACACAGATGAAGTTAAATATGAGCCAAAATATGGAGATGCAAGCTTAAACTATAAACCAAATTATAAACCAGGCAAAGTTCAAGCTTTAGCTGCTAAACAGTGTTATTATAAGGTAAAAGCACTTAATGGTAAAAATTCTGTTGGTATTATAAAAGTAGATTTCTTAGCTTCTAAATACCATGAACCTCACTTAAGTAAACAATATAATTTTAATAAATTCATTAATGGTATAGAAACAGAAGAAAATGAAGAAAATAATAAAAAACCAAAATTTGATTTAAAAAATATAAAATTTGATACAAATGTAAATGGAGAGGTTGACCCTATTAAAAGCAATACAACAAATAGTAAATTTTTATTTGATAATGAAGATGCAATTGTTTTTGATATAAACAGAAAAAAAGATAATAACGAATAAAAAAGTTTTACGGCTAAATGCCGTAAAACTTTTTTTATGAATTAATTATTTAACTATATATTTTTCATTTTTTCTATTGTCTGTTTAAAATCTTGTGAATTTATTATACTACTGCCTGCTACTAAAATATTAGCACCAGCATTTATTAACTCTTCTTTATTTTCTAAATTAATTCCTCCATCTACTTCTATATCTATATCAATGTTATTTTTATTAATATAATCTTTTAGTTTTCTTACTTTACTAATAGTTTCCGGTATTAGCTTTTGTCCACCTTTACCTGGTTCTACTGTCATAATTAATACCAAATGAATAAATGGCAAATATTCATATAAATCTTCTATTCTTGTATTCGGTTTAATAGCTATTCCTACTTTTATGTTGTTTTCTTTTATATATTTAATATATTCCAATACCATTTGTTTATTTTTACAAGGTTCTAAATGAAAAGTAATAATATTAGGTTCAAATGGAATATAAGAATTTATGTATGTTTGTATATCTTCTACCATTAAATGTACATCTAATGGTAAATTTGATATTTGTTTAATACCATTGGCATACTCTTGCATAAGTTCTGTTGTATTTCTTTCTACAAACTTTCCGTCCATAACATCAATATGGAAATAATCTGTTTTCGCAGTTTCTAAATTATAAAATAACTTAATGGCATCTTCCTTTTTTACAGATAAAATTGATGTAGACACTTCTACCATTTGTGTTCCTCCCTGTCTTTTAGTTCTTCATATATTTTTTTAAAATTAGTATACCTAGATTCTGATATATTTTCTCCCACTTCAGATTTTACACCGCATATTTCTTCTTTAACATGTGTACAGTCTATATATTCACAATTATTTACATATTTATTAAACTCTATAAAATATTTATACAATTCTTTATATGGAATTTCGTATACATCAAAATTTGAGAATCCTGGTGTATCTGCCACATAACTTTTTTCTTCTATTTTATATAATTTTATAACAGTTGTTGTGTTTTTCCCTTTTTTATTTTTTTTACTTACTTCCCCTTCTTGTGTTGTTTTGACTTCAAAAATATTATTAATTAATGTAGACTTTCCTACTCCTGAATTTCCAGAGAAAACACTTATATTTTCTTCTAAACATTTTCTTAATTTATCTATTCCTATACCTTGTTTAGCATTTGTTTGTATAACTTGATAACCTATATTTGTATACAATTTTTCTATACTATCTGCTTTTTCTGAGTTTAAGTCTATTTTATTTATAATAATAATTGGCTTTATATGTAAAAACTCAGCAAAGGCAAGTTGTTTGTCTAGCATTAGTAAATCTGGAGTCGGATTTTTAGCAGATATAACCAATAATAGTTGCGTTAAATTGGCAATTTTAGGTCTTTTAATATAACTTTTTCTATCTACTATTTCTAATATATTTCCTACATTATTTTCTATATTAAATAAAACATTATCACCTACAACAGGTTTTATATCTTTTGCTTTAAAAATGCCTCTTGATGTACATTCATATATATTTTTTTCAGATTCAACATAAAAAATATTTGATACTATATTTATAATTCTTCCTTTTAATTTCATCTTCTCCTCTTTTTATATTATAGAAAATGTAATTTACTCAAATGTATAAGATGTAGTATTATTTAGATTAATTTGCTGTGTTTTCTTTAAAATTCCATCTATATATACTTTTACCTCTACTGTTCCTTTACCAGAGATTTTTTGAGAAATACTTTCCACTCTAGGATCTACATCTTGTTTTAATACAGTATCTCCTCCTACAGTAATTTTTAATTCTACTTTCTTTACTGTTATTCCATCTTCTTCATAAGATGCTTCTCCATTTAATATAGACTTAACATTTACATTAACAGTACCTTCTTTTTGTTGTTGTAATACATTAACAGTTAATGTTATATAAGAATCTTTTTCTACCTCTGTTTCAGCATCTATGCTTTGTTTAATAATAATTCCATCATCTTTTGTTGTATCTTCTTGTGTAATAACAGTTTTTAATTTTAGTCCTGCTTCTTTTATTGCATTTTTTGCTTCATCTTCTGTTTTTCCAACTAAATTCGGAACAGTTACTTTTTCTATACCCTTACTTACTTTTAGTGTAATTGTTTCTCCTGCATCTATTTCTTCATTTTGTTTTACATCTTGTTC
>CANQAB010000045.1 GCA_947589445.1 uncultured Clostridia bacterium | reverse complement strand
ATTAATGGAGTAGGAAATGTAAAAGTGTTACTTACATATAATGAAACAGAGGAATTAGTACCTGTATATAATGAAACTGATAAAAAAAGTACTACCAATGAAACAGATTCAGGAGGTGGAACAAGAACAATAGAAGAATTAGACAATAGCAAGGAAGTAATATATCAGAATAATGAAGTTGTTATACAAAAGAAAGTAAGTCCTAAAATAGAAGGAGCAATTATAACTGCAAAAGGGGCAAATAATGCTACAGTAAAAACAAATATTATTCAAGCAGTAGAAGCTGCAACGCGGACTAGCAACTCATAAAATACAGGTATTTGAAAAACAAAGTTAGGATAGGCATAAAAAATAGATATAGGGGGGAAAAGTAAATTTTATGAAAATTATTAAAAAAAATCAGTTAACTATATTGGTATTAGCGTTAATGTTAGTAACAGCTGGATATTTAAATTATAATAGTAATGTAAATACATCTACAGAAGTAGCAAGTATAGGAGATGCTACTTTAGTAAGTGCAAATCTTTCCAATAGTATTAATAGTAATGTAATAAATAATGAAATAAAAAATAATACAATAGCACAAAATAATGTTGAAAAAAATACCACAAGTAATAATAAAAATGAAGTAGCCAGTTCAGTAGCAACAACGGAAGAAAGCATAGAAACAAATTCACAGGAGGTTAATAATAACCAATATTTTAGCTCTTCAAAATTAGAAAGAGAAACTATGTATTCGCAAATGTTAGAATCATATCAAAAGATTTTAGATAGTACAACAACATCTACTAAACAAAAAGAGGCAGCACAAAAGGAAATAGATAGTATTAATAAAGTAAAAAATGCAATTATGATTTCAGAAAATTTAATAAAAACAAAGGGAATTGAAGATGTTGTTATATTTTCAAACGATGATAGTATTAGTGTTATAGTAAATAAGGATCAAATAAACAAAGAAGATATAGCACAAATTCAAAGTATTATTGCAAGAGAAATGAATGCTAAAATAGATGATATACATATAACAAATCAACAATAAGCAAATTAATGATATTTACATTACTTTATTAAAGAGAGAAGTTAAAAGTAAATAAATTAACTTCTCTCTTTTACTATTATTTTAATAAATAATTAAATTATGCGTATAATCCAAATTAGCTAATGAATCTTTTGGATATCCTAAGGTATAAATGTCTGTTGCATGAATATCTATATTTAACATGTTTAATAAGTTTTTGCTTGGATTGGAATCTATATATTTTTTAACAGATGTTATAATGTTTAAATTTTTATTAGAACGAGATATGGCAGAAATCATTTCTTTTCCTTTACTATTCATTCCAAGTACTCTAATATATGGGCGAATTTTAAAAGAATTTCTCATATCATTTTTAGTAATCCCAAGTAAAGAATATAATAAGATTCGCTGAAGTCTTGTTGAAGTATATCGTTTTGTTTTTATAGTACTCATAAATTCTGATATGGTATTGCAAGAATTTGATATATCTTTAATACTATTTTCTAAACCTTCTGAAACATCTGGCAAATTAGCAATGTCATCTATACTCATTTTTCTTAAACTATAAAATATTTCTTTTTCAAATTTACTAATATCTTTTACGTAATTACCCTTTTTAAAACTATTATATAAAATACGATATGAGTTAGATGGCATTAATTCTTGAATACCAGATAATTTATTTTGATTAATTCTTTCTCTAATAGATGTTGCACTAGCAAAATTATTATTACATTCTAAATCATTATATCCGACATTTATTCTTTTAATTGCTATGGGTTTAATAGAACTTCTTACTTTTTTTAAAGCTTTTAAATATTCAATTGCCAAAATATTATTAGGACTAGATAGAACATTTGCATATTTTCTAATGTCATTTAAATACATAAGGAGAGCGTTTTCTCTGGCTTTGGGAAAAGATAGGCCTTTAGAAAGCTCATGTTCTAATAAAGATGTGAATTCGGGAGGTTCTTTATATAAAATATTAGCAATATGTTCTAAAACATCAAGTTGGCAAGATTCACTTCCAAAGGATAAATAATTAACAATACCTAATGAGTTTAAAATTTTAACTGCACCATAAGCAAAGTTTTCTGCACTAGATATACTGTATAGTGTAGGAAGTTCAATTACTAAATCGATACCGATTACTTAATGCCATATCTGCTTTAGACCATTTATCAATTAAAGATACATTTCCTCGTTGAACAAAGTTTCCAGATATAATAGCAATACTATAATCTGCATTTGCTTTTTCTTTTGATTTTTTTAGGTGGTAAGCATGTCCATTATGAAATGGATTATATTCGCTTATTATACCTACAACATTTGCCATAAAAATATTTCTCCTTTTATTGTAAATTAAATTATTTATTGTTATAATATCATATATTAAAAAAATAAACAAGGAGATAAAATGGAAGAAGTAATAATTTATACAGACGGAGCTTGTTCTGGAAATCCAGGTCCTGGTGGATGGGGAAGCATATTAATGTATAAAGGCAATAAAAAAGAAATATCAGGAGGAAAAGAAGATACTACCAATAATGTAATGGAACTTACTGCAGTATTAGAAGCTTTAAAATTATTGAAGTTTCCATGTAATGTAAAACTATACAGTGATAGTGCATATGTAGTTAATGCTTTTAAACAGAAATGGATAAATGGGTGGCTAAAGAACGGTTGGAAAAATTCAAATAAAGAACCAGTAAAAAATAGAGAATTATGGGAAGAATTATATAATCTAACTAAAGTGCATCATGTAGAATTCATCAAGGTAAAGGGGCATGCAGATAATGAATATAATAATAGATGTGATGAATTAGCAAGAAATGCAATATTAGAAATTAGAAGTTAGAGATGCATTATTGAAAAAATTATATATAGATATAACTTTTTTTATTTAAATTTTCGAATTCAATAATTAAGTTTAAAACTACAAATATAATACATTTTTGTTACTAAAATATGACATTTTTGTAACAATTGTTGTATTATATTTTTTTATAAAATATAATATATGTAGAATTGTGGAATAATAACAAAAGAGCTTTATGCGAGGAGGTACTATGGAAACTTTTGCTAATTATATTCTTAGCGAAACAAATTATATGAAAAAATTAGAAATTGTATATTATATGCAAAAAAGAATAGGTATCTTTTTTGATAATTCTGTCATTCTAAAAACTGAATTAGCACGAATGTTTATGGAGGATATTGATTTAGGAGTAGATAAAAATTTAGTTATTACGGCTTGTTTACTATGTGGTTGTAAAAAGAAAAGGGATGCTACAGATATTAATACAGTCAAAAATTATGCATTAGATGGAGCTAAGTATTTATCAACGCTAGGGTTCGATAAAAGATTTTGTAAAATTTGCGAAGAAGTAAACAGATATAGTGGAAGTAATCCAAGAGAACCTGAAAGCGATATATTAGAATTAGTGGACTGTTTTGGGGGACTTGTTTTAGATAGACCAGAAAGAAAAGGATTTCCTATAGATGAAGCATTAGTGCTTACAGAATATAGAAATTTAAAAGGATATCATAATAGGTATATGCAAGAATTTAAAGATTTCATTTTTATGGAAGAAGGGATTAGAGTATGATAGAAGAAAGAAAATTACATGAAGAAGGAGAAGGAAGAGTAACTTATTTTATAAAAAGAATAAATCAAATCGATAAAATTTATTTAGGGGATGAAAATACAAAAGAAGGAATAAAAGCAACAGAAAAAAATGCTAGAGAGTTGCAGGAACAATATATATCAGATAAATTAAAAAGTGAAAAAAGAAGTGAACAAGAAGAACACAAATCTATGTTAGATGAATTTCAGTTATAAAAGGAGAATTAAATGTACGAAATTTTTGCAGATTTACATGTACACATAGGAAGAAGCGAAAATAATAAACCAATAAAGATTACAGCTGCAAGGTCTTTAAATTTTGCAAACATAGCCAAAGAATGTGCAGATAGAAAGGGTATTAATGTAGTTGGAATTATTGATTGTGCATCTCCGTATGTTATAGAAGACATAGAGAACTTTTTAAAACATGGAGAAGCATATGAAATTGAAGATGGAGGAATTATATATAAAGATAAAGTATGTATTTTATTGGGAAGCGAAATAGAAACATCAGAAAAAAACGATGAAGGAAAAACAGGAAGTGCACATAATTTATGCTTTTTCCCATATTTAAAAGATATTAAAGGCTTTTCCAATGAAATGAGTCATCATATAAAAAATATAACACTAAGCTCACAAAGAGCAGATATTTCAGCATACGAATTAATTGATATTGTAGAAAAATACAATGGAATATTAATACCGGCACATGCCTTTACACCTCATAAAAGTTTCTATGGAAATTGCACAGACAGACTAGAAAAAATATTTAAAGAAAAATTTAATAAAATATTTGCAATTGAACTGGGACTGTCTTCTGATACATATTTAGCAGATGAAATATCAGAGCTTGAAACAAAAACTTTTTTAACTAATTCTGATGCCCATTCTCTTCCTAAAATAGCAAGAGAATACAATAAAATTTTAGTAGAAAATATTAGTTATAAAGAAATACTAAAAGCATTAAAAAATGAAGGTGGAAGAAAAATTATTACAAATTATGGATTAGATCCTAAACTTGGAAAATATCATAGAACATATTGTGAAAAATGTAATAAACCAATTTTAGGAAATGCACCTATTACAACATGTCCTGATTGTGATAGTTCAAATATAACAATGGGAGTTTATGATAGAATTGAAATTATAAAAGATAAAGAAAAAACAAAAAGTCCAGAAAATAGACCACCATATGTATATCAAATACCTTTAACTTTTGTTCCTGGTTTAGGAGGAAAAACAATAGATAAACTATTACAAAATTTCGAAACAGAAATGAATGTATTACATAAAGTATCAAAGGATGATATTGAAGCGGTAATGGGAGAAAAGATAGCAACAAATATTATTAATGCAAGAGAAGGCAATGTAAATATACAAGCCGGTGGTGGTGGAGTATATGGTAAAATTAGTTCTAAATAATCTTCTTACGGAATAGACATTATGTATAAATACTTAAAGATAATTACTATTTTATGTTACTAAAATTATATATAAATTAATATTTATATAACTAATAAGAATAGAAATTTATTTTAGAGTATTTAACATACGAATCAAGAAGGGATAAAAATAATGTCTAGATTAAAACACAAAAAATCAAAAATTGGAACTACATTGTATAATCATGTAATAAATAACAAAAGAGAATATTTAATTATAACTATTCTCTTTTTTATAGGTTTAATTATAGGAGTTTTTTTTATTAATAATGTAAACAATAATCATGTAGAAACAATAAATACTTATTTAAATAACTTGGTAAATAATGTTAAAGGATATAATAATATAGATTTATTTAATTTATTAAAAAAATCTATAACATATAATTTTGTAATCATTATATTACTATGGTTTGGGGCTTCTACAATTATAGGTATACCCGTTGTTTATGGAACTGTTATTATAAAGGGCTTTTCTATTGGGTATACAATTAGTAGCATAATTACATGTTTTGGTGTTGGCAAAGGAATAATTATAGCTTTTACGGCATTATTACTACATAATGTTATATTTATACCAACAATGCTTGCTACGGGAGTAAGTGGCATAAAATTATACCAGTCAATTATGAAAAATAAAAATAGAGAAAATATAAAAATAGAAATTGTTAGACATACAATATTTTGTACGTTAATGCTAATATTAATGTTTATAGCAGCATTGGTAGAGGTGTATGGCTCTACAATTATATTTATAATTCTTCTAAAAAATATATAAATTTTTAAAAAAAACTATTTACTTTTTTTTAGTTATTTGATATAACATAAGTGGTTTATGTAAATTCTTTTATAAACTTATATAATAGATTGAAAAAGTGCTACTAAGTTTGAAAAATAATTGTAATTAATGTAAAAATATCTATTAGTGTGATGATTTTTGGAAAACTTGTGTGCAATTTAAAGAAAGGGATGCTATAAATGGAAAAACAAATTAAAAATTTTTTAGAATTTTTAAAAGTAGAAAGAAAAATGTCTATTAATACTTTACAATCTTATGAAAGAGATGTATTGCAGTTTGATAAATATTTAAATGAAAATAGATTAAATTATGCAAAAATAAAACAGGAAGATGTAAAAGAATATTTAAACCATTTAAAAGAAATTGGTAAAAAAACATCCAGTATATCTAGGAGCTTAGCTTCTATTAGATCTTTTTATCAATATGAAGTACGAAACAAAAAAGTAAAGCAAAATCCAACAGAAAATATTCAAGCTCCTAAGGTAGAAAAACATATACCAAGTATTTTATCATCTGAGGAAATTGAACTTCTTTTAAATCAGCCAAAGGATATCGACTTAAAAGGAACAAGAGATAAAGCTATGCTTGAATTTGCTTATGCAACAGGTATGAGAGTAACAGAAATTATATCATTAAATGTTGATGATGTTAACATTGAAACAGCATCTGTTGTGTGTAAAACGACTACAAAACAAAGAACTATTCCATTAGGATCTTTATCACTAAAAGCATTAATAGAATATATGGAAAAAGCTAGACCAATCTTAGTAAAAGATGAAGAAGAAAAAGCTTTATTTGTGAACATAAATGGACGAAGATTAACAAGACAAGGATTTTGGAAAATAATTAAATACTATAAAGAACAAGCGCATATTACAAAAGAAATAACACCGCATGTTTTAAGACATTCATTTGCAACTCACCTTTTACAAAATGGTGCAGATTTAAAATCAATTCAAACGATGCTAGGACATTCAGACATATCATCAACACAAGTATATATGCAATTTCAAGATGATGGTATAAAAGATATATATAAAAAAGCTCATCCAAGAGCTTAAATTTAAAAATAGAAAATTAAATAATGGGCACGACCGAATCGTGCCTTATTTCCTATTTGAATAATATTGCAAGGAAAAAAATAGTGATGTATAAATTTTTTGTAAATGATAATCAAATAATAAATAAAGAAATTATTATACTTGGGTCAGATATTAATCATATAAAAAATGTTTTAAGATTAGAAAGTGGAAATGAAATAATTATATGCAACAGAGTAACATCTAAAAGTTTTTTATGCATTATAAAAGATATCAACACAGAATGCATAAAATGTGCGATAAAAGAGGAAATATTAGAAAGTACTGAGACAAAAACGTATATTCATATTTTTCAAGGTTTACCTAAGGCAGATAAATTTGAATGGATTATAGAAAAATGCACAGAAATAGGTGTAAAAGAGATTACTCCTGTTATAATGAAAAGAACAATTGTAAAATTAGATGAAAAAGATAAAGCAAAAAAGATAAATAGATGGAAAAAGATAGCCGAAGTTTCTGCTAAACAATCTAAAAGAGATACTATACTTAAAATTAATGAAATTGTAGATTTAAAAGATATATTTAAACAAATAAAAAATTATGATATAGTATTAGTAGCATATGAAAATGAAAAAGAAAATACTTTGAAAAAAATGCTTTGCAAGCTAGACAATATCAGCACAAAAATAGCTGTTATAATAGGACCAGAAGGCGGAATTGATGAGCAAGAAATTGAATTGTGCAAATCTAATAATGCAATTCCTGTTACATTAGGAAAAAGAATTTTAAGAACAGAAACTGCACCAATAGTTATAGCAAGTAATATTTTGTATGAGCTAGAGAATTAATTATTTTAAAACCTAAGCTTATATAAAAAAGGAGATATATAAAAGTGGAAAAGAAACTGTCCAAAAGAGAACAGAAAAAACAAGAAAAAATTAAACAGGAAAATATAAAAAAATTTGATGAAGAATATAAAAAAAGTAGAATAATACCAAAGGATTATAAAAGACAAATAAGAAACAGAATATTAAAAAATACTTTAATTGCAGGTATTATTGTTGTTTATTTAATTGCAATTAATATATTGTCATTGTATATAGAAACAATACCATATATATTAAGTATAAAAATAATATGTGTAATACTTGCTATAATATCAGTAATATATTTTGAATTTAGTTATAGAAAAGATAATGGATATTTATTTTTATATGGAGTTGAATTTTTAGTTATAGCAACAATTACTTTATTTAGTGTTTATGCATATAAATTGTTTTTTATTACATATAATAGCATATTATTGCATATATCAATTGTTGTAGTAGCATATTATATTATAAAAACTGTATTTACACTTAAAAATATGAAAAAAAAGTATTATGATTCGCAAAATGATATAAAAGAAATTGTAAAGAAAGGATCAACTAAAAATGATTAAAAGTATGACAGGATATGGAAGAGGAAAATACGATAACGATTCTAGAGAATATTTAGTTGAAATAAAATCAGTTAATAATCGTTACTCAGATATTTCTGTTAAACTTCCTAAAAGCATTAGTTACTTAGAAGAAAAAATTAAAAAGAAAATTACAGAAAAAGTATCACGTGGAAAAATAGATGTTTATATAACATTTTACAATAATAGTACAAAAGGAAAAAATATTAAGTTTAATAGAGAGCTAGCTAAACTTTATATAGAAGAATTAAGAAAATTAGCAAAAGAAAATTCTATAAAAGAAGACATACAAGTAACAGAAATTTCAAAATTTCCAGATGTTTTAACAATAGAAAATAATGATGATGAAGAAATTATTTGGAGTGAATTAAAAATTTCTTTAGAAGAAGCAATTGATGGCTTGGTAAAAATGAAAGAAGTAGAAGGTAAAAAACTGTATGATGATTTATTAAATAGAATAAATTACATTCAAGAAAAAGTTGAAATTATTTCTAAAAATTCTACTAGACTAATTAAAGAATATATAGTAAAATTAGAAACAAGAATAAAGGAGCTATTGAATACAGAGAATATAGATGAAAATAGATTAGCAATGGAAACAGTAATTTATGCAGATAAATGTTCTGTTGAAGAAGAAATAACGAGATTAAATAGCCATATATATCAATTTAAAGAATTATTAAAAGAAAATGTTGTTGGAAAGAAACTTGATTTTATAATTCAAGAAATGAATAGAGAAACAAATACTATAGGTTCAAAATCTAGTTCGATAGAAATTACTAATTTAGTAGTTGAAATAAAAACGATGCTCGAAGATATTAGGGAACAAGTACAAAATATTGAATAAACATATAATATTTACTTGTAAATGTATATTCAATATTAATATATAAATATAGGAGGAATAAAATTATGATGGTAAAACCAAGTGTACAAGAATTGTTAGAAAAAGTTGATAATAGGTATAAGTTAGTAACTGTTACATCTAAAAGAGCAAGACAAATTGCAAGTGGTGATATATGTATGACGAAAGTAAAAGAAAAATCGCCTGTTACATTAGCGGCTAATGAAATAGCAGAGGGTAAGGTGAGAATATGTTAGTAATTCTATCTGGAGTTTCTGGAGCAGGAAAAGATACAATAAAAAAAGAATTAATAAAAAGAGAAGAAAATATTATTACAATTCCATCTTATACAGATAGACCAATGAGACCAGGAGATGTTGAAGGGGGAACTTATCATTTTGTTTCAACAGAAGAGTTTGAAAAAATGATAAAAAACAACGAATTATACGAATATAATGTTCACCACGACCATTATTATGGAACTTCAAAGAAAATATTTAATGAAAAGGTAAAAGAAGGTAAAATAATTGTAAAAGACATTGATGTAAACGGTACTGAGAATTTGGTAAAATTATTAGAAAAAGATATGAAAGTAGTGACTATTTTTTTAAGAGTTCCTAAGGAAGAATTACAGAGAAGATTAGAACATAGAGTGGACAAACCATCTCCGAAAGAAATTCAGTTAAGACTTAATAGATTTGATTATGAAGAATCTAGAATAAATTTATATGACTATGTATTAAAGAATGATAATTTAGAAAAAACAGTTCAAATTATTAGTACAATTATAAAAAACGAATATAAGCTAATAGATGGTTAACAGCCTCTCTAGGGGAAAGAGTGCACAACTGTTAACCTAAAAAAAGAAACTAATTTAACTTAGTTTCTTTTTTGGCTCCAAATGTACGACCTTAACAGGTCGCAATTAATAGTTAATAGTGAATAATGAAAAATGAATAATCTTTAATTAATAGAGAAGAACATTTGGAATTATTCACTATTCATTATTAAATCTTCATTATTCAATAATTTTTAATTTTCTATTTTTATCTATAAAACTAAATAATTTTTGTACACCCACTGGTACTCTATCAAGCATTGAATTTTTCCTCCCTAGTCGAAAAATTAGGTTTATGGGACAAGTCCCAACCCCTTTATAAAATTTTGTCAAAATTTATTTGGCAATTTAATGTAAAATGTAAAATTTATGTTATAATAAATTCGTTAGACAGTTTCCCATTGCAATAATATGTGAATGTGATATGATGATGTTAATCTAATTAAAATAAGGAGTAAAAAATTATGTTATTTATATTAGTTATTGTATTAATTATTGTGGCTATAATTTTATCAATATTAAAAAAGAGAAATTTAATCACTTTTAAATTTAATGGAAAAAAAATAATAATTATTTTACTTATATTTGTTTTATTATATATTTGTTTTGAAACATTTGCAAAAAGGCATGATATTATTTTCTTTTTTCAATCTTTAGAATATGAAAATGTAGATAAATATGATTACAATAATGATATTACTAATAACGGATATATTTCTAAAGAAGGTGCAATAAAAATTGCAAAAGAAAAAACTAATAAGAAAAGAATTGCAAAAGTAACTTGTGAACTAATAGAAAATGGCACATATATTAATTATGATGAAGTATTTAAAAATACATTAGATAAAACATCTAATACTTCTAACAACAAAAAACAAGCAACATTTTGGCTCATAACTTTAACAACAGGCTGGGACTATTTATGTGGACATGAAGAAGAATGGTATTTTAAAATAGATTATTACACAGGTGAAATTCTACAATATGACGTTACGATGTAAAATTAAAGAATAGTGTATAAGTTTGTCAAACCAACATATAATATTAGTGTCAAACTATATTTGACACTAATATTATATGTTAAAATATATTTAACTTAACTCTCTACTACTTTTGTAGTAAGACGGGAGCCTAAATGATTTTGGAGAGTTCTAGTAACTCTCCTTTATTTTTACAAATTTTTAAGAATATTTTTCTAAAAATTCAGTAGCATTCATAACCTCAGGTTTATCAATGTCAATATCATCAAAATCTTTATCTCCGGTTATAAATATGTCTACATCTTCTATTATTGCTGTATGTAAAATGATATAATTATCTTTATCTCTAATATTAAATAGTTTATTATCTACACTAGTTGGAGAATAAACTAAATTGAATGGAAAAATCTTTA
>CANQAB010000044.1 GCA_947589445.1 uncultured Clostridia bacterium | reverse complement strand
AAAAAACCTTTTACAAGGCTAGCATTTTCTATTAAATTATATACTCTCTCTCTCTCTCTCTCTCTCTCTCTCTACAGCACCAACGGTTCTAGCCATCGCCATTTTTACTTCTCCTTCGTTTCTTTTGTATAATAAGTTAACTATTACCTATAATATCATTACAATACTTTAATGTCAATGTTTTTTAAAATAAATTTATAAATAAAGGCATCTGTTTTAACAGATGTCTTTATTTTACGTACTACAGGCATGTCGCATTCATTAATTTACAACTTTCTTAATTTAAAAAAGCCAGTAATTTTACTACTTACCGGCTCTTTTATGTTTTACATAAAAATATTTTTCTTTTTCTTTTAAAACGACTTCATCGCTTGGGAATAGTGTAATAACATTTTTTGTACTTTTTAGAAACATCCCTTAAATTATTTTTTTATTATATATTATCTACTGATAATTCTTTTTCTTCGCTTACGTTTTCCACTTTTATATTTTTATTTTTAAATATTGCTTTAAATATAGTTCTAACTAATGGTTGAATAAAGAATAACTGTGAAAGTAAAGCAAATGGAAAATTTAGTACTATTTTTTGCAACCAATATGGAATAAAGTTTATAATAAAATCGTTTAATGGTGCTCCATTTAGTCCAACGCCTATAATTCCATTATACATAATTGTTGCCAAAAAGCTCATTAATGGACACATAATTCCAACGGTTGCGCATATTATAGCTGTTTCAACTATCATATGGTCATTTTTTTTAGGGTCAATTGCTTTTAATGCAAGTTTTACAGATAATGGACTTCCAATAAAAATTTCACATAGATAAGCTAACACAAATTCAATAGGTATAAAAATCCAAGAATTTTTAATAACTTCTAAGTTAAATCCTCCTGCTTCATAAGATGAACAGTAAAATACAAAACATGGAACTGTAATAATAACAGTAATTAATGCAAACATTAATTTTTGAAATTTTGTCTGTGGCATATAATATCTTCTCCTTTCTTTGTTATCACCGCTTTGAGTTTGCAACCAAAAGAACAATTCTCAAAAGCTATAGTGATTATAGTATTTTTATTTAATATGAATTTCAGAAAAATTTCCTATTAAACAAAAAATAACACATGTATTCTAATTACGAATATTTTTAGTTCCGTAATCAGATTTACGAGCATTTGCTCTACATGTGTCGTTTTCTAATTTATTTGCAAAGAATAATATAACATTATTTTATTTAAAATGTCAAGCATTATTTTTTAATAAAATAAGAATTTAAATATATACCAAAAACAAAATGAAGTGAATGTCCGAAATAGCACTAAATTAACTTATTCTAGTAGAATAACTATATAATAGTTATTTTTTTAATTCATATATATAATCTACTGCATCACATACACTCTGTGAATGTGTAACTATAATAATACATTTATTTTCGTCTTTTGCGAGATGTTTAAATATTTTTAATATCTCTGATTCAGTTTCTTTATCTAAGTTTCCTGTTGGTTCATCTGCAATTATTATTTTAGGATTATAAGATAAACTTCTTGCAATAGCAATTCTTTGTTGTTCTCCCCCAGATAATTTTAATATTTTTCTCTTGGATTGTTCTTCTGATAATCCTACACTTTTCATAAGTTCTAATGCTCTTTGTTTTTTATTCTTTATCTTAACTTGGCTAACATCCATAGATAAAATAATATTTTCTATTGCAGTAAATCTTGGTAACAAATTATAACTTTGAAAAACAATTCCTATTTCTGTATTCCTATATTTGTCTAAATTCATCTTCTTTAAACTCTTGCCATTGTATAGTACGTCTCCTTCTGTACATTTTTCTAGACCTGTTATAAGGGATAATAATGTAGTTTTTCCGCTTCCACTTTTTCCTTTAATGGCATACATTTTCCCTTGTTCAAATTCATAGTTAATATTTTTAAATACATATTTATCTTTTGGTGCGTCTTTATACCTATATCCAACATTTTCTAACTTTAATATCCCCATAAACTAAGACCTCTCTTTCAATATAGTAAGTGGAGAAAACCTTTGAATGCTAATCATAGATGCTAAACTACTAACAATTGTTAAAAGAATTCCAATTACTAATAATTGTAATACTACTTGCACATCAACTACAGCATCTATGCTGTTAATTGGTTCAACTTTTGCTACTCCTCTTATATTCATTTCCATTGGTAGATCCAATTTTTCGCCTCTTCCAAAATTATTCAATACTTCTTCATCTGCCGTTTTGCTTGCTTCTATTTCGTTTTGAAGTAACATGTTTCCAATTGGTTTAGACAAAAATACTCCACAAAGACAACCAATACATAACATTATAATACTTACTATTAGTAATTCCAATATATATTGTATAGTTAATTTAAATTTGCTTACTCCTATTGTTCTAAATACTCCTATTTCATATTTTCTTTCTCTTATGTTTATCACATTAATTACAAATAATACAATTGATGCAATTATTAATGTAATAATTAAAAACATAGTTGCAAACGTTTTTACATTTTCAATTGATTGTGTTGCATTTTTTAATTCATCTAAATTTGTATTTAGTGTATAATACTCATTTAGTCCTTTATCCTTCAACTCTTGTGTAAAAGCTTCTATTACATCCTCACTTTGCATAATAAATGATGGTGTAATATTTGTTACAAGGGTACTATCATCTTCAACTAATGTTTTAATTACAGTACTTCCAGTTACTATTTTATTAGCAGATTGTGAATACATATTAGCAGAGTCGTCTGCATTTGAATTGTCTTTATAAATTCCCTTTACAACAAAATCATAAGTTTTTTTCGTAGTTGGATTTTTTAAGGTAATCTTATTTCCTACTTCTATTTCATTTAAAGTAGCAAGTTCTGAACTGATAGCACATTCAAAACTAGAAAAGTCTGTTATCATTTCTCCATCAGTTATTTGGTAATTTCCACTTATAAAATCGGTCATTGCATCATAAGATGAATATCCATCAAGTTCGAAATCTCCTGTTAAGTTTCTATCACTTTGAAACTTTTCTTTACTTCTTGTTATGATAGTAGTTGTATTATTATTTGTTATAGTATGCCTTTCTCCTCCAGCACCATTCGGACCACCTTTACTTTTTTCGTTGTTTTGACCTCCTGTTGTTTTGGTAGTTGATGTTGTTGATGTTTCTTTATTTTCTACTTCATATTCATAAGAATCTGTTGCTTTGGTTAAAGTATCGCTATTGAGAGAAGTTGTATAAATATAATAATAATTTTTTAAATAGTTGCTTTCTCCATAATTTTTAATATTTTCTAATGTTAACTGCTCTATATTATTAAATGCTTCTATATTACTTTTTTTGGCATCTTCTCCACCTTTAAATTTTTCAGCCAGCTGTCCTCTATTAAACGAAATAGTCCCTATAATATCATGTGAAGCCTCATATTCTTTCACCAAATTATTAGCTGTATTTCTAATAGATAATGTGACTGTACTACATGCTGCAATTACTAAAATAATTATGCCTATTGAAATATTTCTGCCCTTATTTCTAGTAATTGAAATAAAACTATTTTTTAAAATGTACATATTTTATATCTCCTATCTATAATTTTTTATTTATTTTAATTGTAATTTGTGTTCTTTATGTGTTTTTTTAGTTTATTTTTTTCAAATTTTAAAGATAATAAATTAGGGACATATCTAAAAAATTACTATTTTTATAATTTCTAGACATATCCCTGCAATCATTGAAGTTAAAAAGTAAACCCAAATTATTAATCAAAAAAGCTTAATAATTTGGGTTCACTTTTTAAGAGCCATGTACTTTAATATACATAACCTAATTTTAAATTATACTAGAACATAATTAAAAAATATCTTATTATTTATGTTAAGAACTTTTATTAATTATTTCTCTTATGTTTAATTCAAAAATATATTTTTAATAATTGTAAACAAACAGGATGAATACTAATCCCCTATTTGTATATATTTTTTGTTTTCTATTTTTTCTGGATTTTCTTTTGGAAATGTTAAAGTTAGTATTCCATTTTTAAAGTTTGCTTTAATATCTTCTTCTTTTACATTTTCTCCTGCATAATAACTTCTTGAACATTTTCCATAGAATCTTTCTTTATGAATATAATGTGACTTTTCATTTTCTTCATCTACTTTTTCTTCTTTTGATGCTGTTACTGTTAAATATCCATTTTCTAGTTCTATTTTAATGTCTTCTTTGTTATATCCTGGTATATCAATTTCTAAGATATAGTTTCCATCTTTTTCCCTTACATCTGTTTTCATTAATGCTGTTTCCTTTTTAGAAACCCCTCTTTCAAAAAATGGATCATTAAACATTTCATCAAATAAATCAAAAGTATTTCTTCTTGGTATCATCATCATAATTTTTTCCTCCTTTAATTTTAAAATTTTATGTGTTGACACCTTTTATGGTAGCACATATATAATATTATTTCAAAAGCGCTTTTTGTTTATACATATATTATACAACTATTTTTAGCAATGTCAATACTAGAGTGCTAAATTTTACAAAATATTCACAAATCTATTTCTTTTATAGTATTTTAAAGGAGTAGACAATTTTTTCTACTCCTTTTTTGTTTTAATTTTCGTTTTTTTCTTTTTCACCATTATATTCATCTACCAAATATAATGGCCTATTTTTAGTTTCGTTGAATATTCTTCCTAAATATTCTCCTACTATTCCAAATAACAAGATTTGTATGCCAGAGAAAAATAGTATTAACAATATAATTGCTTGAAATGCCTGTATTGGTTCATGTATTATACATGATTTTGCAATTACATAAATAAAATAAATAACTAATATAATAAATGTAGGTATACTAATATATGTTGCAAGTCTTAGTGGTGAAGTTGTAAAAGCAGTAATTCCATCAATAGCTAAATCTACCAATTTTTTATAATTCCATTTTGTTGTTCCTGCTATTCTTGCATCTCTATCAAATAAAACTTCTTTTTTATTGTACCCTATCCAACTAAACATACTTTTAGAGGACCTTTGTGATTCTCTTAATTTTTTAAGAGCATTCACACATCTTCTATCTAATAATCTAAAATCACCGGTATCTTGTTGTATTTCCACTTTTGTTAATTTTTGTAATACTCTATAGTACATTTTAGACGTGAATTTTTTTAAGAATGTTTCTCCTTGCCTTGTTTTTCTTTTTGCATATACATCGTCATATCCTTCTTCCCAGTATTTAATCAATTCTGGAATTAGCTCTGGTGGGTCTTGAAGGTCTGCATCTATAAAAATTACTGCATCTCCTTTAGCATAATCTAAACCTGCCATCATAGCAATTTCTTTTCCAAAATTTCTAGATAAATTAACATAGCAATATCTGTTATCTTTTTCTCTTATTTCTTTTATGATTTCTAATGTTTTATCTTTGCTGCCATCGTTTATGAATAAAACTTCAAATTCATATTCTTTAATACTGTCTATTAATTTAGTTAATCTTTCGTACAAAAACGGTAATGATTCTTCTTCGTTATATGCTGGTACAATTATTGAAATTTTCTTCATTTTAAATTATCGTCCTTTCTATTTGTTCATTAAATGTATAAATCTAGTCTGGAAAATAAACAAGTATTGCAAGGTAAGCTATGTAAATTTTCACAGACTAACCTAATTATTGTTGGGTAAAATTTTGTCCGACGCTTGACACTGAAAGACGTCAATTTATTTTTTAGGCTATCTTTTTTCTAAATACAAGCAATTTACTTAATATATAATTACCTACAATTACAAGCACTTGTGTTACTAATGTCCATATAACTACCCATGTATCTGTATTTAATCCAATTAAAGTCACAAATATAAACATAATTAACATTTCCATTCCTAAAGTTGCAAGCCTTGCTCCAAAAAATTTTGCCATTTCTTTTAATATTTTTTTCGATTTACTCTCAAAAACCCAAATGCGATTTGTAATATAGGCAAATAAACATGCTATTATCCAAGAAATAATAACAGCTATTTGTAGCTCTATTCCATTACTTGCATCTAATATAGTAAATAGTAGTAGATATTTTACAGCTAAGCTTACAATTGTTGTAAGCACACCAAATATTAAATAATTTATTATTTCTTTATATTTTGAGTACAACTTTTTTATTTTTTGCATATTTAGTCCATTCCTTCTATTAATTTTTGCTTTATTCTTCTATATATTTTTTAATCTCTGCATAAATTTCTTCATGTATATCTTCTATTGTTCTAATTTTATTATTCTTCACACATTTTACTTCATACCAATTATATTTATCTACTAAATCACAAGCTGCATTGTATGCGTCTATAATATGGTTTTTATCTCTTTCATGAATGTCTTTTGCTTGCTGATGCGTAAATTTATTTTCTCTATTTTCCATTAATTTCATTGCATAATCAGGTGGCATGTTTAAAAAGAAAGACTTTGTTGGTATAGGAAGTCCATATAAATTAAATTCATAATCCCATAACCAATCTAGAAATTTTTCTCTTTCTTGCTTGTCTGCTATTTTTCCAGCCTGATGAACCATATTGGCCGTTGTATATCTATCTGCTAAAATAATGCCACCTTCATTATAATATTGTTCTAAATCCTTTTTAAACGTTGCATATCTATCTGCAGCATAAAATGTAGATGCTATATAAGGACTTACGTCTTTTGCGTTTTCTCCAAATTCTCCAGATAAATACATTTTTACAAGTGAAGATGATGGACTATCATAATTGGGGAAACTAACTGTTTTATAATTTATTCCCTCTTTTGTTAATCTTTCTTGTAATTTCTTAAATTGTGTTTGTTTGCCGCTTCCATCTGTTCCATCTATTACAAATAATTTACCCATTTTACTATCATTTCCTCTCAATTACAAACTTTTTTTCATACCTTCTATAATATAACTTAATTCTTCTTCCTTATTTAGTCTGATAAATAATGGCTCACCTTTTTCAATTACTTTTGTTTTTTCTGGTATATGCTCATATTTATATAGACTATCCCATGTTTGTAAGTCTTTTTTTATATTTAATTGGCTAAATATTTTATTTGATGTTTCTTCAATAAATGGTTTAATTAAAATTGCTATTTTTCTTAAATTTTCAGCTAAATGATACATTACTGATTCTATTTTTTCTTTTCCATTTTCTGATTTTGCAAGTATCCATGGTGCAGTTTCATCTATATACTTGTTCGTTCTTGCAATAATTTTCCAAATTTCTTGAATTGCTTGTGCTATTCTGTAATTTTCAAAATGCTCTTCAGATACTTTAATTTGTTCTAGTGTATATTCTTCTAAATCTTTATCTACTTCATTAATACATCCGCTATATTCTGGAATATATCCTTCACAGTATTTATTAATCATTCCAATAGTTCTATTTAATAAATTTCCTAAATCATTGCATAAGTCATAATTAAATCTGTCTATAAAATCTTCCGGAGTAAAAATTCCGTCTTGTCCATTCATTAATGTTCTTAATAAGTAATACTTAGTAGCATCTAATCCATATCTATTAATTAATAATTCTGGGTAAACAACATTTCCTACTGATTTAGACATTTTTCCATCTTTCATCATAATCCAACCATGAGCAAATATTTTTTTAGGTAACGGTAAATCTAAAGCCATTAAGAAAATTGGCCAATAAATTCCATGAAACCTAATAATATCTTTTCCCACAACGTGTACATCTGCTGGCCAAAATTTATTAAATAGTGTTTCATCCTCGCTTCCATAACCAAGTGCCGTAATATAATTGGTTAAAGCATCTAACCAAACGTATACCACATGTTTAGGGTCTTTTTTTACTTTTATTCCCCAATCAAAGCTTGTCCTTGTAACACATAAATCTTCTAAACCCGGTTTTATAAAATTGTTAAATAATTCATTCTTCCTATAAGCTGGTTCAATAAAATCTGGATGCTCATCATAAAATTCTTCTAATCTTTTTTGATATTTTTTCATGTTAAAGAAGTATGCCTCTTCCTTCATACTAATAACGTCTCTACCACAATCTGGACATTTTCCATTTACTAATTGTGTTTCTGTAAAAAATGTCTCGCAAGGTACACAATATAAACCTTCATATTGTCCTTTATAAATATCTCCTTGTTCCATTAATTTATCAAATATCTCTTCAACCCTTTTCGTATGTCTAGTTTCTGTTGTTCTAATAAAATCATTATTTTCTATTTTCATTAGTTTCCACAATTCTTTAGCCAAGTTTGCCATTTCATCTACATGTTCTTGTGGAGTCATTCCTCTTTTTTCTGCTACGGTTTGAATTTTTTGTCCATGTTCATCCAATCCGGTTAAAAGATAAGTTTCATAACCTCTTAATTCTTTGTATTTTTTTATTGTATTTGCAACTGTTGTACTATATGCTGTTCCTATATGAAATTTTCCACTCGGATAATAAATAGGTGTAGTTATATAAAATGTTTTTTTCTTTTCCATTCTTAACCCCTCCATTAACTAGTTTGTATTCTATCATATAATTATGGTTTTAACAAGAATAAAAGCGCACTTTTTTTAATTCTAGAATTGCTATACAAATTTATTATTATTAAATATAAGTGCAATTATTTAATTTTATAATTTTCTGTGATATGTATTTTATATAATATTTTTTCCATTATATAAAAAAAGAAATTAGATGTTATTTTTAACTTCTAATTTTCTTTTTTAATTTCTAGCTATACTTTTTTCCAAAACCAGTCTAAACTATTGTCAATACTTTTTTTGTTTTTTGCTTTTGCTTCAATATCATCTACCCATAAGTATGAAATATAAGATAAAAGAATCATAATTGCATCAATTCCTAATGACTTTGTAGCCATTACTTTATAATATTCTTCTGTTAATACTATTGATTGAAAAGCATGAATTAATATTATTCCTAAAAAAAGAATTAAGCATATTGCTGGTAATAAACTTTTTTTAAATTCTTTTCCTAGTATAATAAATAATATTGTAATCAATAAAGCAATTAATACTGTAGCTGGTTGTGTTAAATTCAATACGTACACTTTTTTCCTCCTTTGTATAATTTTAAATTTTAATTTAATTTTTTTTCTATTAAATTAGCAAGTTCCTTTGCTTTTTTAGTAATGTAACTAACTTCATTACCTTCTATCATAACTCTTACTAATGGTTCAGTTCCAGATGTTCTTATTAGTACCCTTCCATCACCAGCAAATTCCTCTTCTAATTTTTTAATTTCTTCTTTTATTTCATCATCTTCAAAATAATCATATTTTTTTTCTTGTTTTACTTTAGCATTTACTAAAACCTGCGGATATATAGTAATATTATTTCGAATATCTGAGGAATTTATATTATTTTCCAATAATGTTTTTATTAGCATTAATGAAGTTAGTATTCCATCTCCCGTTGGATTATAGTCTAGTAATATAATATGTCCAGATTGTTCTCCTCCAAGACTGTAGTTATTTTTTAACATTTCCTCTAAAACGTATCTATCTCCAACTTTCGTTTCTACAAATTCTATACAATTATTCTTACAATACTTTTTTAATCCTAAATTACTCATAACAGTTGCAACAATTGCATTGTTATTCAGTTTATTATTTTTCTTTAAAGAAGCTGATAATGTTGCTAATAATATGTCTCCATCTATTTCTTGTCCTAAATTATCTATAGCTAAGCATCTATCTCCATCGCCATCATATGCTACTCCTAATGATAATTTATTTTCTAGAACATATTTTTTTAAATTATCTAAATGCGTTGAACCGCAATTTTTATTAATGTTTATACCGTCTGGCTCGTTATTCAAAATCTTATAATTAATTCCTAACTTTTTAAAAATATACTCAGCCACCTTATAAGTAGCACCATTAGCTGCATCTATTGCAATAGAAAAGTCTTCAGGTATATTAATATTCTTAAATATATCTACAATAAATTCTGCATAATCATATAGATATTCAGGATGAATTTCTGAAACTCCTATTTTTTCATTTTCTGCAGTTAATTCCTCTATTTTTCCAGAATCTATTACCTCTTCTATTTCCTCTTCTATTTCATCAGATATTTTCATCCCTTTATTGCTAAAAAACTTTATACCATTAAATTCAAATGTATTATGTGATGCTGATATTACAACACCTGCATCTGCATTTAATTTTCTAGTTAAATAAGCTACTGCTGGCGTAGGAATAACTCCTAGTAATTTAACATTTGCACCATAACTTAAAAATCCGGCAGTCATAGCACTTTCTATTAAAGTTCCTGATAATCTAGTATCTCTGCCAATTAGAATAGTAGGTGTACGATTATTATGTTTAGCTAATACATATGCTCCTGCTTTTGCTACTTTATAAACAAATTCAGGAGATAATTCTGTGTTTGCTATACGTCTAATTCCATCTGTTCCAAAGTATTTTTTCATAACTAAACCTCCAAATTATTTATATTATATAAATATATTCTTATTTTTGCAATATATTCTATAACTTTTTAAAATATTTTTTATTTTTTACAAATTTATTTTACATATATTCTACTTATATTGTTTTGATGATAATTCTATTATTAAATCCATATTGTCATCTTCAGCGCATTTGTTTTTTCTTATTGCTCCACATTTTTCACATTTAAAAATAATTACATACCCCTTTTTAGAGTCTATTTCTATACTAACTGGTTTTAACATTCCATGGCATGCTTCTGTTCTATCTCCTGGGTTTACATCTACATGTTTTGAATGTAAACAGTTTGGGCAGTGATTTCTACATGTATATCCTAATTTATTTACTTTTTTACCACAGTTTTCGCAAATAAATTCTTCATCTATTTTTGTAAATCTTTTTTGCATATTTTTTATTCCTTCTATATAACTTAAAATTTCTATTATTTTATATCTAAAAAATTTTTTCGTCAATTATAATCATATATTTTTATTATTTGGATATACTTTATATATAAATACATATCATTTGGAAAGGTGGAATTTATATGGAAATGAATAGAATTAATTCTATTTTAAAGAATAAAGAAAAAACTGATATTTTTTATGGGGACAGGCCTGTATGGATTCAAGAAATAAGTAGCGATATAGCAAAAGTTGGCTTTGTAGATAATTTTGAAGAAAAAGATGTTTTTATTAAGGACTTGTACGAAAGAGAATTATAAATTGTAATTTGTCTTTCACTAAATTTATTTTCGCTCCCGGTGATTTATTTAAATAATAGGAAATTTCTCCGAAATTTCTATTATTTAAATATGCTACAATCGCTATTGCCTTTGAGATTTCCTCACTTTGTTCGGAAACTCAAATCGGCGAGAAGAAAAGACGACATAGTCGCTTTTCTTGATTTTTCATCGCATGCCTTAGGCTTCGCAGAGTATGTATTGCAAAATTTCCTAGCGAAAATTTTTCTAAACATACTCTAAGCTTGCCGGTCCCCACCCGTAA
>CANQAB010000043.1 GCA_947589445.1 uncultured Clostridia bacterium | reverse complement strand
AATTTAAATTCTCCATTTAAATTAACCTCCTTAAAAATGTTTGTACAATAAACTTTATTAATTTATATTAACGAATAATTTGAATATTACAAAAAAATCACAATTTTTTAAAAAAATGAATAAAATATGTTACGTACTTTATTGTACTTAAATATTAATTAGTATAGAGGTGATATTGATAGAATGCTATTCGCCAATACGACTCTAATTTAATATATTTAACTTATTAATTTAAACATTATTATCTTGTAACGATTGTTTTTTATAAAGAAGAAAATAGTTGCAATATATTAATTTTTATGTTATTATATTGCTTATCAATAGAAGAAAGGTCGTGAATTAAGTGAAACAAAATGTGATTGCATTAGTTCTTGCTGCAGGAAAAGGCACAAGAATGAAATCAGAAAAATCAAAGTTAGTACATAAAATTTATGGAAAAGAATTAGTAAAAAGAGTGGTGGAAACTGCTAAAAAATCAGGCGTAGATGAAGTAATAACGGTTGTTGGATATAAAAAGGAACAAGTTCAACTTGTATTGGGAGATAGTGTAAAATATGCATATCAAGAAGAAATGTTAGGTACAGGTCATGCAGTTTTACAAGCGGAGAAATATTTAAAAGATAAAAATGGGAAAGTAGTAGTATTATGTGGAGATGTACCAATATTAAGACCAGAAACGGTAAGAAATCTTATTGACAAAAGCATTGAAAATAAAGAATATGCAACAGTACTTACAGCCATTTATAGCAATCCAACGGGATATGGTAGAATAATAAGAGATATAGGTGGAAATATAAAAGGTATTGTAGAAGAAAAGGATGCAACAGAAGCACAAAAAGAAATAAAAGAAATTAATGCTGGAATATATTGCTTTGATATACAGGAATTATTACAAGCATTAAAGAAAATAGAGCCTAATAATGCTCAAAAAGAATATTATTTACCTGATGTAGTAAGAATAATGAATGAAAAAGGATTAAAAACAGGTGCTGTTATAGTAGAAGATAATACAGAAATTTTAGGAGTTAATGATAAAATGCAACTAGAATTATTAACAAAAGTCTTAAAATTACGTATTAATCAATATCACATGAAAAATGGTGTAACAATAGAAGATATTGACAATACTTATATATATGATGATGTAGAAATTGGAACAGATACCGTAATACATCCAAATACAACAATAAAAGGGGATGTAATAATAGGAAAAGATTGTGAATTAGGACCAAATGCTTATATAAGAGAAGGATGTAAATTGGCAGATAAAGTAAAAGTAGGAAGCTTTGTTGAGCTAAAGAAAGCAATTGTTGGTGAAGGAGCAAAAATACCACATTTATCTTATATGGGAGATTGCGAAATAGGAGCAAAAACAAATGTAGGATGTGGTACAATTACATGTAATTATGATGGATTCAATAAAAGTAAAACGATTATAGGAGACAACTGCTTTATTGGATCAAATGTAAATTTAGTAGCTCCTGTTACTTTAGGAAAAAATTCATTTATAGCAGCAGGTTCAACAATTACAAATAATGTGCCAGCAGATTCGTTAGCTATTGCTAGAGAAAGACAAATTAATAAAGACGGTTGGAATAAAAAATAAAAATACAAACGTTAGGAGGAAGATAATGAACATTTATAGAACACATAATTGTGGAGAATTAACAAAACAAGATGTAGGAAGTACAGTTAGAATTGCAGGATGGGTGCAGGTTATTAGAGATTTAGGAGGTTTATTATTTATAGATTTAAGAGATCAATATGGAATTACTCAATCTGTAGTTACAGTAGAAAGTGGATTAATAGAAATGGCAGCTAAAATACCTAATGAATCTACTGTTTCAATAGAAGGAAAAGTAAGATTAAGAGATGAAGAAACAATTAATTCTAATATTGTAACAGGAGAAATAGAAATAGTTGCAGAGAAAATAGAAATTTTAGGAAAAAGATTAAATAATTTACCATTTGAAATTAATTCAGATAAGGAAGTAAGGGAAGATTTAAGATTACAATATAGATTTTTAGATTTAAGAAATGAAAAATTAAAAAATAATATATTATTAAGGGCTAAAATTTTACAATTCTTAAGAAATCAGATGATAGATAGAGGTTTTACAGAGGTTCAAACACCTGTACTTACAAGCTCATCACCAGAAGGTGCTAGAGATTATTTAGTACCAAGTAGAGTACATCCAGGTAAATTTTATGCACTTCCACAAGCACCTCAACAATTTAAACAATTATTAATGGTTTCTGGAATTGATAAGTATTTTCAAATCGCACCATGCTTTAGAGATGAAGATGCAAGAGCAGATAGAGCACCGGGTGAGTTTTATCAATTAGATATGGAAATGGCTTTTGCTACTCAAGAAGATGTTTTTGAAGTAATGGAACAAGTAATGTACAATACTTTTAAGGAATTTGGTGGAAAGAAAGTTGCAGAGTATCCATTTCCAAGAATAGGATATAAGGAAGCAATGCTTAAGTATGGCACAGACAAGCCTGATTTAAGAAATCCACTAATTATACAAGATGTAACAGAAATTTTTCAAAATATAGAATTCAATGCATTCAAAGGAAAAACTGTAAGAACAATAACTGTACCAAATGTTCAAGATGTACCAAGAAAATTCTATGATGGAATGACAGAATTTGCAATAGAAGAATGCGGAGCAAAAGGTTTAGCATGGCTTAAAGTTTTAGAAGATAGAACTTTACAAGGACCAATTGCTAAATTTATAGATGATGAAGCAAGAGAGAAAATGCTATTATCCACAAATACTAATCCGAGAGATGCTATATTTTTTATTGCTGAAAAACCAGGGGTAGTTGAAACTTTAGCAGGTAAAATAAGAGAAGAATTAGGAATTAGATTAGATTTATTAGAAAAGAACGTTTATAAATTCTGTTGGATTGTAGATTTTCCAATGTATGAAATAAATGATGAAGGAAAATTAGATTTTTGTCATAATCCATTTTCAATGCCACAAGGTGGTATTGATGATTTAAAAAATAAAAATCCATTAGATATATTAGCATATCAATATGATATTGTATGTAATGGTATAGAATTATCATCAGGAGCAGTTAGAAATCATGATCCAGAAATAATGATAAAGGCTTTTGAAATTGCAGGATACGATAAGAAGACTATTGAAAGTAAATTTCCAGCATTATTTAATGCTTTTCATTATGGAGCACCCCCACATGCAGGAATTGCACCAGGTGTAGATAGAATGATTATGCTTATGCAAGACGAACCAAGCATTCGTGAAGTAATTGCTTTTCCTATGAATAGTAAAGCACAAGATTTACTTATGGGGGCACCCGGAGAAGTTACTGAAGAGCAACTAAGAGAAATTCATATAAAGGTAAGAGAACAAAAAAAATAAAAGTAATAACATAAAAAATCTCACATATAATAGAACAAATCGAAATTATATAACAGAAATTTTATATGTGAGGTTTTTATGAAAAATATTATATATATAAAAATAGTTGAAAACTATAATGATATATTGAAAAATAAATATACTAATATGCCATTGCTTTTTAAGAAATTTTTATTTATGTACAAGTATTTTTTTAACATAATTACTAAAAAAAATACGGAAGGGATAAATACATGGGTACTTCCGATAAATGAAAAATATTCTATGCGTAAAATAAAAATTTTGTTAAAAAAAATACATTTTTATGATGAAAAAATATATGTTATTCCAGAAAAATTAAATAATTCACAGATATATAAAATAATGAATGATTTTGGAATAAGATATTTAAAAGGTGATATACTAAAAAAGCTTTTAATAGTAGAAGTATTAAAGTATATAATAAATATTCAGTGCATAACTATGAGTAATATTGAATTAACAATATTAGTAAACGATACATCAGAATTAAATATGTTTTTAATAGAGAAATTAGCTAAAGAAACTAAAAGCATAAAAATAGTAAGTTCAAAAATATATAAGTTTAAAAAGTTAGAAGAAAGACTTTATGAAGAATATGGTATACCTATACAATTTTCTAATAGTCATCAAAAGAGCTTAGCAAAGTCTAAAATAATTATAAATTTGGACTTTAATGAATTAGATATTAGTGAGTATAGAATAGATAATGATGCTATTATTATTAATTGCTTTAAAGAAAAAATAAAAATTAAATCTAAATTATTTAACGGTATAGTTGTTAATAATTATAAAATTGAATTATTAAAAGAAATAAAAAATAAATTTAAAAAAGCTAATTTATTTAATGAATATAATAATTTTATATTATATGAAAGTATGCTAAATAGTGAAAAAAATATATTTAAAATATATAATAGAATAGAAGAAGATGAAATTATAATTAAAAACTTAGTTGGAAATAATGGAATAATAAATAAAAATGAGTTTAAGAATATTTGTAAAATACTTGACAAAAAATAAAAAACAGAGTAATATGATATAATCAATATTGAAATACAAATAGGAGATGACCAATCATGGAAGAAAAAGAAATTTTATTAACTCAAGAAGGATATGATAAATTAGAAAAAGAGTTAGAATATTTAAAAACTGAAGAAAGAGCAGCTATTGCTGAAAGAATAAGAGTAGCTCTTGGATTTGGAGATTTATCTGAAAATTCTGAATATGATGAAGCCAAAAATGCACAAGCAGCAAATGAAACCAAAATTGCTGATTTAGAAAATAAAATTAGACATGCAAGAATTATAGATGAATCTGAAATTGATACAAAAACAGTACAAATAGGAAATAAAGTAAAAATAAAAGATTTAGAATTTGATGAAGATTTAGAATATACAATTGTTGGATCAACAGAAGTAGATCTTACAAGTAATAAAATATCAAATGAGTCTCCAATTGGTTCTGCTTTACTAGGTGCAAAAAAGAATGAAATTGTCGAGGCAAATACACCTGGTGGAATAGTTAAATTTAAAATATTAGAAATTACAAAATAATGTTTAATGTGCAATTTATAAAAAATTGCACATTTTTTTGTTTATTTTTATAAAAATGTTGAAAAAATATGTTAGATGATATAAAATCTTAATGCAATAAATAAAGAGGAAGGAAGGATTAACAAGTGAAAAAAAATAAAATAATAAGATTAACATTAATGATATTAATATGTTTATTAATAATTTTAGTAGGATTTGTTGGGATTTATATGAAAAAAGCAAATGCTTATAAAAACATATTACCTGATTATACATTTGCATCAGACCTAAAAGGTGCTACTGTATACGAATTAGAAGTGGATGACTCTAATGAAACAATTTATTATGATAAAGAAGGAAAAAAAGTAGATTCAAGCACAGTAACAGATGAAAATAAAGATGAGTACACATCAGAAGAAAAACCTGTTAATGCTAAGGAAAATTTAACTAAGGACAATTATAAAGAGGTTGCTAAAATAATGAAGCAAAGATTAAAATTTTTAAAAACAGATCAGTATAGACTTGATTTAGACGAAAAAACTGGAAAAATTGTTTTAACATTTGAATATGCTTATCCAGATGATATAAAATCCATTTTACCAATGGAAGGAAGATTACAATTAGTCGATTCTAATACCGAAGATACTATTCTTGACTATACAGATTTTAAATCTGTAGAAGCAAGCTATGCATCAACAGATGATGGATACACAGCATATTTACATTTAAAATTAAATGATTCTGGATTACAAAAAATAAATGAAATAGATAAATATAAAATAGTTCCAGCTTCTGATGGGACAAATACAGAAGAATCTACAGAAAATACTGAAGATGAAAGCACAGAAAATAAAGTAAATAAATTAAAAATAATGTTTGATGAAGATGAAATAGCAGAAGTAACATATGATGATATTTTATTAACTGGAAAAACTTTAAGAGTTGCTACAGCTAGTAATCTAACTAGTGACTCAACCATACAATCAAAATTAAATACTAATACAGTAATATCAAAACTTGCTACAATGGGAAAATTGCCTGTTGTTTATAATATAACAGCAGAAGAGTATGTTCAAAGTAATATAGCAAGCTATATTCAATATGTTGCTATAGCATTTATAATAGTATGTACTTTAGTAGCATTATATTTTATAATTAAATTTAAGAAAGAAGGATTTATAGTTACTCTTACTTTTGGAGCTATTATTTCATTATTTTTAATTATAATTAGATATGCTAAAATTGAAATTTCTATAAATGGATTTGTAGGTTTTGCTATTTTAATACTATTAAATACGGTATTAGTTAAAAATATGCTTATGTGTATAAAGGATAAAAACAGAACCTTTTCTGAAAATGTAAAACATGCTTATCTAAAATCAATAGATGTTTTTGCAATTTCATTAATAGTATTTGTGGTATTTTCTTTTTCTGCAATGACATCGATTAGTACAATGGGATTATTAGTATTTTGGGGATGGTTAGTAATTTTATTAGGAAACTTAGCATTAACTGTACCAATGCTAGCAATTGTAAAAAAATAAGTATAGAAGGAGAATATATATGAATAAAAATTTTAAGAAAATAATATTGGTAGCGCTTATATTATTAATATTATCTGGAATAATAATTTTATGCACCATTGGATTTAAGAAATCTACAATGTATGCTGCTGGAACAAGAATAGAAACATATATTCCAAAAGGTTATAATAAGCAGGATATTTACGATATAGCGAAGGATAGTTTTGTAAATAAAAAATTTTCAATTGAAGAAGTAGAGAAATTAAATCAGGTTGTAGTTATAAAATTACAAAACTATACACAGGATGAATTCAATAAATTTAAGACAAGTATAGCTGAAAAATATAATATTGATGTTGATAAATTAGAAATATATGAAATATCACAGCCAACTATTAGAATAAGTACAGAAGTAATGCCTTATGTATTGCCTGTTTTACTATTAACAATTTTTTCACTAATTTATATTTTATTCAGAAATATTAAATCTGAAAATAAATGGAATATTTTATTAAAAATTATAGGTATTTTAGCTATAATACAAGGAGTATATTTCAGTTTGATTTTAATATTTAGAATACCATTTGAAATATATACTATGCCACTATCATTGGCTATTTACATTATTACATTAATAATATATGTTAATTATATTAATAAAAATACAGTTACAGCAACTAAATAAGTTGCTGTAAATCATATAAGGAATTTGCAAATGAATTTAGATTTAATAGTAATTGAAACAAAAAAAAGTAAAATAAAGATTATAGTAATTGTTATATTAACAATTTTATTTATTATTTTATTTGGTATATTAGGAATGTATTATGCAAAATTGTATAAAGAAAAAAATACTCAAAAAGTAACGAAACAAATGGAAAACATTGATTTAAATAATAAAGATACTAATTTAAATCAACAAAATGTGCAACCTATAGAAATAGAAGAACAAGAATCAAAAATATTATTGCCTGAATATACTGAAAATGCTAAAAGTAAGATGAAAAATATTTATAAAGCAAATGAAAAAATTGCTTATTTAACTTTTGATGATGGACCATCTCAAGCAGTAACACCATTAATTTTAGATTTATTAAAAGAAGAAAATATTAAAGTCACATTTTTTGTATTAGGAAATAATGTAGATAAAAACCCAGAATTATTAAAAAGAGAATATTTAGAAGGGCATTATATAGCAAACCATGGTTATTCTCATAATTACAGTAAATTATATGTATCAGCAGAGAATGTATTATCAGAATATGAAAAAACAGAAAAGAGCATTCAAAAAGCAATAGGAAATAATGAGTATTCATCTCACTTATTTAGATTTCCAGGAGGATACAGTGGAGGAAAGTATGCAAAAATAAAAAAGGACGCAGGAAAATTATTAAATGAAAATAATATATCTTATATTGACTGGAATGTATTAACTGGAGACGCTCAGGGAGCTAATACTAAAGAAAAAATAATGGAAAATATACAAAAATATACTAATAATAAGGGATCAATTGTTGTGTTGATGCATGATGCTTCAAGTAAAATTTTAACATATGAAACCTTAAGGGATGTAATTAATTGTTTAAAAAATAAAGGATATACATTTGATAATTTTTATAGTATAATGCAATAGAATAGGTATTATAATAACTATACCTAAAATTAAAATAAATTTATATAATTTAGGAGGTAATAAATATGCCATTAGTAACAACGAAAGAAATGTTTGAAAAATCTATGAAGGAAGGATTTGCTATAGGAGCTTTTAATGTAAACAATATGGAAATTATTCAAGCCATTGTAGATGCTGCAAAAGAAGAAAATTCACCAGTTATATTACAAGCATCTTCAAGTGCTATTAAATATGCTAGACCAATATATTTAAAGAAAATGGTTGAAGCAGCTGTAGAAGAAGCAAATATACCAATAGCTTTACATTTAGATCATGGACCAGATTTTGAAACATGCAAAGCTTGCATAGACGCAGGGTTTACATCTGTTATGATAGATGGGTCAAAATATGATTTTGAAGAGAATGTAGCTATTACAAAAAAAGTAGTAGATTATGCTCATGAAAGAGGCGTAGTAGTAGAAGCAGAATTGGGAAAATTAGCTGGAATAGAGGACGATGTAAATGTATCTTCTAATGATGCAATGTACACAGACCCAGAGCAAGCAAAAGAATTTGTAGATAGAACAGGATGCGACTCTTTGGCAATTGCAATAGGTACAAGTCATGGTGCATATAAATTTAAAGGAGAGGCAAAATTAAGATTTGATATTTTAGCTAAAGTTAAAGAGTTAATACCAAATACTCCAATTGTATTACATGGGGCTTCCACTGTAATTCCAGAACTAGTTGAAATGTGTAATAAATATGGTGCAGATATTCCAGGAGCAAAAGGTGTTCCAGATAATATGCTAAATGAAGCAAGTAAATCTGGAGTTTCAAAAATAAATGTTGATACAGATTTAAGATTAGCTATGACAGCAGCTATTAGAAAAGAGTTTGAAGAGAATCCATCTGTATTTGATCCAAGAAAATATTTGGGACCTGCTAGAGATCTAATAAAAGAAACTGTACAACACAAAATAAAAGATGTATTTGGTTCATCTAATAAAGCTTAAAAATGTAGAGTTTTAATACTCTACATTTTTTAATATTCTTTCTATTTTGCGCTCAGCATCTTTCTTAGCCATGTCTTCTCGTTTATCATATAATTTTTTACCTTTCCCAATTCCTAATTCTAGCTTCACAAAGTTGTTTTTAAAATATAATCTTATAGGAATAATAGAAACACCTTTTTGTTTAATATATCCAATTAATTTATTAATTTCTTTTTTGTTTAATAAGAGTTTTCTAGTTCGAAGAGGATCCTTATTAAAAATATTTCCATGTTCATAGGGACTAATATGCATGCTATATATAAAAGCTTCACCGTTTTTTATATTAACATATGTATCTTTTAAATTTACTTTTCCAGATCGAATAGATTTAATTTCTGTACCAGTAAGTACTATTCCTGCTTCTAACTTATCGCTAATAGAATAATTATGATAAGCTACGGGATTTTTAGCAATTAATTTTTCCATAACAATCTCCTTATAATATTATAATTATAACATATGTATTTAAGTTTATAAAGAAAAATCAAAAATTTTTATGTTACACGATAATGGAATTTTATTTCCACCTTTATAGTTAAATATTTTTTTATAATACCATTATCGTGTAATATTTTTCTTGCTTTATTGATTATTATTATAATTTCTATGCTCATATTGAGAACCATAATACCATACTAAACCAACAATAATAATACCAACTATACCTAATATTAACCATGTCCATGCCATATTAGACATTCCAAATAGATTATCATTACCTGTAGCAGTTCTTGTCGCTGTATAGTTTGTATCTCCGTTATCTAAAACGCCCACTGTATCATCTACAGTATTTCTGGCATCATTTCCAATATTATCAGCTGTATTCATAGTATCGTTTCCAAGTGTTGTAGCTCCGTTTTTAATATCTTTGGCTCCATCTACTATTGCATTTTTAGCTGTAACAGCAGCACCGCCAATACTATTTCCCACATCCATAACAGCATTTTTAGCAGTGTTCATTGCATTATTTGCTGCATAAGAATAAGAACATAGAGAAATAATAAATAAAGATACTACTAATAATGTTAAAAAAATTTTTTTATTCATAAAAAACCTCCATTTGAGCATATTATGCTCTAATAAATATTTTTTCGTATAATAATAGTATTTATTGTTTTGAGATTTTTATACGAAAAAACTAGATTTTAAAATAATCAAAATCTAGTTTTTATATGAATTTAAAATTATTTTACAATAATTAAAAGCAATAAAATAAAGTTATATTAATATTACTTTATTTTTATTATAATAGCAATTCCTAATAAAACTAAAACAACTCCAACTACAATTAATATAATATTAATCATATTAGAAATAGATAAATCAGTTGATGAGTCATAATCTGTTGTCTGTGTTACAGATGTACCATAATTAGGTGATACATTAGATGATAAAGCATCAGATGATGTATCTACATTTTCCGTTGCATTTTCACTTACATCAGTATTATTTAAATTCATAACAATATCTGTAGCATATGATATATTAAATAAAAATATACTAATCCATAAAATAATTGTAAAACAAAAAAATTTTTTTAACATACTTTTATACCTCCGTATTATTTATGTATTTATAAAAATTATATATGTATAACATATAATAACACAAATAAATATTTTTTGTCTATATATAATAAAATAAAAATGAATTAATTTGTATGGCATAACATATAATGATTGTAGGAATTAAGGAGGGAAATTATGGCGTATTCTGATAGAGAGCTTTTAGCTAGAATTATACAGTGTGAAGCAGGAGGAGAAGGAGATAATGGAATGAAGGCAGTTGCAAGTGTTGTAATGAACAGAGTGAATGCATCAGAAGGAGAATATGCAAGAATTTCACAAGGAGGAAATATAAGAAGTATTATTTATCAGGCACGGTCAATTTGATTGTGTAGCAGAAACATTAGGCGGTAGATATAATTCTCAAAATATTTATAATATGAATCCAACAAATGTACATTATGAAATTGCAGATTGGGCAATTTCAGGTAATAGACTAGCAGAAATAGGAATCTGTTTATGGTACTTAAATCCATTTAAACCAACCTGCTCTTCTACATTTCCATATAATGGTTCTGGAACACTACATACTAGGCTAGGAAAACACTGCTTTTACAGACCAACAGAATTATATGCCAATACTTAATTTGAATGGGTAATTTTATTTAATACCCAAAAATAAAAAGAAAGAGGTTTATGAAATATGATGAATCCAGATGAATTAACAAACAGAAGAACGAGAACACAGGAAAATAACAATCAAGAGATAAAACAAGTAACAGAAGAAAATAAAACTGAAACAAGACAACAACAACCAAATAATACTCCGGAAATTCTAACAAATCCAATATATACACCAGGTTTTTTAAGAACTCAAATTGGAAAGCTAATGAGAATAGAGTTTTTAATTGGAACTAATAATATGGTAGATAGAATTGGCTTTTTAGAGGATGTTGGGGCAAGTTATATTTTACTAAGGTCGTTTGAAGGTGATAGTATGATTTATGCAGATATCTACTCAATAAAATTTATTACAATATCTGCTACATACTCTGGAGTACCTAGTTTTCAGAATTTCAACAGTATGAATATGCAAGGAATGAATAATAACGGCATGAATCAAAATATGAATAGATATTATTAATATTAATTTTATTTAATGATTTTATAATAATCCACTTCAAGAAAATTATATATTCAGACTATTTTGAATAATTTTTTTAAAATTAGATCATCCAAGTTAAGAAATATTCTCCGAATCAAAGAGTTGATGAAATCCAATTTTTCAAAAAAGTTTCAAAATAGTCTTAAATTAAAAATTGAAATAAAATGTTATTTTGAATATTTTCGCTAGTTGCAAAACCTTAATAGTGTAAGTTTAGAAATGTGTAAAAAAACTTATCGACACGTACTTAT
>CANQAB010000042.1 GCA_947589445.1 uncultured Clostridia bacterium | reverse complement strand
ATTGGTGTAAAAAAAGGATATGAAAAATTATTTTACAGAAAAATATATGAGGTGGTTTATTCAAAAATATTCTTTGGAAGTTATAGAAAATACTGCAATGATAATAAATATAAAGTAAAGTGTTCATATAAAGAATATTTAATTTATTGTTATATAAATATAGCAGATATTAAAATTAATGGTGTAACATATTCTAATATGATAAAAGCATGGGACAAAGATAGCATAGAAGATGTTTCTTTAGAAGAATTTTTAATATCTATTTTAGGTTTATCTTGGAGAAAGATTAATGAAGATATTTTAAATAATTATTCTATAACTATAAAGAATTTTGATATTCAAGAAGAAGAATTAAAGAATAATATAAATCAAATTTCTTCAAAAGCACAAGGTTAAATTAGTTTCTCTTATATAAAATCTATTACACAGAAAAATTGATTTGAAATTTTTCGCGAGCGAACAAAAAAATTGTATTTTTTACATATCATATTATTTGTGAAAATACTTTTAAAATTATTATTTTTATAATTATATAATAGGTGTAATATAATGTTTCTTCTCTTTCTGATATAAATTTATCAACAAAATGCAAAGTATTTAAATATACGAAAACGTGTAGGTTTTTTAATTGACACAGTAAGTATAATAGTATAAAATATATATACTATTAAAATTGAACGGTGTTAAAAATAAAATATTAAATGGGAGGAATTAATTATGGCAGTTTTATTACCAGGGGGAGCAGGCTACATAGGAAGTCATACAGCAGTTGAACTATTAAATGCAGGAAAGGACATTATTATTATTGATAACTTTTCTAATAGCAAACCAGAGGTACTAGATAATATAAAGAAAATTACAGGCAAAGATTTTAAGTTCTATGAAATGGATTATTTAAATAGAGAAGAGTTAGAAAAGGTATTTGAAGAGAATGAGATAGAAGCGGTATTAAACTTTGCAGGATTCAAAGCAGTAGGAGAATCTGTTGAAAAACCTTTAGAATACTATACAAATAATGTATCAGGATGTTTAGTATTATTAGAAACTATGAAAAAATATGGAGTAAAGAAATTTATATTTAGTTCTTCTGCAACTGTATACGGTAACCCAGAAGTAATACCAATTACTGAAGAATGTAAAACAGGAGGAACTACAAATCCATATGGAACTTCTAAATTGTTTATTGAACAGATATTAATGGATACATATAAATCAGATAATACATGGGATATTTGTATTTTAAGATATTTTAATCCAGTAGGTGCTCATGAAAGTGGATTAATAGGGGAGGAACCAAAAGGTATTCCAAACAATTTAATGCCTTATGTAGTAAGAGTAGCTGCTGGAATTTTAGAACAATTATCTGTATTTGGAAACGATTATGATACGCCAGATGGAACAGGTGTAAGAGATTATATTCACGTTGTGGATTTAGCTAAAGGGCATGTATCTGCATTACAAAAGCTAGATAAGGAAGAAAAAGGATTATACATTTATAATTTAGGAACTGGAAAAGGATACAGCGTTCTTGATATGGTAAAAGGATTTGAAAAAGCAACAGGAAAAAAGGTACCTTACAGAATAGCTCCAAGAAGAGCTGGTGATATTGCTACATGTTATGCAGACCCAAGAAAAGCTAAGGAGGAACTAGGTTGGATTGCGACTAAAAATTTAGAAGATATGTGCAAAGATTCATGGAATTATATAGTTAAACAAAAACAGTAGTTTTAAATAAAGTAAAGGATTAAAAAATAATATTATAAAAAAAGATAAACAAAACAAACACATTTGTCGAAACTTGGCGAACGGATTTTCTTGATTTGACAAAAAGAATATGATAATATAAATTATATGTACCAAGAAAAGAAAGTAGGTGTGGAGATATGAATAAAGTAAATCCAAATGATGTTGCAAAATGGTTTTGTGCTCAAGGAATAATTGAAAATCCTAACTCTAGAGAGGGAAACATGAAAATTCAAAAACTTTTGTTTTTTGCTCAATTAATATATATGGCTCAAAATAATGGAGAAACAATGTTTGATGAGGAATTTAAGGCATTTAAAGATGGAGTTGTGTTAGAAAGTGTTATGAAAAATTATAGAGAGCACTATAACGAAATGTTTAGTAATATTAATTTAGAAAATTTAACCTTTAATTCTAATCTTAAAGATACTTTAGAAAAAACAGTATTTATATTTGGAGATGCATCTGCACAAGAACTTTCAGAATTATCACATGAATTTGACGTTTGGAATAAGTATTTCGAAAAATCTAAAAATAAGTTTGGAATATATGTAAAAAAGTTATCAATTATACCATATGAAGAACTAAAGAAGGAACTAGATAAAATAAAAGAAGTTCTAGAAGCATATAGACAAACATCAGAATTTCCAGATGATGGAGTAGAAGATTATTGATTGAAGAAAGACAAATATTAAATTTTATTCCACCACAATTAGACGGTATTAAAAGTAATGATAGTAGAAGGTACATGGTAATTACTAATAATAGTAATTTTATTCAAATGATAAATATATCAAAAGTACAAGGAAAAGAACATAAAATGCTTGTTACAGGAAATAAAAGGCTAAAAGACTTTAAACCATTTAGAATTCCATCATTTGCTAAAGCTGATACTTTATATACAATAGAATATTTCCCAGAATTGGAAGAATTTATTAGTTTTGGAGGTCAAAAGCTTAACGAAGAAGATTTTAATAACATATTATTAGAAAGAGGAAAATATATAAATAAAACAAATAATATAAAGATAATTAATTTTACAAAAGAGGAATTCTTGAGGAAAAATAAAGAATCACTATTAGTTTAAAATATAAAAGAAATTTTAGATTTATTTTATATAATTATCAGCTCATTTATTTGAGCTTTGAATTATATGCAATAAACACTATTTAAAATAGTGTTTATTTTTTTTTATAATTAAGAAAAAAATAGTTGAAAAAATTTCAATAAACATATATAATAAAAAAGAAATTTTACAGAGGAAGGAAAAGAAAATGGAAGAGTTAGATTTAAAAGAATTATTTTCTTTATTTTGGAACAAAAAAGCAGAAATAGCTTTAATAACGATAGTATTAATGATTATAGGAATTATATATTCATATTTTTTTGTTACACCAGAATACACAGCAAAAACAAGTTTAGTATTAGTTCAAAGTTCATCTACTGCTTCTCAGACAGGTGATTCTTCAATTACTGCAACTGACTTAACAATGAACTCTAAGTTAGTTTCTACCTATAGCGATATAATAAAAAGAAATATTATTTTAGGACAAGTAGGAAAAAACTTAAATTTATCAGAAGATGAAATAGAAAGAATTAAAAATAAAATATCTGTAAGTTCAGTAAGCGATACAGAAATTATAGATATAAAAGTAAAAGATGGAGACCCAAACTATGCAGCTGAAATAGCAAATGAAATTGCAACAGTATTTAGTGATAAAATAGTAGATATATACAATATTAGTAACCTTTATTTGCTAGATAGAGCAGTGGCAGAAGAGGCACCAAGTAATGTTAACCACTTAAAAGATATTGCTATATTTACTTTTATAGGTTTAGTAATATCAGTTGCATATGTTTTAGTATTTAACATGTTAGATACTACAATAAAAACAGAAGAAGATGTTGAAAAATATACAGGATTAGTGGTTTTAACTTCTATTCCAGATTATGAAGCAGAATTTAGAAATACAAAGGGAGGTAAAAGATAATGAAAAAAGAATTAATTACTCAAAAAAATCCTAAATCTCCTATTGCTGAAATGTTTAGAACATTAAGAACAAATATACAATTTATGAATTCAAAAAAAGAATTAAGAACAATACTAATTACATCTACAATGCCAGGTGAAGGAAAAAGTTGGATATCATCAAACTTGGCAATTACGTTTGCACAAGCAGGAAAAAGAGTTATCTTGATTGATGCAGATATGAGAAAAGGAAGATTAGCGTCTTTATTTCAAACAAGTAGTAAGCCAGGATTATCTAACTATTTATCTGGAATAGATGAAAAAGGAAAGGATGAAAATATAGATATTGTAAAATATATTAGACCAACAGAAGTAGAAAATCTTTTCTTAATACCATCAGGAAATATCCCACCTAATCCAGCAGAATTACTAGATACAGAAGCTACTTATCAAATGATTAATAAGCTAAAAGAAGCATTTGATATTATTATTTTAGATGGTACACCATGTTTATTAGTTACAGATTCTTTAATTTTATCAAGAATGACAGATACAACTCTTATTGTTGCATCACATAAATCAACTAAAAAAGATGATTTGCAAAAAGTTAAAAAATCTATAGAAAATGTAGGTGGAAAAATAGCAGGGGTAATATTAAATAAAACACCAATAAAATCAAAAGAATATAGTACATCATATTATTATGGCAGTAAAACTAATCCTAATAATAGGAGTAAACATGCTACAATAGAAAAAGATGATGTTGCAACAACAGGAAATATATCTAAAGAAAAGGAAAAAGAAATATTATCAGAACTAAATAATTATTTAAACAACAAAGAATAGAGGTTTTTAGTATGATTGATATACATTCACATCTAATTCCAAATGTAGATGATGGTTCTAGAAGTGTTGAAGCTACTTTTGAAATGTTTGAAGAAGCAGAAAAAGCAGGATTTACGGATATTATTTTAACATCACATTATATCACAAACGCTTATGAAACTAATGCGGAAGAATTAGTGTTTTGGAAAGATAAATTACAAGAAATACTTATAGCAAAAAATAAAAAACTTAAATTACATTCAGGAATGGAAATATATATATCTGACCAAATAGATAAGTTAATGAAAGAAAATAAGCTTTTAACTTTAGCAAATAGTAGGTATATATTAATAGAACTGCCAATGAATACTAATATTAATTATTTAGATTATGTAATATATTTCTTGGATACTATAGGAGCAAAATTTGTACTTGCTCATCCTGAAAGGTATAGAAGTGTTCAAGAAAATCCTGGCCTAGTAGAAGAATATATAAAAAAAGGTTGCTTAATGCAATGTAACTATGGAAGTATACTAGGTATATATGGCAAACAAGCGAAAAATACTATTAAATATTTATTGAAAAAAAATTTAGTTCATTTTATTGCGTCTGATTGCCATAAAAAAGGAAGTATATATGTGGAAGTACCAAAGGCATTAAAGAAAATAGAAAAAATAATTGGTACCGAAAAAACATATAAAATAACTACTTTAAATCAACAAAAAATATTGAACAATGAAGAGTGGTAATAAACGATTGGAGAAAAAATGTTAAGAAGAATATTAAGAAATATTTTAATTATAATAATTATATTATCTTTACATATCTGTGCAACAGAAGTAGAGGTTGGGAATAGTACAGAAGGGCAAACAACTGAAGGTAATCAAGATATAGTACAGAATAATACTCCTCAAGAAGGTAATGGAAACACTAATGTTAATAGTAATACTAATCCTGCAACTAATCCAGATACCAACCAGAATTCAAATCCTAATAACAATCCAAATAATAATCAAGTACAAAATAATAATTCAAACAATCAGAATGATGCTAAACCTAATACTCAAAAAAATGGAACATCATCAAATAAATCACAAAATTCAACTACTAATAATACATTAAATAAATCTAAAATAGCTGATTTAAAGTCTTTAGAAATTGATATTGATGGTTTAAGCCCGGAATTTAACAAAAATACTACAGATTATTATTTGGTAGTAGATTTAAGTGTAACGCAAATAGAGGTAAAAGCTACACCAGCAGATAGTAAAGCTAAAGTAATAATTTCAGGAAATAAAAACATTAAAGAAGGAGAGAATATCATTACTATAAAGGTTACAGCTGAAAATGGAACAACTAAAAAATATAATATACATGTAACTAAAATTGATGATGTAGAAATGGCAGATGCACAACTAAAATCATTAGAAATAGAAGGATATAATGTATCTCCAAGTTTTAAACCTAATATATATAATTATAGTTTAAATATAAATGAGAATATTGATCATTTAGATATTGAAGCACAGTCAGAAAAGGAAGAAGCAAAAGTAAAAATTTCTGGTAATGATAATATGCAAGAAGGAGAAAATTTAATAGAAATAAATGTAACAGCAGAAGATGGAATTACAGTAAGAACATATAAAATAAATACATATATTTCGTATAAGAGTGTACAGATACTAGAAGAAAGTAAAGTTCCAGCAGTTATATTAATTGTAATATTAAGTGGTTGCATGGTAGCACTAGGAGCTTTTGTTTATATTAAAAATAAAAAATAAGAATAAATGAAAAGAAGTAAATAAAAATGCTTGAATGTATATTAAAATAAGCAAATTTTTAAAGTTTTTACTTCTTTTTTCTTGCATATTTTAACAAGGTTTAGTATAATAAATGCGTAGAAAAACAACAATTTTAAATAAAATAAGAAAAGAGGTTTTTTTTAGTGGATACAGAAGGAGAACAAATTATAGAAAGAGACATAGAAAAAGAAATGAAAACTGCATATATAGATTATGCAATGAGCGTAATTGTGTCTCGTGCTTTACCAGATGTAAGAGATGGATTAAAACCTGTTCATAGAAGAATTTTATATGCTATGCACGAGGATGGAATAACTTCGGATAAACCATACAGAAAATGTGCAAACACAGTTGGTTCTGTTTTGGGTAGATACCATCCACATGGAGATGCTGCTGTATATGATGCAATGGTTAGAATGGCACAAGATTTTTCAATGAGATATATGTTAATAGATGGACACGGAAATTTTGGTTCAATAGATGGCGATGGCGCTGCTGCAATGAGGTATACAGAAGCAAGAATGGCTAAAATTTCAAATTATATGATGGCGGATATAGAAAAAAATACTGTTAACTTTATGCCAAACTATGATGATAGATTACAAGAGCCTACAGTTTTACCAGCACAAATACCAGCATTATTAATAAATGGTTCTTCTGGAATAGCAGTTGGTATGGCAACAAATATACCACCACACAACTTAACAGAAGTAGTAGATGGAATTATTAAAATTATAGAGGAAGATGAAGTAACAGATGAAGAATTAATGCAAGTTGTAAAAGGACCAGATTTCCCTACAGGTGCATTAATATTAGGCAAAGAAGGAATTAAGCAAGCATATACTACTGGTAAAGGAAAAATTACTTTAAGAGCAGAAACAGAAATAGAGGAAATGAGTGGAAATAGGCAAAGAATTATTGTTTCTTCATTACCATACCAAGTAAATAAAGCAAAATTAATTCAAACAATTTCAGAATTAGTTAAAGAAAAAAGAATAGATGGAATATCTGATGTTAGAGATGAATCTGATAGAACAGAAAAAGTAAGAGTTGTAATTGAATTAAAAAGAGATGCAAATGCTCAAGTAATATTAAACCAATTATATAAACATACTCAAATGCAAGATACTTTTGGAATTATTATGCTTGCACTAGTAAATGGAGAGCCTAGAATATTAACACTAAGACAGTGTATGGATTGCTACATAGAGCACAGAAAAGAAGTTGTTTTAAGAAGAACAAAATTTGATTTAGATAAAGCAGAAGCAAGAGCACATATATTAGAAGGATTAAAAATTGCATTAGATAATATAGATGAAGTAATAGAAATTATTAGAAATTCTTATGATGATGCAAAAGAAAGATTAATGGAGAGATTTGGATTATCAGATATACAGGCACAGTCTATATTAGATATGAGATTAAAAACATTATCTGGATTACAAAGGGAAAAAATAGAAAACGAATATAATGAATTAATGAAATTAATAGCATATTTAAAGGATGTTTTAAGTAGTGAAAAGTTAGTATTCGATATTATAAAAAAAGAGCTAATAGAAGTAAAAGAAAAATTTGGAGATAGTAGAAAAACAAAGATAGTTGCAGCAGAAGGCGAATTCGAAATAGAGGATTTAATAAAAGAAGAACAAACTGTTATTACCCTAACACATTTTGGATATATTAAAAGAATGCCAATAGATACTTACAAGAGTCAAAAAAGAGGTGGAAAAGGAATAACAGGAACAGCAACAAGAGAAGAAGATTTTGTAAAACAAATATTTACAGCTTCTACACATGATACATTATTATTCTTTACAAACAAAGGTAAAGTATATAGACTTAGAGGATATGAAGTACCAGAAGCAGGAAGAACAGCAAAAGGAACAGCAATAGTAAATCTTTTAAGTTTAGATAGAGGAGAAAAAATATCTGCAGTAATTACTATTTCTAATTTTGCCGAAGGAAAATATTTATTAATGGCAACAAAAAATGGCTTAATTAAGAAGACATCTTTATCTGAATATAATTCTGTTAGAAAATCTGGTTTACAGGCAATTACATTGAAAGAGGACGATGAGTTAATAGATGTTAGAATGACAGATGGAGAAGATAATGTTGTATTAGTTACACGTGAAGGATTGTGCATTACGTTTGAAGAAAAAGATGTTAGACCTATTGGTAGAGTTGGACAGGGTGTAATAGGAATAAAATTAAATGATGGCGATTATGTAATTGGTATGGAACCAATTATTGTCGGAAGCAAAGCAACATTACTTGCTATAACAGAAAATGGTTTTGGAAAACGAACAGAATTAGACGAGTATAGAGTTCAAACAAGAGGAGGAAAGGGTGTTATTACATATAAAATTACACCAAAAACAGGAAAAATTGTAGGTATTAGAATTGCAACTGATGATGAAGATGTAATGCTAATTACAAATAATGGAACTATTATAAGAATAAATGTAAAAGATATTAGTGTTCTTGGAAGATCAACACAAGGAGTTACATTAATGAGAACAAACGATGATTGCAAAGTAGTTAGTATTGAAACAATTTCTCCAGAAATAAATGAAGAAGAATAATTAAACAACAAAAAATCAGCATTTTAAAATGCTGATTTTTTTATATAATAGGAAATTTCTCCGAAATTTCTATTATATAAAAATGCTACAATCGCTATTGCCTTTGAGATTTCCTCACTATGTTCGGAAACTCAAATCGGCAAGAAGAAAAGGCGACATAGTCGCTTTTCTTGTAATATTTTTATATTATAGAAAATTTCTGATAAAATAATATTATATAAAAATGCTATAATAGGTATTGCATTTGATATTTTCTTAATTTGCTCGGAAATTCAAATAGGCAAGCAGAAAAGGAGAACTTTTATTAAAGTTACAATTATAAAAAATATGTAAATTCTATAAATGATTTTTGTATCTTAAATCCTCTCCGAAAAATCTACAAATATTGTAATAACCAACTAGTCTAGAAAAAATTCTTTCATCATATGTTTTAAATAAATTATTCAAACTTAAATTTGTTGAAATAATAGTTTTTGTTATATGATTATTTTGATTTAATAATCTTGTATTTAAAATATTAAATAATTCTGATAGTTTTATATTATTTAAATTTTCTGTTCCTAAATCATCAATAATTAATAAATCTACATTTAATAAGTCGTTATAACTAAATTCATTATTTTTTCCAAATTTATAATCAATAATAGAATCTAACATTACAGGTGCAGTTTGATATAATACCGTTTTTTCAGATTGTAAAACTTCATTTGCTATACAATTAGATAAAAAAGTTTTTCCAAGTCCTGTGTTACCAGTGAAAAGTAGATTTTTTTCATTAGAATTATTAAAATTTTTAATAAAACTTTCTGAAATTTCTTTAATTTTTTCTATATTTTTTCTTGGAGAAATATTAGAATTATACTTTTTTTCATCTATTACATCGGAAAACAAGTCAGAATTGAAGGTACTAAAATTTTCAGTTTCTAAACTAGAAATATTAGATTTATTATATTGCATATTAAGTAATCTTTGTTTCAAACAAGTACACATAACTTGACTATTGTTAACTAAATACCCTGTATCATTACATAATTTACATGAATAATCTGGAGAAAAATAATCTTCTGATATATTTAAATTACTTAATAACTTTTGTTTTTTTTGTTTTAATTCATCTAATAATTTATTTAAGTTATTTATTTTATCTGAATTTTTATTTAGTAATATAGTTTTTGAAATTTCAATTGAAGTTCTATTTATTTTATCATTAATTTCTAATAAATTAGGATTTTTCTTATAGAAATCATTTATTTTATTATCATATTCTATTTGTTTTTGTAATCGATTTTTTTCATATTCTTTTAATAATAATTTTAAAGTAGGATTGCTCAAAATAAACCTCCATCTATTGGTAATGTGTATATGCTAATTTAACTATTCGCATAAAAACTTTCAAAGTCTGTAATATTTCTTTGGTCATAATTTTGGTAATTTGTTTTTTTCTCTAATTGTTTAACTTGTTTTGTTTTATTTTTAAATTCTAATAAATATTTTTTTACATCTTCGGAATTTAATAAATTTCTTTCATGCCAATCGGTAATTATTTTATCAATATAATCAAAATTTGGATTTGTTTTAGATGTTGTTTTCTTCAAAGCTATTTCTATAATATCAAAGTTATACTTATAGTCTTGTAACCATTTTTCAATATATGCTTCTTCGTATTGAGTAAGAGTTCTTGTTAAACCTAATTTTTTGCATATATCTTTTTTTATTTTTTTAACTTTTTCCTGATTTTCATAGTATTCGTCTAATTCAGCAAAAGTTTTAATATTATTGTTATGCCATGCTTCTGCTACAGTTTTTACATAATTTCTATGTAGAGCAGATTTATCAAAACAATATCTAAAAAGCGCAATCATTACTTCTTCGTCAAATTGATATTTCTTAAACCATAAATCAATATCACTATACCATGATGGGGACATAATTCCTTGAAAAAATGTGGAATTAATGCTTTCAATAGCATTTGAACGAGATTTATCTTTTTCCATATTTTGAACTGTTTCTTTTGAAATAGTTATTTTAGGTGAATACAATTTATTTAATTCTACTTCTTGAAGGTGATTAACAATATATCCTGTTCCTTTTTTTATTAAAGCATTGTTTTCTTCCCAGTATTTTATAGCATCTTGTATTGTATTTAATGGTAGAGCTATTTTTTTAGAAAGGTCATTTAATTTTATTTCTTTGTTATATTTAGATAAAAATAATATATATAAATATACTTTTATATAATCACCTGGTGCTTGAGTTAAGTATTCAGAAAAGAAAATATCAGGTAATGTTGTATAAGAAAAAAGCATAGATAAATCATTTTGTTCTAATTTCATTATGGCATCCTCCATTTAAGTAGTAAAATTAAAATATATGGAGAATTATATCATTTTTTGGTCGCAAATACAATAGAACATATCTAATTGAAAGGGGAATTTTATAAATATTATAATTTGTAATATTTTATGAAATACCCATGTTTTAATTATATAAATAAAGCTTAGGCTTTTTTAAATATTTTATAATATATATTAAAACTAAAAATATATTTTCATTATTCAGTCCAACAATACTTAAAAGAAAAATAGGAAAACACAAAGAAATAAATATAAATATTTTGATATTTAAATTTGTAAAAAATAAATTACAACAACTAAATATAAAACAATAGTAGATAATATTTATTGTAAGAGTAAAATAATCTATCACTCCAAATAATTTATTATTAAAATTATAATTTCTAGGAAATATAAACTTCATAATTAACTCCATTTCTTTATTGCATAAAAAATATTTAATTTTGGTAACATACGTTTTTTTTATTTAGTTAGCATTGATTTAAATTGATTAATGCCCATATTTACATCTGAACTAATACCGCCTAACATTTCCCTTATATAATGATTTGCTTTTATTAAAATAAAAATTGCTCCTATTAAAATAAATTTTGAAAACATATTAGTACTAGAAACTTTTAAGGAAAAAATTAATAATAATACAAGGGAAACAAAAACCTGAATTAACATTAAAGATAAGAAAGACTTCATCCAAGAATTAAAAAGAATAGAAGTACTTTTATTGCAAAGTGAAAGTATTGCAAATGGGGAAAGCAATACAAATATTTTTATTAAAACATATCTTACAGCATAAGTAATAACAAGATTTAATA
>CANQAB010000041.1 GCA_947589445.1 uncultured Clostridia bacterium | reverse complement strand
TTGGCTCCTCAAGCAAGGCTCGAACTTGCGACATCACGGTTAACAGCCGTGCGCTCTACCAACTGAGCTATTGAGGAATATGTTTTTGAACGATTGTTATTATATAATATAGTTTATACTTTTTCAATAGTTTTATGAAAAAATTTTAAAAAAATTATAACTTTTTTTGGTCTAATATAAATTATAGTAAAAAATATGATAAAAAACAGTAAAAATCATTTTTTTGTTGCATTATTTGCAATTTAAATATATAATGACTATGGTGATTTTCGTGGAGGAAAACAAAATTATTAGTCCAGAACTAGAAAATATAGAAGAAGAAAGATTGGAAAAGTCATTAAGGCCAAAAACTTTAGATGAATATATTGGACAAGATAAAGTAAAAGAAAATATGAAAGTATATATAGAGGCTGCTAAGAAAAGAGAAGAGCCTTTAGACCATGTTCTATTATATGGACCACCGGGTCTAGGAAAGACAACGCTTTCTAATATTATTTCAAATGAAATGAATTCAAATATAAAAATAACATCGGGACCTGCTATAGAAAAACCAGGGGATTTAGCTGCTTTGCTTACAAACTTAAATGAATATGATGTTTTATTTATAGATGAAATACATAGACTAAATAAAAGTGTAGAGGAAATTTTATATCCAGCATTAGAAGATTATACGTTGGACATTATTATTGGAAAAGGACCAAGTGCAAGATCAATTCGCTTAGATTTACCTAAGTTTACCTTAATTGGAGCAACTACCAGAGTTGGTTCTCTTACAACACCACTTAGAGATAGATTTGGAATTGTAGAAAGACTAGAATTATATAATCCAGATGATTTAAAAACAATTGTAAAAAGATCAAGTAAAATATTAGAAATAAATATAGAAAGTGATGCTGCAATGGAAATAGCAAGACGTTCAAGAGGAACACCTAGAATAGCAAATAGAATTTTAAAAAGGGTAAGAGATTATGCCGCAGTTTTAGGAGATGGTAATATTACATTAAAATTAGCCAAAATTGCACTAAATAAATTAGAAATAGATGAATTAGGGCTAGATGAAATAGATAGAAAAATGCTAGAAACTATCATTTTAAAATATGCAGGAGGACCAGTAGGTATAGAAACATTAGCTGCAACTATAGGGGAAGAAGTAGAAACAATTGAAGATGTTTACGAGCCATACTTAATGCAAATAGGATTCTTATCAAGGACACCTCGTGGAAGAATAGCATTAGAGCCAGCATATAAACATATTGGAATAGAATTTGAAAAGTAAAAGCGAAGGGATAATGATTAATATGGAAGAAAAAATTGCTATATTAATACCATGTTATAATGAAGAAAAAACAATTCAAAAGGTTGTTTTAGACTTTAAAAGAGAATTACCAAATGCACAAATATATGTATATAATAATAATTCTACAGATAGAACACTTGAAATAGCTAGTTCAATAGATGGTATCATTGTTAGGAATGAATATAATCAAGGAAAAGGTAATGTTGTTCGCAGAATGTTTAGAGAAATCGATGCAGATATATATGTAATGGTAGACGGAGATAATACCTATCCAGCAGAAGAAGTACACAAATTAATAGAGCCTATTCAATCTAGAAAAGCAGATATGGTTGTGGGAGATAGACTTTCAAATGGAACTTATCAAAGTGAAAATAAGAGAAAATTTCATGAATTTGGAAATAATTTAGTTAAAAATTCAATTAATCTATTATTCAAAAATAATTTACAAGATATTATGAGCGGATATAGAGCTTTTAATAAAATATTTGTGAAAAATACTGCTATACTAAGCCCTAAATTTGAGGTTGAAACAGAAATAACATTATCTGCTTTGGATAAAAGATTTATTATAAAGGAAGTACCAATTACCTACAGGGATAGGCCGGAAGGAAGTGTTTCAAAGGTAAATACTATTCAAGATGGAATAAAGGTAACGCAAACAATATTAAAGATGTACAAAGATTACAAACCAAGAAAATTTTTCTTTTTAATAGCCTTTTTTTTATTTATATTTGCTTTAATTTCAGGGGGTCCAGTTTTAGTGGAATTTGCAAAGACGCACTATATTACTAAATTACCATCAGCAGTTTTAGCTACTGGATTAATGATGATTGCTGCAATATCATTACAATGTGGTTTAATTTTAGATACTATTGTAAAAGCAAATAAGGAAAAGTATGAATTAAATTTAATTCGATACAAGGAAGGAAATAAGTAATGAAAAAAACAATGTTTGGATATATATTTGTATATTTCATATTGATTATCCTATTTGTTTTGTTGTTAACATTAAGTTCTTGTTTACCATCAAGTGTAATCAAACATAATGTACAAGAATCATCTAAAATACTTTTAAAAGAGGGAAATAGAAAAATTGTATATATACCTTATAGAGGGATCAACATGCAATTTGATAATTATACAGATGCTTTAATGATGAATACGGCTTACTCAATCGATTCAAAAACTCCATTATACTCTGCATTTGTTGCAAGAAAAAATTATATACCTAATGTAACTACAGAAGTTTATCAAGATACAGCAGGAGAATTAAGATCATCTTCTAAATATCAGTATCACAATGAAGTAGGAGAATTGAATGATTTAGTAAATGGCGAAAAAGCAGAGAGCTTTGAATATGCAAGATATTGGCATGGTTATTTAGTAGTGTTAAGACCATTACTTACTTTATTTCATTTAACACAAATAAGAGCTTTATTAACAATATTACTATGTATATTAGCATTAATATTAATATATTTAATATATAAGAAAATTAATATAATCGTATCTTTTATTTTTTTTACAGGATTATTAGGAATTGAATATTTTTATTTAGGTTTTTCACTACAAGGAATTTTTGTATTCATAATTATGATGGTGGCATCTATTATTATTTTATTAAAATATAATAAAATAAAAAGTTTTGGTTTGTACTTTTTTATCATTGGAATGCTCGTTAATTTTTTTGATTTTTTAACAGTACCAATTGTTACCTTATCTATACCACTTGTTTTGTACTTTCTATTGAAAAAGGAAAAAGAACCAGAGAATATCACAGAAATTTTAAAACAAATGATTCAATATACTTTTGCATGGGGAATGGGATATGCACTAACTTGGCTTACAAAATGGACATTAGTAGACATATTCTTTAATCGAAACCTAATTGCTGTTGCAATTAATCAAGTGTTATATAGAAGTGCTTTAACAGGCAGTATTACAGAATATAGTATATTCAGTGTTATTAAAGAAAATATAAGTTATATAAAGATACCACTGTTTATATCACTAATGACTACGTTTTTGATTATATCTTTAAATATTTTAAGATTTAAAAAATTAAAAATAGTAAGAGTGAATTCAGAAAAACTAATAACGAATATATTACCTTATTTAGTTATTTCTATCTTTCCTATATGTTGGTATAGCATATTACAAAATCATTCTTACTATCATGCATTTTTTACATATAGAAATTTAATAATTATAAATATATGTTTAAATATAATAATACAAGAAATATTTATAGAATCTTTTAAGGGAGAAAAAAATGAAAAATAAGATATTCAATATTTTAGTCATTATTGTTTTATTAGTTTTAGCTGCAATTCTTATATTTGAAGATCAAATAGGAGATTTAGACGAATTATGGCAATATAGTTTTGCAAATAATATGTATAATGGACTAATACCTTATAAAGACTTTAATATTATTGTTACTCCTTTTTTTCCATTGACTGCATCTTTATTTTTAAGGGTATTTTCAAATCAGCTAATTGTGATGAGAATATTTAATACGGTCATATTTACAGCCATTTTATATGCAGCATATAAAATATTTTACTTACTAAAAGTAAGTAAAATAAAGAGTTTATTTTTTACTTTTATTTTATACGTATTATTTTATTTTAATTTAGGAGTAGAATATAATTACTTAATTTTATTAATTGCCTTAATCTCACTATATTTTGAGTTATATAACATTAAAAAATATGGTGTATTAAATCTTAAAAATAATTTTTGGCTTGGAATTTTAATTGGACTTACGGTTGTTACAAAACATACAATAGGTATTTTCTTATCAACGATGTTTGTATTTTATAAAGCAATATTCATCAAAGATAAAAAAGATTATTCTATTTTTAAGAAGATTATACTTTATAGAATATTAGGTATTTTATTGCCAAGTAGTGTGTTACTAATATATTTATTATATCATCATTCATTGTATGACTGTATTAGTTATTGTGTATTAGGAATTACGGAGTTCAAAAACAAGGTATTATATTTTAATTTGTTTTTAGATTACAATATGCTTATTCAAATTTTTGCTTTTATAATGCCTATTTTTCTGACATCTTTTATAGCTTTATTGAGATATAGAAAAAATATAAATATTATAGAGATTCTAACAATGCAAATTTATTCAATTACAATGTTTATTGGAATATATCCAATAGCAGATAATGGACATTTTATAATATATGGATTTATTGGAATTATAGCAACAATATATAGTATTTATATAATAACAAGAAAAATAATAATAAATAAAAAAATCAAAAAATTTATTAGTGAATTTGTAAATTTCTTTTGTATATGTTATCTAGCTTTCTATATATTGATAAGTTGTATAAATTTAGTTAAATTATACAAAAATAATTATATTTGCAAAAACGAATTAGAACATTATTATGGAATATTAATTAATAAAGAATTAATAGAAGAAATTAATAGTATAGATAAATATATATATCAAAAGGAAAGAGAAGGAAATACAGTATATATTTTAGATGCATCTGCGGTATTATATAGAATTCCTATGAATGCATATTATAAAGATTATGATATGTTTAATAAAGGCAATTTTGGAAAAAATGGAGAATCTAGAATAATTGAAGAAATAGAAAAAGCAACTAATACCACTTATTTAATTTTGCAAGATCAATACATAAAAAACTGGCAAACACCATTAGATATTATAGATTATGTAAAAAATAACAAATCAAGGACTGGTAAAATAGAAATATTTGATATTTATGAATAGGAGTAAAAAATGAAGTTATTAATGCATACTTGTTGTGCACCTTGTAGTGTGTATTGTATAGGTAGCTTAAGAAAAGAGAATATTGAACCAACGTTATACTGGTATAACCCTAATATTCATCCTTACATAGAATATAAAGCAAGAAGAGATACTTTAAAGGAATATGCAAAAAGTATAAATGTAGAAGCAATATTTAATGATGAATATGGCTTAGATGAATTTTGTAGAAATGTAATAGGAGATTTAAAAAATAGATGTTCTAATTATTGTTATAAAGTTCGATTAGAACAAACTGTAAAATATGCTAAAGAAAATGGATATGATACTTTTACTACTACTCTTTTTGTAAGTCCATATCAAAAACATGAAGAAATAAAAAGAATATGTGAAAATTTAGCTAAAAAATATGATATTAAATTTTTATATAGAGATTTTAGAGTGGGATTTAGAGAAGGACAAGCCAAAGCAAGAGAACTAGGTCTATATATGCAAAAATATTGTGGATGCATCTTTTCAGAGGCAATTTCAAATTATGACCACATTGTTTCTGCAAGACAAGTCCAACTTCTTGAAAATAAAATTACAGAACGCAAGATTAGATTAGGTTGGGAAGTGCCAAATTTAGAATTAAAACCATACAAAAACGGTAATAAAGAACAAATTAAGTTTATCTATGATTTAAAAAAGGAAGTTTATCAAAAATATGTAGAAAAAATTTATGGAAAATGGAATGAAGAAATCCAAAAGAAACTATTTGATAGATTTATGAAAGAAAATTCAAAGAATATAGAACTTATATATCTAAATGACGAATTAGTCCGGATTTTACAATGGAAAAGAAATAGAAGATAATACTTTTGAACTAGGCAATATTTGTGTAAAACCAGAATATCAAAATAAAGGAATTGGAACAGCAATATTAAAAGAAATTATATTTGAGAACAAGGAAAAAAATATAAAATTACAAGTATTTAAAATAAATAAAAGAGCAATTAAGTTATATGAAAAAATGGAATTTGAAAGAACAGATGAAAACAAAACACATTATATAATGATGAAAATATTATAAAAAAAAAGAGAGAAGGAATTTAATGGATAATGAAATTACAAATCAAGACAACAATAAGATATTAATTTATACTTCTGATGATGGACAAGTTAAAATAGAAGTTAGGCTTGAAGATGAAAATGTATGGCTTACACAAAATGCTATGGCAGAACTTTTTAATACAACAAAGCAAAACATAAGTCTACATATAAGAAATATTTTCGAAGAACAAGAACTGGATGAAAATTCAGTTGTCAAGGAAAACTTGACGACTGCCTCAGATGGGAAAAACTACAAAACAAAATTTTATAATTTAGATTTGATTATATCAGTTGGATATCGTGTAAAGTCAATTCGTGGAACTCAATTTAGAATATGGGCAAATAAACTAATAAAAGAGTATCTAGTAAAAGGATATAATTTGAATGTTGATAGGTTAAAAAATAAAGGAGATTTTATGGAAAATTTAAGTGCAAATACAAAGTTAGAAATTGCAGTCGAAATATTGGCTGCTAAAATTACAATCTGTCTAAGAGAAGGAAAGGCTATAGAGGATGATGAGATACAGAGACTTTCTTATGAAAGAGATGAGATGTATCGAGGCAATATGAATGTAATAGATAAAATAATAAATGTTTATGGTCCTGAAATAAAGCAAAATTATGCAAATGTATAAAAGGAGATGATAGAAAGTGGAAGAAAAAACATTAAAAGAGGTTTGCGAAGAATATAGGTTATCAGATGATGAAAGAAAAAGAATAGGTAATGTTATAAATTCATTTATGATGTTTGGTAAAATTCCTCAGCAAAATCCTATTGCAATTATAGATATTGCTCCTCCAGGGTCAGGAAAAACAGGATTAAATGGGTTGGCATTAGAAGAATTGAAAAATAATGCTGTAATTATTAATAGTGATGAGCTTAAACCTTTTCATCCTAAAATTGACGAAATAGCTAAAAAATATCCAGAATATTATACCAAAGTAACTAATCAAGAGAGCAATCCATGGACAGATGATTTATTTGATAAAGCAGTAGGAAAGAGACTTAATATTATATTTGAGGGAACGGGAAGAAACTTAAAACTATTATTTAAGAGAATTCAAAGTCTAAAAGGCTATAAAATAATTGTTAGAGGAATGGCAGTAAATGAACTAAATTGTTTAATGTCTATAATTGAAAGATATGAAGGACAGGTAAAAGAAAAAGGATGGGGAAGACTTGTTACTAAAGAACACTTTTATAAAGCATATGAGGAAATGCCAGATACTATAGAACAAGTTGAAAAGTCTGGTTTAGTAGATTCTGTTGAAGTTTATACAAGAAGTAATGAACCATCTAAACCAAAATTAATTTATAGTACTAGGTTAAGAACTTTCCAAAATGCTAGGCAGGCTGTAAACGATGGAAGAAATATGGATAAAAAAGCAGCAGTTAGAAATCATGAAAGTTTTTTATTTAGTAGACCAAAAGAAAAAGTTCAACTGAGAGAAAAAAGAGAAATATTTGATAAAATTGAAAAATTGGCTGTTCAAAATAGTGAAAATGAAATAGAAATTTAAATAATAGAGGGATGTATATGGCAGAAAATAATCAAGAAACAATGAAAACTATATCAGAGAGAGTTGCAAGAGTATCTACTGAATTTGAAAGAAATAATTCTGATTTAAAAAGAAGATATTTTATATGGAATATAGAAGCTTTTAATACAATTGTTTCAAAGGTAAAAGGTTTTAGAGGATCTTTTGGAACAGGTTATCCATTTTATGCACTAGATTCAAGATTAGAGGGAACGCTTCCTATAATTCAAGAGCAAATTAGATATAATAGGCAGTTAATGTCTGAAGGGCAAAAAGTTGCACCACGTATATGGGAATGTCAATCTTGTTTAAGAAAAAACTATAAAGATATGCCAGACTTAAAAAAAATATGTAAACCTTGTCCTAATATTTCACCAGAGTTAAAACCTAGAAAAATAATAAATAGATTACCAGATATGGATATGTGGATGGTATGTGATAGCCTTAGATTAGAACAAGCACAAGTAGAACTTGCAAAATTATTAAAAGAATACAGCATGAAAACGTCTGATGTTGATCCGCTAGAATCAATTGAAGATGTTACTAAAATCACTAAAATGTTAAAAGAAGGACAATTACCAGCAATATTTTTACCGATAGATTGTCATATTATAGAGTATTCAAAATTAAAGGAATTAATAGAAAGAGCACCAGATGAAATAAATGAGGCAAAAAAACAAGATAAAATTCCATACTTACCAATTGCACCAAGATCTTATAGAAAGTATTGGCAGACAGATGATGAAGCATATAACTTTATATATGACTTTTTATCAGCATTTACTTCATTTAATTTTACTCCAGAATTGCAACAGGCTTTAAATGAGAGTAGAAGAAGAGTAGCTACAGAAAATGAATCACAAGAATTATTTGATACACTTATGAAATCTGCAACTGATGCAAATGCAAGAAGATTTGATACTGCAGAATTAGAAGATATTTTCTTGAAGAAAATTGAAGAATGGAAAGAAATAAAAGAACCACAAGAAAAGAAAAAATCAGGGATATCACTTGGAGAATAAAAGAAAAGAGAGGTAAAAAATGTCAAGAAGAATAGATTTACATATACATACAAATAAATCAGATGGAGCATTTTCTCCAAAAGAAATAATAGACGAGGCTGCAAAAAATAAGGTTTATGCAATAGCAATAGCAGATCATGATACAACAGATGCATATAATAATGAATTATTTGAATATGCTAAATTAAAAAATGTAAAACTTATAAATGCAGTAGAAATATCAACAAAAACAGATAAGTCTGGAATTCATGTACTTGGATATAATTATGATTTAAAGAATGAAAAATTTAGACAAAGATTATATGAAATTAGAAATGCTAGACATATTTATCTAAGAAAAGTAGCAATTAAACTTGAAGAATTTGGATATAAAATAAATACTGAAGAACTTGATAAAATAGATGCTGTTACAAAAGCACATATTGCATTAGATATTATAAATAATGAGAAAAATAAAGAGATTTTAACAAATAATTTTGGACATATTCCAAATAAAGGAGAATTCATTGAAACTATTATGAATGAAAATTGTCCTGCATATGTTAGAAAAGAGTCAGTAACTCCAAGTGAAGCTGCAAAAATTATAAGAGAAGCAGGAGGAAAAGTAGTTTTAGCTCACCCAGTTGCATATGTACATGAAGATGGATTAACAGAAGAGAATATTTCAGAAATTGTTAAGGATATGAAACCAGATGGAATTGAAGCAAATTATTTATATGTAGATAGAAACAATAATAAAATAAATGAAGTAGATATATGGAATAGATTTGCTAAAGAATATAATTTGTTTGTGACTATAGGATCTGATTTTCACAATAAAGATGGTATAAGACCAGAAGTAGGATTTGTAAATACAGATTTTATTTTAGATGATGAAAAGGTAGACCAAATATTAAATAATTTATTAAAATAACCAGAATGCTTTATTTTATGAAATACCTAACACAAGTATTTTTCAATATTGTTATTTTGCATTTTCACTCCTATATAATAAGATGTTGAAGGCAGGAAATATTGAAAAAATTGTATAGAAGCTAGATACTACATTGTAGAAATAAAAATAAATCAAAATAATTTAGCATAAAATTGTTAATTCAGATGGTGAGAATATTTAATAAGTATAATTTAATTTGGAAGGAGTTTGATAGTAATGAATAAATTTAAAGAAAAAATAGGTCGGTCTTTATTTAACATTAAAAAAATCTATAGAGAAATTTCCATTAACGATAATAACTATAATCATACTAACTTTAATCTATGTTATAGATTTAGAAGAAAATATTATAAATGGAAAAATACTAGAAAATATAATGTTTTTTGGTATGATATTTGCAAATATAGCATTTCTAACGGAAACAATATCACAGAAAAGAATAAAAAGAAATGTTGGTTATGCAATTTCAGTAGTCTTTGCATTAGCATTTACATATATAAATGTTAATGCAGATGTGATAAAGAACATAGTTTCTAACAGTTTTTTAGAATGGATTGAAAATTTATTTTTTTGCAGTATGATATCAGTTTTTGCTTTGTCAATATATTTTAACTATAAGAAAAGTACGAAAACTTTTGAACAATATTTAATTTCAGTTTTTATAAATATATTTAAAACAAGTATTATATATGGAATACTTGCAATAGGAAGTGCAATTGTAACAGCTATATTTATTTACTTAATTTTAGATGGTCGTAGTTATACATTACTTTTAAGAGTAGAAGTATTAATACTTGGAATTTATTACATACCAGGTATTCTTTATTCTTTATATAATATAGAGGAGAAAATATCAAATTTTTCAAAAATAGTTATAAAATATGTTTTGGAAACATTGGTAATAGTTGCATTTGCGATAATATATATGTATATGATAAAAATTATTGTTTTAAGAGATATTCCATCAAATCAAATATTTAGAATACTTGCAACATTATTTATATTAGGATGCCCAATATGGACAATAGTAGAAAACTTTAAAGAAGATACAATAATAGATAAGATAAATAAATTGCTTCCTAAATTGTTTATACCATTTATTGTTCTACAAATATATTCAATAGGTGTAAGAATACTAGATAATGGTATTACTGAAAGTAGATATTTATGCATAATGTTAATAATTTTTGAAATTATTTATACAATTATAAATTTAAGAAAAAAAGAAAATATGGGAGAAATTATATTAGTATTTGTAGCTATTGTAATAATTTCAACAATTGTACCATATATAAATATGTACAATATATCACAAATAAGCCAATATAATAATTTAAAAATATTTAAAGATAAAACTGTATATACAAAAGAAGAAAAACAAAAAATTTATGGAGCATATTATTATTTGCAGAAAACAGATGAAGGAGATAAATTAATAAATGAATTATTAAACGAAAGTGAACAAAAAGAAATAAGAAATATAAATGGTGAAGATAAATCAGAAAACAGTAATAAGATGCAATATGTTAGTGCCTATACCAGTGTTGATTATATAGATGTAGAGGGATATAAAAAGTTATATACTATCAATTCATCAAATTATTACGATGGTCAGGGAAGTTTAGAAGAAGTTTTTGAAAATTTAGCATTGAAGGTTGAAAATAATAATATATATGTTAATATTTATGAGAATATTAAGGAATATATGCAATATGGGAATAGATTAAAAGAAAATTTTGAATATATAAACAAAATACAAATAGATGACAATAAAAAATTTATATTAACGAATGTATCAATTTCTTATGATAAAGAAAGTAAAAGTGTTGAAGATTATAGATTGTCTGGATATTTATTAATAAAAGAGTAAGACGAATATGGAAAAAATATAATAAATATGATAAACTATATGATGAGTCTTTAGCAGATTATAGAAATTTGCTTAAAATTGAATGTGATGATACATACAATTTTAAGCAAAAGATTAAATAATAGCTCTAAGTTTGTATGAAACAATTTATTGGCAAAAAAAATTATAATTGTTGGAGGTTGTCATGAAATTATATTTGTCATCAGAAGGACTAGGAAATAAGAAGAACATAATGGAGAAATGGAAAAAAAATAATGAAAATAAAATTTTAGTTATACCGGAAAGCAAAGATTATGTTGATGAAAAAACAAGAAAGAATAAAATAGAAGATACAAAAAAAGAAAAAATTTTAGAAAAATGTTTACCAAATTATCTAGAAGAAGATTTAAAAAATTAAAAGAAGGAATAAAAAATAATGTTTCTTATTTAGATTGTTTAATTAATGAATTGCAAGGTTCAATAAATAGTGCTTTTATAGATGGAGATATAACAGAAAAGCAATGTGATTACTTATATAAAAAATATATTAGGATGGAGGAATAAAATGGTAGACTTTACAAATTGTGAAATAAACAATTACAAATACTATGGTGGAAAAAATGGAGGAAAATATATGTTATTGAAAAACAAATTAGGATTAAATAATGAAATAGAACTTGCTAAAGAGGAAGAAAGAATAACAAAATTAAAAGCAATTGAATTATTTGAAACTGGAAAACTAGAAGA
>CANQAB010000040.1 GCA_947589445.1 uncultured Clostridia bacterium | reverse complement strand
GGGATGGATTCGAACCATCGTACGCTCTCGCGGCCAGATTTACAGTCTGGTGCCATTAACCACTCGACCACCTACCCTTATCTTTGCTTATAGTTTTATTAAGCAAAAATGGTCCGCCTTCTAGGATTCGAACCTAGGACCCACCGGTTATGAGCCGGTTGCTCTGACCAACTGAGCTAAAGGCGGTTATTATAAAAAATGTGTTAAAAATAAAAAAGTCTGGAGCAGGTAGCGGGAATCGAACCCGCGTCATCAGCTTGGAAGGCTGAGGTTCTACCATTGAACTACACCTGCATAACTATCTCCTGACAATTATAAATTATAAACTTTATTTTATACTTTGTCAAGAGATTTTTTATATTTTTATTATATTTTTCTTGTTAATGCATTATTAGGTCCCCAAATACATGGAGCTGTGCATTTCCAATCCTTATATTTGCAACGCACTCCTGCTTTATATTCTTGTAAGTATTCATATACTTCTTTATTACTTTTTTCAGTTGCCTTTATATATTTGTCTAAAATTTCTTTTGTTTGAAGCATAATCTCTAATTGTGCACATCCACATAAACGTTCTTTTGTTTTTAATATAAAGTTTTCTACCGTTCCTCTTTCATTTATATTTATTAGTAATCCTTGTGGATATTTATTAGATAATGAATTAATATCTTTTAGCCATTCATTTTTTAGGTCAGTTTTATCTCTTATAATTATTGGTACATAATATTCTTTCTCATTTGGCAAAGTAATTTTATAGTCTATTGTTCTGTGCCTTTGCGCCTGTGCAAATTCCGCAAATGTTCCTTTATATGTAGTACAATAATTTTCTCCAAATTCTTCTTTTCTATTAGTTCTAGTATCAAATAGCGAAAGGGTACGTTTTTTTACTTTTGAATTCAAATTATCAACCTTTAGGTCTTTTAATTGCTTATTAAATTCTATTAAATATGGTTTAAGAAGATTATTAAATTCTGTATTTTCAGCGTTTTGCACAAATTCTTCAAACCAATCCATAATATAATTTAGCTGTCTTAAACTTACAGAGTATTCCATTGTAGTAGATGGTGTAAAAACACTTATTAAATATCTTGCATTTTCTTGTGCTAATTTTAAAACTTGCTTTTCTTGAATATTAGGATATTCGTTTGATATTTCCCTTTGAAAAATAGCTATCCATTTTTCATATAATTCTTTCTCTTTGCTTTCTAATTTCATTTTTGTATATCTTGCTGATTTTTCAGATGTGGTATACATTCCTTCATTATTTAATATTATTGCTAATATTTTAGGGATCTCTTCTAAAGCTAAATTATATGTTGGATGGTCAAATACACTATGATGGCCTGAAATTAAAGTTCTTTCTGCTCTTTTTATTGTTTTTTCTTTATCTTCATTGAATAGTACTTCTAGTGTATCTGGCATATAACATATACCAGCTGCTTTACCTGAAAATAGGATAGCATCTTCTTTTGCCAATATATTATTTTCTTTTGTTGAGGCCAATATAGATATTTTCATTTTTTTCTCACTTTCTTTATTAATTATTTATTATTCTAAATACGTTCGTTTTTTATTTTTAAAGGCGTATACCATAAGGTATACGCCTAAATAATTTATTTTATCCTCTACCTTCTGGAAGGGCATTTGGTAATTCTAATTTAACTTTTATTTTAAATATATAGCTCATTGTTTTAACTATCTTACTTTGTTTAATTCTTTGCCATAATGAAGGTTTAACCTCAAATGTTGTATTTTCAACATATTGTTGTTGTTCATTTGCTACTTCTTCTAAAACTATATCTTCCTCTACCGGTGTTGGAATTCCTTTTAATGCATCTGCAACTTCAATACCTATAAAACTTAGTGCTTTAGATCTGTCTTCTATTCTTTCCATATCTATTTCAATATGTAAGTTTGATTCTAAGTTTGATATTCTGGCATTAATTAATTTTAATGCATCATTATAATTTTGAGATGTTTTTCCTTTGCATCTTCCAATAATACCAAGAGTTTCTATAATATCATCTTGAAAATATTGTTCTGCTTCTTTTAATTGATTTTTCCAATCTTTTTCCTTAGCCTTAGTAACCTCTAATAATTCTTTTAATTTAACAGATAACTCTATATTTTTTTCTCTTTGAATAATTAAATCTTCTATTTTTTTAGTATTTTCTTCAAATTGGTTTGTTGCATATTCTACTAAACCATATGCAGCTTTATATACTGATGCTGGAAAATTTTTCTTTTTAGGATATTCAATTAAATATGTTTTTACTGAATCTATTAAATCTTTAAAATAAGCATCATCATCTAATTGGATAATTTGCTTTTTACTATTTGGATTAATTAATTTTTGAATTTTATCTATATTTGATAAAATCTTTTCTTCTGTTATTACCATTCTAACGTTTACTATGCCTGCTCTCCTTCTCCAAAATATAGACATGTAAACCTCCCTCCTTTGTCCTACGTAATTCTCTTTAATCTGACGTTATTATATAACTATTTACTGATTTCTACAATAGGAAACGCAAAAAAATATATTTAATTTATGTTACAATTTTATTACATTTTTATTACAAGTGTCAATAGATATTTTTTATTTTTTTATATTTTTCCGTCTCCCAAAATGTTAACTATCTTTTTTCAATTCCTCAAATCTCTTTATTTTCATAGTTGTTGTTTTTTCAAATTCATCTTTCTTTATTTCTAATCGTTTAATTGCTTTGTATGATGTAAGTTTTCTGTTTACTGTCTTAATTTGCTCCCAAATTATTTCATGAATTTTTTCGTCTGTTAGATCTTTTCCATACTTTTCTTCCATTTTTTCATGGTCTGGTATAACTCTTGCTGTTATTGTTAATTCTTTGTCGTTTTCTTTTAATTGCTTTCCATATACCATGCATTCTTTAATTTCTTCTACTTTTCCTAACATTAATTCTATTTCTTCTGGATAAATATTTTTTCCATTTTGTGTAACAATTACATTTTTACTTCTTCCTGTAATATATAAAAAGCCATCATCATCCATGTATGCAATATCTCCTGAATTAAACCACCCGTCTTTTACTACTTCATTTGTTGCTTCTTCATTCTCGTAATATCCTAACATTAATGTTTTACTTTTTATCCAAACTTCTCCCTCTCCATTTTCATTTGGATTGTTTATTTTAATATCTGCACATATAACTGGTTTTCCTGCAGATCCAACTCTTGTATCATATTCCGGAGTTAATGCTGCAATTGGAGCTGTTTCTGTTAATCCATATCCTTGTAGAAACATAATTCCTATATCTTGTACCCATTTTCCTACTTTTGCATCTATTGGAGCTGCAGCAGATACAATAAATCTTAAATTTCCACCTAAATTTTCATATATTTCTGCAAATACTTTTTTCTTAATATCTATTCCTACTGTTTTTAGAGCATTAGTTACATGTATCATAGAATTTACCAATCCTGTTTTTCCGCCTTTTTCAATGCTACTATTTATTTTTTTATACAAATTTTCTACTAATAAAGGAACTGCAAGCATAGCAGTTGGTTTTGTTTCTTTTAAATTTGGAACGATATATTTTAATCCTTGGCACACAGCAATTGAACTCCCAACAGCCATTGGTAATAGGAAACCTATAGTTGATTCATATGTATGGTGCAAAGGAAGTACAGAAAAAAATCTATCTGTTTCATATAACTTTACATATGCTGAAACCGCATTAATATTTTCTGCTAAGTTTCTATTACAAATCATAACTCCTTTAGATTGTGATGTTGTTCCAGAAGTAAAGATTAATACTTTGAATTCTTCTGGATCTATTTTTATTTTAATGTAAGAATCATCACCAGATTCTACTAATTTTTTTCCTTCACTTATAATTGTATTTAATCCTATATCTCTTCCCATTAGTTTATCATCACTATACATTTGCACAAAATATTTTACACTTGGTAAATTATCTTGTACTTTTTTTATAATGTCTTTTTTCTTTGGAGAATATATAACAACTGTAGCTTTAGAACGATTTATTACATTTTCTAATTCGTTTGCGGGTAATTCCTTATCTACAGGTACTGCTATACCTGCACCACAAAGGGCAGTCATATAACTAACATACCACCCATATGTATTTTCTCCAATTATTACTATTCTTTCATTGTTATTTAAATTAAATGCTTTGGTTAACCCTGTTCCTAAATTAATAACATCTTCTCTAAATTTTTTATATGAAATATATTCAAAATCACCCTTAGGATTAAACTTTTCTATTATAAATTCCTTATTAGAATATATTTCTGTACTTCTTTCAAAAATTTCTTTAATTGTCTTGTATTCTGTTGGTTTGTATTGTTTCTTATCTTTTTTTTCTGTTTCTTTTTCTAATTTTTCATAATCAATATTTACCTCTGGAATATTTTCAATTCCTTTCATTTTTATTTTTGGAAATTTAAAATTAGGTATTTTTAGATTAATTATTCTCATATTTTCCTCCAATTATTTTTTTAGCTTTAAAATAAAATCTTTTTCAATTTCTTTATATATTTTCTGTATTTCTATTTCCTCTTCGTGTCTTAATTTATATACCATTGTTGAACAAGTAAATCCAAATATTCCGTGATGCAATAACGCTAGTATCTCCTTCGATTATTTCTCCTTTTTGTATTCCTTCCTTTAGAATCTCTTCTATCATATTTATATATTCAAATACATAACCTCTACATTTTAAATTTCTAGGTTCTTGTCCCCATATTTGACTAAGTAACATTGAAATAAAGTTTTCGTATTTTATAATAATTTTTATTTGAATTAATATAATTGCTTTTAGTTTATCTAAATTATTATCTAATTTAGAAATTTTAATATCTATGCTATTTTTTAAAAGCTTCATTCCTTCTTCAACTAAAAAATTAAATATTTCTTCTTTACTAGAAAAATGATAATACAATGTTCCCTTAGCTACTCCAACTACTGAAGTTATTTCTTCTATACTTGTAGCTTCATATCCTTTTTTTGCAAATAAATCCATCGAGGTTTCAAATATTTTTCTTTTTGTTTTATTCATAATTCTTCACCTATAAAATATTATACAATAATAAAAAATATTTTTCAAGAAAGAATGATTTTGGGGACCCCAAAGGGTCTGACCCTTTTTGGTCCCATCATTCTTTCTTTACTTTATACTTTGTATTTTAAATAATTTAAAGTTTAAATAATCTGCGCTAACCAAGTTAAATTCTATTCCTTCTCTTTCTCCAACAATTGCTTGTGCATGTGATACACCATGTAAATGTCCATAAATACATTTTTTTACTTTATACTCTTTTAGCAAATTTATTATTTTTCTTTCGAATTCATTGTTTAAGTAATTTTTACTAATTGGAGGATAATGCATACATACAAGAGTAGGTTTATTTTCATTTGTATTTTTTGCATCTTCTAAAGAAAGCTTTAATCTTCCAATTTCTCTTTGTATTATTTTTCTGTCATCTTGTTTTGTGTAATCCCATCCTCTTGTACCTACAACCATATAATTTTCTAGTTCATAGGAATTGTTAGATAAAATATCAATTGTATTAAAGTTATTTTCTTTTAAATAATTTCTTATATTTGTTAAGGTTGTCCACCAATAATCATGATTTCCTTTTAATAGAATTTTTTTTCCAGGTAGCTTATCTAAAAATTCAAAATCTTTATATGTATCTTCTAAATATGTTTCCCAAGAGAAATCTCCTGGTATAAGTACAGTATCTTGGTCTTTTACATTTTTTATCCAATCATCCTTTATCTTTACTGCGTGATTTTCCCAGTTATTTCCGAAAATGTCCATTGGTTTTGGATGATTAAACGATAAATGTAAATCTGCAATTGCATAAATCGACACTTTTATTCTATCCTTTCTAATTTTAAATTTGGTATTGCATTCAAATCTAGTTTTGCAATTTTATTTTGAATAAAATTATAATACCCTGCTGAAGCTATCATAGCTGCATTATCTGTGCATAATTTTAATTCTGGAAAATAAATTTTTATACCTTCTTTTTTTCCTACTTCTTCAAATTGCTTTCTTATATATGAATTAGAGGATACCCCACCTGCTAATGCAATTTTGTGAATATTCTTTAATGTTTTTAAAGCTTCTAATGTATTCTCTATTAATACATCCGTTGTAGCTTTTTCAAAACTTGCACATAAGTCTGCTTTATTTATATCTGGATTTTTATGATGTAAATTTAAAACTGCTGTTTTTATTCCACTAAAACTAAAGTCAAAGTTTTCAAAATGTGTTTTAGGAAGTTCTATGTTAGGCATTCCTTCTTTTGCTAGTTTATCTATTTTAGGTCCACCTGGGTATTCTAATCCAATTACTCTTGCAACTTTATCATAAGCTTCACCGAATTGCATCATCTCTTGTTGAGCCCAATACCTCAAAATCACAATAATCTTTTATATGTATTAAATAAGTATGTCCTCCTGAAATAAGCAAACACAAAAATGGTGGTTTTAATTCCGAATAAGTTATGTAATTTGCTGCAATGTGCCCTTCTATATGATTAACAGGTATTAATGGCTTGCCAAGTGCATAGCTTAATGCTTTTGCATAAGATACTCCAACTAACAATGCACCAACTAATCCTGGTCCTTGTGTTACGCATATTGCATCTAAATCGTTAAAAGAAACATTTGATTCTTCTAATGATTTTTTTGTAACTGTGGAAATAGCCTCTATATGATTTCTAGAGGCTATTTCTGGAACAACTCCACCAAATTTTTCATGAATTGGTATTTGTGAGTGAATTACATTAGAAAGAACTTCTCTACCATTTTTTACAACAGATACAGAAGTTTCATCACAACTTGATTCTATTCCTAAGGTTAGTATGTCTTTCATCTTTGTTTTGCTCCTTTTTATTATTAAGAAAATTAAAATAATCTAAATATCGCCATTATTCCATTCATTAATCCATTATATAGTAAATTTATAATTGGTGATATAATAATTCCTGCTAAACCAGTTATCCAGATAGCTAAAAAGATATAATAAAAAATTGGACCATGTTCTATTATCCATCTTCTTGTATTATATGGAAATAAATTTATAAATATCTTTGAACCATCTAGTGGTGGTAATGGAATTAAATTAAACACACCTAATCCGATATTAATTACCACTATTTCTTTTATTAAGATAAATATCAAATTTCCAGTTGTTGATGCAAGAAAACTAGGACTTGCAAACATGTATAGTGCAACATTAATAATAGCAAATACTATGGCTAATATAAAATTCATAAGTGGTCCAGCTAAAGATACTAATGCTTCTCCCTTATCCATATTTACATTTCTGTTAAAATTTCTAGGGTTAATTTCTACGGGTTTTCCCCAACCAAATCCTGCAAACATCAAAAGTACAAATCCAAATGGATCTATATGACTCATTGGATTTAAATTTAATCTTCCTTGCATTCTAGGTGTATCGTCTCCTAGCCTATCTGCTACAAATGCATGCGCATACTCATGAAAAGTAATTGCAATAATTACCGCTGGTAAGGTAAGTAATAAACTTATAAATTGTATTTGTGAAAATCTCATTATACTCATTAATATAAATGCACCTAATAATATATATATAAATCTTCTATCTATATTAAAACCAAACATAAGATTATCCTTTCCATTCTATTTAAAAATTTTTAAATTTATTTTTTCTTTTAAAAATTCTACTATTTTATATCTCATAAAATGTATTTAAAATTGCTTTTCTTTTACTAATTGACTGTTTTATATTATTTTCAATACATTTTCTATTTACTAAATTTATAAATTCATCTATTATTATGATATTTTAGTTTTATCTAATATATCATAATTTATTATGGATTTCAATTATTTATAGTCATTTTATTATTAAAAAATGTATACTCTACTATACTTAAACATTTCTATACATCAAATTTTTTATATTCATATAAGCATGAGTCAAAATCATAAATAATAATCACCTTCTTTGCTACTTAATAACTTTTTTAGATTATTAATTATATGTCCTCTTTCCAATAAATCATATTAAACATCTTTTTCCTTAATAATTATTAATCCTTTTCCGTTTTTTATATTACCATCATATAATTTTTTTAATCATATATATTTGTACAAGTATTATTATTTTTTGTATTGTTAATCTTTAATATTCTATTTAATTCTAATATAAATAATATAATCACTAAACTTACCAAAAAAGAGTTAACATTTTTATGTTAACTCTTTTGCTTTGTACACATTTTAAATATTTTTTACAAATCAAAAACTTTATGTTACTTGTCAAATCATTGAAATTACTGTATTATTGGTTTCTTCCACAGCAATTCTTATACTTTTTCCAGAATCACAAGAAGTGACCTACTGAATATTATAATTTCTAAAATTACTATAATTCCAATTCTTTATTATCTTTAGATCTATTTAATGTACCTTTATTTTTTCTTTCATTTAATTCAAGTTTTTGTTTTTCACTAAGTACCCATGATGGAGTTTTCGTTTCATTTTGTTCATTATTACCGTGCAGGTAATTCTTTTTTTGTTCCTCTTAAATGATCTAATAATTTCTTTTTTAAATCATACCCAAACGGTTTATAGGAATTACATATTTCTTGATGATAATAGATTTCTGGATTACTATCATCAAATAATTCTGGTGTTTCTATAATTTGACTTGCAAGTTCTAGCCATTCTGTTGAAAAGTCTTTGCTGTTAACTCCCCTATATTCTACCAATAAACCTCTTTGGTAATTATTTTCGAAATTAGTACTTACATGATTTTTAGATAAAACCCTACCAACTTTTCTTAAAAGTTCTATATTTTCCTTAGTAACTTTCAAAACAACATATGGTTCTCTTATTCCATGTCCCGAACAACAGAATATACTCGGTGCTCCATTTTCATATGCTATTTTTAAGAATTTTGTTAAATTTTTATCCCCTTCTCCAAATTTAGTAAAACATTTATTTCTTTCTTCTTCACTTAACTCTTCTAAATCTATATGGCCTGCTGAAGATTCTAGATCTTTTTCTAGTTTTTTTATAAGCCATTCTTTTAACCCCATTAATTTTTACTCCTCCGAAACTTTTCTTTATATTTGGGCAACAATTTGTATATTTCTTACTGTTTTTGTATTTTTTCAAATCTCTAAAATAGTGATATTACTGATTTTTACCACAGCAGTTCTTGTATTTTTTCCCACTTCCACAAGTTCTGTCCCTATTAGTATATATAGTACATATAGTATTATCTGTATTTCAAGGTTTTTACAGACAGGTAACAATTTATATATATAGTATTTATTGTATTTATTTTATTATATGTATTTATCTCCTGCGAACAAATTGTGAACATTGTTAGCAATATTTCATCTTACTAATTAATGCTTATTAGTCCATTAAAATTATTTTTTTAATGTTACAAAAATATTATATAGTATTTTAAAAATATGGTCAACCATCTTGCCTTATTTATATTAAAAATTGCAGAGTAAGTTTGTTGCACTCTGCATATTTTTTCATTCCACTTTTGGTAGGATACTCCAATTTTTAAATTTCACTTAAGACTTGAATACTCCTAAATTATTTTATCATCATGCAATCACTATTTATCTCTATATCATGTAAATTAATTATATAAGACTGAATATTTTCTTAATTTTTCTATAATCTTTTTTAATTCTACTACAAAATATTTTAATTCATCTTTTGTATTGTACTTTCCTAAAGAAATTCTTATTGAGCCATGAGCTTCAGCATCAGATAATCCTATCGCTTTTAAAACATGTGAAGATTCAATACTTCCAGTTGTACAAGCACTTCCAGTTGATATAAATATTCCTTTTTTATCTAATTCATTAAGTATATTATCCGCTTCTACACCTTTAATTGAAATATTAATGTTTCCTGGTAACCTATTTTCTAAATCTCCATTTATTTTAATATCTGGTATATTATTGTTTATTTCATTTATTAGATATGTTCTTAAATTATATAGATATTCGTTCTTATCTTCAAAATTATTATATGTTAATGTTAAAGCCTTTCCTAATCCAACAATTCCCGCAACATTTTCTGTGCCAGCTCGCTTATTTCTTTCTTGGTGCCCACCATTTAAGTATTTTCTAAAATTTACGCCTTCTCTTACATACAATGCCCCTATTCCTTTTGGTCCATAAAACTTATGTGCTGATAATGAAAGTAAATCTATTTCTAACTCTTTAACATTTATTTTTATATTTCCAATTGCTTGAACACCATCTGTATGAAATATAACATTATGCTCTCTAGCAATTTTACATATGTTTTTAATTGGTTCAATTGTTCCTATCTCATTATTCGCAAACATAATAGATATTAGTATTGTATCTTCACGTATAGAATCTTCTAACTGTTTTAAATCAATAATTCCATTTTTGTGCACATCTATATAGGTTACTTCAAATCCACATTTTTCAAGCTCCTTACACGTATCTAAAACAGCTGGGTGTTCTATCTTACTAGTAATAATATGATTCCCTTTATCTTGGTTTGCAAAAACTACCCCCTTTATCGCCATATTATCTGATTCACTACCTCCACTTGTAAAGTATATTTCTTCAGTATCAGCATTTAATATTTTTGCAACTTGTTCTCTTGCATTCTCTATAATAGCTTTATTTTCTCTTCCTATTCTATATGCTGATGATGGATTGCCATAATTTTCTTGTAAATATGGCAACATTTCTTTTAATACTTCTTCATCTATTTTCGTTGTTGAGCTATTGTCTAAATATATGTTCATATTTATAACCTTCTTTCTAAATTAACATATTATTTTATTTCTTTACTAAATAAATTGACAAAATTTTTAATTTATTATATTCTTTAAATGGAGGGATTTACTATGAATAATATAAGAGTCGGTTGTTCAGCTTTAATAAAATACAATGATAAATTACTATTAGGTATTCGAGACAAAGAACCCAATAGAGGAATGATTATAACACCTGGTGGAGGTATTGAACTATTTGAGAACATGAAAAATGCTGTCAAAAGAGAAGTTATGGAAGAGACTGGTTTAGAAATATGCAATATTCATCAACTAAAAACTTATGAAATTATAAATTCACCTAATGAACATCGCATTATTATATATTGGTCAGCAGATTATAAAGGAAACTCAATTAGTTCCGCAACTGATTTAAAAAATGCTAAATTTTATAGCAAATCTGAAATACATCAGTTAGAAAAAGCAGGTAAATTAAGCAATATTACTAAACAAGTTCTTTCTGATAATGGATGGTTATAGGTTTTAAAAGATATAGAATTATCTGTCTAATTCTATATCTTTTGTTAATGACCTCTCTATATTCCACACTTCAAATACACAAAATTTATCTTCGTATATATTCATCATAATTCCATATGGTTTATTATTATTTCTAATACCACTATATATAATCTTATCTATACATTGGATTATGCCTTATCGCTTGTATTTCAGCAAAGTCAAAATATCCCGATACTAAATTATTTAAAACTTTTAATTCTTCTTCACTTAAATAATTTTTAGCAATAACTACATCACTAAATACTGGAATATCTCCTTTAAACGTTGTTAGACCCATAAAAGGCTTTTTTGAATCAGCTCTTTCATATATTACTTCTGAAGCAGTATGTCCATGAGTTGCATAATGCAACTTATTTTGAACAATTTTAAAAAATTCAATTGATTTTTCATCTTTCGGATTATAATCTACTGCAGTTGCATATAAATCAAGAACTTGTCTATATAATACTTTTTCAGATGATCTAATATCTTTAATTCTCGCAAGTAATTCTTTCCAATAGTTACCGCCACCATTTCCTTTAAGTCTTTCATCGTCCATTGTAAAACCTTTAATCATATATTCTTTTAATCTCTCTGTTGCCCATTTCCTAAAATTAGTAGCAACTTTAGATTTTATCCTATATCCCAAAGAAATTATCATATCTAAATTATAAAAAGGAATTTCTCTTGAAACATTTCTATTTCCTTCTTTTTGAACTTGTCGGAAATTCTGACAGGTTGATTTTTTATCAAGTTCCTCTTCTAAATAAATATTATTTATGTGTTCTATAATATTTGTTCTTGAAGTACCGAATAACTCTGCCATTTGTTGTTGAGATAACCATACTGTTTCATTTTGTATTTTAACATCTATTTTTGTTAATCCATCATCTGTTTGATATATTATAATATCTCCATTTGCATTATCCATAATAAATCTCTCCTTTTTTGTATTACGAACATTTGT
>CANQAB010000039.1 GCA_947589445.1 uncultured Clostridia bacterium | reverse complement strand
TCAAAGGGCTGTCGGGATCTAATTTTTCAAAAAAGTCTCAAAACAGTCTGAGAATGTAATTTTGCATTATATTGAAACTTGTTAAAGCAAGTAGAGTAGCGCGAGGTGATTTCAATTTAAATTTTCGAGCAAGTTACGGGTGGGGACCGGCAAGCTTAGAGTATGTTTAGAAAAATTTTCGCAAGGAAATTTTGCAATACATACTCTGCGCAGTTGGGGCGTTGCGATGAAAATTTAAATAAATTACCGGGAGCGGATATAGATATAGTGACCAACAAATTACAATTTAAGTAATCAAGTTTTATTTTTTGGAGGTAATTATGTCTAGAAGAACAAGTATTATGTCTGAAAATTTAAAAGAGGAAATTGCTAAGGAGTTAGGTGTTTATGAAACAGTAAAAAGAGATGGAGGATGGCAAAATGTTTCATCAAAAGACTGTGGTAACATTGTAACAAAAGCAATAGAAATAGCAAATAGAAAAGTCTAAATTATAAATTCAATTCATTAGACTTAAGCTATAATAATTTAAAGTGTGAAGTTTTAAAATTTATTTAAATTTAAAATTTCACACTTTAATATTGAAACCAGGTATTTTCTAATATTGAATAGTAACCAATTTCTTTTAAAAAAGCGTATAATTAAAATAAATATTGTAATAATTAACTTGATAGCATATAATTATATAAAATAAATGAAAGAGGTAAAATATGAAAAATATACTTGTAAAGGATATTGTAAGAATATGCAAAGGAAAATTAATTTGTGGAGATGAAAATGAAGTTTGTGAAAATTTTTCTAAAGATACAAGAGAAATTAATCAAGGGGATATTTTTCTTGGCATTAAAGGAGAAAGAATAAATGGAAGTATTCTATATAAAAAAGCATTAGAAAATGGAGCGAAGGGATGTATCTTACAAGATATAGAAATAGATGAAAAAGAAATTGATACATATGCAAATAAATTTATTATTTTAGTGCCAAATGTAGTAAAGGCATTACAAGAATTGGCAGAATATAAAAGAAGTTTATATAATATACCTGTTATTGGAATTACAGGTAGTGTAGGAAAAACAAGCACAAAAGATATAATTGCTAGTGTTTTAAGTACTAAATATAAAGTACTTAAAACAGAAGGAAATTATAATAATGAAATAGGATTACCATTAACTATTTTAAAATTAAAAGAGCATAATGCAATGGTATTAGAAATGGGAATGAGTGCATTTGGCGAAATTAGTTTACTTACTAAAATTGCTAGACCGACTACAGCAGTTATTACTACAATTGGAAGTTCTCATATTGGCATATTAGGTTCAAGAGAAAATATATTAAAGGCAAAATTAGAAATTCTAGAAGGATTAGAGGATAAGGGAAATCTTATTTTTAATAATGATAATGATTTATTAAGTTTATGGAATATGAATAATAAAGATAACCATAAACATATAACATATGGAATAGAAAATGAAAGTAATTATCAAGCGAAGAACATACATATAATGGAAGATAGTAGCTCTTTTGAAATAAAAAAGGATAATAAAATTTATACTATAAATGTTCCAGTAGCTGGTAAACATTTTGTTTATAATAGTTTAGCAGCTATTGCAGTAGGATTAGAGTATGATATCAATATGGAAAGTATTATGGACGGAATTTTAAGATTTACTCTTACACAAAGCAGAATGGAAATAATTAAAAACAAACAAAATATTACTATTATTAATGATTGTTATAATGCAAGTTATGAATCAGTGAAAGTTGCTTTAGAGTATTTAAGTTCTTTACAATCGCAAAGAAAAATTGCAGTTCTAGGAGATGTATTAGAGTTAGGAAATTTTTCACATGAGATGCATAAAAAAATTGGAGAAGAAGTTGTAAAAAATAAAATAGATATTATAGTTACAGTAGGAGATGAAGCTAAAATAATCAGTAATACAGTAAAAGAAAAAGGCAAAGATATAAAAGTATATACCTATGAGAAAAATAGTCAAGCAATAGAATTATTAAGAACTATCTTAAATCCAAAAGATGTAGTGCTTGTAAAAGCATCTAATGGAATGCACTTTAATGAAATTATAGAAGCCATAAAAGAATAATCTAGAAGGGAATGATATTAAGTGTATATGAAAAAATTAAAGTTAGGTGTTATTTTTGGAGGGATTTCTTCAGAACATGATGTATCTAAAATATCTGGAACATCTGTAATTAGTAATTTGGACAAAGAAAAGTATAAAATAATACCAATTTATATTGATAAAAGAGGCAACTGGTATCTATATCAAAAGAAAGTGGAAGAGATAAAAGTCTTAAGTATAGAGGAAGACATTTCAAAGCATTTAAAAAGAATAGAAAATGTGGAAGAAGTTTTAAAGTCATTAGATATTGCATTCCCAGTTTTACATGGTTTAGGAGGGGAAGATGGATCTATACAAGGTTTATTTGAATTATTTGGTATTCCTTATGTAGGATGCGGTATTTTAGCATCTAGCTTAGGAATGGATAAAACCTATACAAAAATTATATTTGAAAAAGCTGGACTGAACCAAGCAAAATATGAATATATAAGAAAACACAAAGATAAATATATTTATGTAGATAATCAATTTAATGAAAAAAGAATGAACTTAAAAGAAATTACAGATACAATTAATAGTCATTTAAAGTATCCAATGTTTGTTAAGCCATCTAATTCTGGATCAAGCGTAGGAATTAACAAAGCAAATAATAAGCAAGAATTAGAAAACGCAATTGAATATGCATCTAAATATGATAAAAAAATATTAATAGAAGAAGGAATATTTGGAAAAGAAGTAGAGTGTGCTGTACTTGGAAATGAAGATGTAATGGTATCTTGTGTTGGAGAGATAAAACCAGCAGAGGAATTTTATACATTTGATGCTAAATATAAAAACAACGAATCTAAAACTTTAATACCAGCCAATATAACAGAAGAAATGTCAAATAAAATTAGAAAATTAGCAATAAAAGCATTTAAAGCAATTGATGGAAAGGGTTTATCTAGGGTAGATTTTTTTGTAAATGAAAAAACAAACGAAATATATATTAACGAGATTAATACATTACCAGGATTTACTACTATTAGCATGTATCCAAAACTTTTTGAATACGTGGGAATAAATTATTCGGATTTGTTAGATAAATTAATAAGTATATCACTAGAAAATAAATTGTAATTTGTGGGTTAGCCAACAAATTACAATTTTTTATTTTTTATATTGAAAATTACATAAAGAATTGATATAATGATTCCACGTACATTATTAAGAAATTTTAGTGCTAGAAAGGAATGGACGTTAGAATGATTTTTAAGGATTATTATAAAATTCTAGGATTAGAAAATAGTAGAGTATCTAGTTCTGAAATAAAAACTGCTTATAGAGAACAGGCTAAAATATACCATCCAGATGTTAATGCTACAAGCAATTTTTCAGAAGAAAGATTTAAAGATATAAATGAAGCATATAGAGTATTATCTAATAATAGCTCTAAAAGAAAATACGATAGAATGTGGAATAATCATGTTGCTAAACAAAAAATTAAATATGAAGAGAGTAAACGCAGTTCAGGTTCAGTATTTAGTGACTTTTTTAATTTATTTTTTGGAGATTTAAGAGAAAATAAAATAGACGAAGAAAAAGAGTCTAAAAGAAAAACTAAAAAAGTTCCAATCAAAGGAGAAAATGTTGAAACCTCAATTGATGTTTCAATTGAAGATGCATTTTATGGTGTTAATAAAAAAATATCATTAAGAACTGTAGAAGGAAAAATGAAAACTTTTAACGTTAAAATTCCAGCAGGTATAAGAAATAATGAAAAAATAAGGTTATTAGGTCAAGGAAAAACTGGAATAAATGGGGGAAGTAATGGAGATTTATTTATTAATATAAATATAGAAAATGATAGTAGATTCCAAATAAAAGGTTACAATTTGTACACAGATTTATTTTTAACACCTTGGGAAGCGGCTTTGGGAACACGAGCAAATGTAGTAGGTATAGATGATGAATCTAATGTGCTAATACCACAAGGTGTTCAAAGTGGTGAAACAGTAACAATACCAGGAAAAGGCTATAAAGACTCAAAAGGAGGACGAGGAGATTTAATTGCTAACATAAAAGTAATGGTTCCTAAGAAGCTAACAGATGAAGAAAAAGAAATGTTTATAAAATTAAAAGAAATTTCTTCTTTTAATCCACGTAACATATATTAAATAAATTGTAATTTGTGGGTAAGAGGCAAGATGGACCAATTGGAGGCTGTCCATTTTTGGTTACAATTTAAATAATAAATTGCGTTAACATAATTTTGAACCAAATTATTGACTTTTGTTGCAATATAAGGTATAATTAACTATAGTTGTAAAAACAAATGAAAAATATATTGCATCATAACAGTAGAAAGAGGTGTAATAAAATGGCAAATCTAGAGGGGAAACATTTTAGTATAACAGACCCAAAGGATGTAAACACAGTAATTTATAAAATAAATGAAACAGAAAAAGAATATCAAAAAAATTCTCCAAAATACACAGTAGAACGACTTGACAGTACATCAGAAATAAGAGGAGATAGCATAAAAAGAACATACTATGTAGACAATCCTTCAAATGAAGGAGATAAAATAGTTATCTTATCTTTCGGTAGGAATAAAGTTGTTATTAATAATGGTATTGTTGAACAAAATCAAGTAAAAATTTCAAAGAAACCAATGCCATTTAAATTTGATACATTATATACAGAAGAAGAAGGTTCATACAGAGAATTTAATTATACACCAAATTTGCAAAGACCAATTTCAATTATAGACCCAGAAACAGCAGAAGAAATAAAGCCTGTATTATACTTTGATGAAAAAACAAATGAAGTAAAAGGAAAGTGTAAGCTTAAACCATATAAATCTTATTTTGCATTTGAAATAAGAGAAGAAAATGACAAATTTAATTTGTTGGGTGGAAGCCCAAGAATTAAAGAGTAGCAAAAGGGAGGAATAAATAATGTCAAAAGAACAACCAAAAGAAATTTCTATTGATTGGCCACCGGAAAGAACAGTAAAATATGTAGAAAGAGAAGATTTAGATTTGATTATACCATTAGAAGAAAATATAAAAGAGGAAGATAGGTCAAAATAAAACTAAAGAGAAGGTGAATTCAAATGAATTACAAAGTTGAAGGAGCAATTAAAAAAACAAGAAAATATTTAATAGTTTATGCAATACTATGGCTATTTATTGTCATAGTATTTGTTATGCCTATGGGAGCAGGAATTGCAGAAGCAAATGTAAATGGGAGCTTTGACTTAGGAAAATGTATAACTACATTTTCAACTTATGCATTTAGTCCTTTGTCTAGCTTTGGAATAGTTTTTACACCAGCATATCTTCCTAGCTTTTGGGGAGTACTATGGAAATTTACATTTCTATGGATTATTTTTGCAATTATAGGAATGATTAGAAATGCCCCTAAAAATGAATATGCTGATATTGAGCATGGTTCTAGTGACTGGAGTCAAAGAGGAGAGCAATACAGAATATTAAGTAATAAAAAAGGAATTATTTTAGCAGAAGGAAATTATTTACCAGTAGATAAAAGAGGAAATGTAAACGTATTGGTTGTTGGACGGTTCAGGTTCTGGTAAATCTGCATCATACTCTATACCAAATGCTTATCAAATGTTGGGATCTTATGTTTTTACAGACCCTAAGGGAGAACTTTATGATAAAACAGCTGGATATTTAAAGAAGAATGGATATGAAATAAAAGTATTAAATTTAGTGGATCCACAATTCAGTGATGGATATAACCCTTTAATGCACGTATCTAGCGAATTAGATGTAGATGTTATAGCTAATACTATTGTAAAAGGACAACAAACAGAGAGTGGAAAAGCTGACCCATATTGGGATGATATGGCAGAAATGTTATTAAAATCTTTAATATACTATTTAATGGCAACTAGACCAGATGAAGAGCAAAACTTAGCAAGCTGTGCAGAATTAGTAAGAGCAGCAAATAATAATGGAGGAAGTAACTTACTTACAGAATTGATAAATCAATTACCATACGATCATCCTGCAAGAATGTACTATAAATCTATTGAAATTGCACCAGATAAAACATATAGTTCAATTTTATCATCTTTACAATCAAAACTTGGTAAATTTGATTCAAAAGAAATAGCAGAGTTAACATCAACAGATACAATTAACTTTGAAGAAATAGGAACAAAGAAAACAGCGGTATATGTTATTTCATCAGATACACATACAGCATACGATTTCTTACTTACTATATTCTTCTCACAAATGATACAACAACTATATAACTTTGCAGATAAAAATGGTGGAGCATTAGCAATGCCAACCTATTTTATACTAGATGAGTTTGCAAATATTGGTAGAGTACCAGATTTTGATAAAAAAATATCTACATCAAGAAGTAGAAAAATATCATTTAGTGTTATTTTGCAAAACTTAGACCAATTAGAAGCAGTTTATGAAAAGTCCTATGAAACAATAATAGGTAACTGCGATACACATGTATTTTTAGGAAGTAACTCACAAAAAACAGTAGAATATTTCTCAAAAGCATTAGGAGAAAAAACAATATCAAAAGACCAGTTATCAAAAAACAGAGACAAACATAATTATTGGATACAAGGATATAATGCATCTGAACAAATTATGGCAAGAGCTTTAATGACTCCAGACGAATTAAGAAGAATGGATAATGACCTTTGTATTATATTTGAAAAAGGAATAAAGCCTATTAAGGCAAGAAAATACTATTATTTTGAAAAACCTAGAATGCTACGAGATTTACAAAGTATGACGATTAGTCATAATGAATTTCAAGGAATACAAAGGGGGGAATGGAGAAAATACAATCCATATAATCCTTATGTACCTAATAAAGGAAAAGAAAAAGAAGAAGATAAATTAAAAATAGATTCTTTAGATGATTTATTTGAAACAGATTCATCAGAAAATAAAGTAAAAGAACCTGTAAAAGTAGGTGCACAATATAAAGATGAAGCACCTATATTACCGCAGGAAGATTTTGAAAGCGTAAATGAAACGCAGGAAGAAAGATCTCAAGAAGAGATGGATTTACAAAAAGAGTTGGAAGCAAAATTTGATGAGTTATTCGGACCAATAGATGATGAAGAATAGAAAAGATAAAATAAGTCAATAGATTTAGAATAAATGTTCGTAAAATCTATTGACTTATTTTTTTTAGTATGGTATAAAATAGATAAAATTAAATTAAAGTTAAGGTGAAAATATGAAGTTTATACATATAGCAGATATGCATTTTGACATGCCATTTACTATATTATCAAAAAATGGTTTAGCCGAAGAAAGAAGAATAGAACAAAGAAATGCATTTCAAAAAATGATTAATTATATACAAGAAAATAAAGTAGAATATTTATTTATAGCAGGTGATTTATACGAAAACGAGTATGTAAGAAAAAGTACTATTGAATATATTAATAGCTGTTTTAAACAAATTCCTAATACTAAAATTTATATCACGCCAGGAAATCATGATCCATATTTAAATAATTCTTACTATAATCAATATGAATGGAATGAAAATGTACATATTTTCACAAAACTAGAAAAAATTGAAAATAAAGTAATAAATATATATGGTTATGGTTTTACAGATTTTTATTCAGAAAAAATTAATCTACCAAAAGAACTAGATGAATCAAAAATAAATATATTAATTATGCATGCTGACTTAGATGGAACATCAAATACGTTAGGAGATTATAATCCAATACTAGAATCAGAGCTTAACAATACAGACTTCAACTATATTGCACTTGGACATATTCATAAAAATAATTTTGAAGAAAATAAAAAAATAATATATCCTGGTTCAACAATAGCGGGTGGTTTTGACGAATTAGGAAAGCATGGAATGATTGTTGGAAATATTAATGAAGAAACAAAAAATGTTTCGTTAAAATTCGTAGTATTAGATAATAAAGAGTATGTAGAAGAAAAAATTGATATATCTAATATTAGCTCAAAGGAAGAATTAATAGAAACAGTAAATGCTATTCAGCTAGAAGAGTCAAAATATTATAAAATTATATTAACCGGAACACAAAATATAGAAAATGATATAAATGATTTGATTAAGTATGTAACTAATGTAAACATTATAAAAATTAAAAACAGTACAAAAAAAGAATATGACTTAGAAAAAATAGCAAAGGAGCAGTCTTTAAAAGGAATATTTGTAAAAGAGTTATTAGAACAGATAAACGAAGAAAATAAAGAGAAAATTTTAGATAGCATAGAAATTGTATTAAACTTAATGTAACAAATTGCAATTTATATAAAAATAGGAGTATAAGCATGAAAATTAGAAACTTAAAAATAAATGGATTTGGGAAAGTAAAAAATACAGAAATAAATTTAAAAAGTGGTATAAATCTTATTTATGGAAAAAATGAATCAGGAAAATCGACTATACTAAAATTTATTATTTCAATGTTTTATGGATTGTCTAAAAATAAAAATGGAGGTTCTATTCCAGAAAATGAAAAATATGAACCATGGAATAATGAAGATTTTTCAGGAAAAATAATGTACGAATTAGATAATGGTGAAAGCTATGAAATATATAGAGATTTTAGGAAAAAAAATCCTAAGGTATTTAATCAAAATTTAGAAGACGTTAGTAAAAACTATACAATAGATAAAACAAAAGGAAATCAATTTTTTTATGACCAATTTGGATTAGAAGAGGATATATTTACATCATCTATTATTACAAAGCAAACAGAAGTAAAGTTAGATAACAAAACACAAAATACATTAATACAAAAAATATCAAATATACTAGGCACAGGAGAAGACACAACATCTTATGAAGCTATTGTAAATAAGTTAAAAAAGAAATTAAATGATGAGGTTGGTACAGCAAATACAAAAGAAAGACCAATTAATGTAATAGAAAAAAGAATAGAACAATTATCAAAAGAGAAAGATGAACTAGAAACTTATAAAGATAATAAATTTATTATAGAAAAACGAATAGGCGAAAAAAAAGAATTGATTGATGAAGAACAAGAACAACTAGAAAAATTAAGATTAGTTAATATTAAAAAAGAAAAACTAAAGGAAGATGAAAGCAGAATAAAAGTTAGTAAAGAAATGATAAATTCTTTGGAAAAAGAAATTGAAATTTCAAAAGTTCAAAAAGATAATTATAAAACACAAAAAAAAGCAAAAATATGGAAAAATGTAATAATTATATTACCAATTGTATTATCATTAATTATATTAAATTTTATATTTATAAAAAGTAGTACTATAAATATAATTTTTTCAGGAATAATAATAATTGCCTATTTAATATATATCATTATTAATATAAAAAAACGCGAAAGAATAGAAAAGCAATTAAAAGCAAAGAAAAAAGAAATAGAAGAAAAAATTAAGATATTAGAGCAAAATAAAGAAAAGCAAATAATCAATTTAAAAGCAATAGAAGAAAACTATGAGATGAACTTAGCAAACATAAAGAAAGAAAACAAGATAGAGAATTTAGAGGATTTATTGGATAAAATAGATGAAAAACAAAGGAAAATAAACGAGAATACTTTAAGCTTACATACATTGGAAATAGATAATAATACAATACTACCAAAGCTAGAGAGGTTAGTTAATATAGAAGAAGAATTAGAAAGCTTGCAAGAAGAAAAACAAGTATTAGAAGAAAAAAGAGAAAATATAAAAAGAGCATTAACCTATTTGGATATTGCATATAATAAAATGAAAGAGCAAATTACGCCAAAATTTACAGAAGAATTATCTATAGCAATGGAAAAAATATCAAATGGTATATATAAAAAAGTAAGCATTAACACAAATGGAGAAATAATAGTACAAGCAAACACAGGGGAATATATTAATGCAGAAAATTTAAGTGTAGGAACAATTGACCAATTGTATTTATCATTAAGATTGGCTACAATAAAAGAAATTACAAAAGAAAATATGCCAATAGTATTAGATGAATCATTTGCCTATTATGATTCAGAACGTTTAAAAAATATATTAGAATATTTATCTAAAGAATATAATCAAAAACAGATTATAATTTTTACTTGTACAAATAGAGAGGAAGATATATTAAAGCAATTAAACGTAAATTATAACAAGGTAGAACTATAAATTGTAATTTGTGGGTAAGAGGCAGGACGTACCAATTGGGGTTTGTCCCTTTTTGGTTCAATTTATATAAATGCCTTGAAAAAATTAAAGTTTTATTATATAATAAACAATAGATTTTTAATGCAAGGAGAAATTTTATGTTTGAAAAGTTAGAGGCAGTAGAGAAAAGATATGAAGAATTAACTAAAATTATTTCAGATCCAGAAGTAATTGCAAATCAATCAGAGTGGCAAAAGGCAATTAAAGAACATGCAGCAATTGAAGATGTAGTAATAAAATTTAGAGAATATAAAAAAGTAAAACAAGCAATGAGCGATGCAGAAGAATTAATGCTAGACCCAGATATGAAAGCTCTTGCAGAAGAAGAGTATTATTCTTCAAAAGAACAATTACCAAAATTAGAGGAAGAATTAAAAATATTATTAATTCCTAAAGACCCAGATGATGATAGAAATATTATATGTGAAATTAGAGGAGGAGCAGGAGGCGAAGAAGCAGCATTATTCGCAGGAACATTATTTAGAATGTATTCAATGTATGCAGAAAAAAAACATTGGAAATTAGAAATTTTAAATGAAAATGAAACAGGGCTTGGCGGATACAAAGAAATATCTTTCATGATTACAGGAAAAGGTGTATATAGTAGACTAAAATTTGAAAGTGGTGTTCATAGAGTTCAAAGAGTTCCAGATACAGAAAGTAGTGGTAGAATTCATACATCAACAGCAACAGTTGCTATGCTTCCTGTAGTAGAAGATGTAGAAATAGAAATTAATCCAGCTGATATTAAAATGGAAGTATTTAGGTCTTCAGGAGCAGGAGGACAGCATATTAATAAAACCTCATCAGCTGTAAGATTAATTCATATACCAACAGGAATGGTAGCAGAATGCCAAACAGAAAGATCCCAACTACAAAATAGAGAATACGCAATGAGATTGTTAAAATCAAGATTATATGAACAAGAAAAAGCAAAACAAGATGCAGAACTTGCAAGTGCAAGAAAATCTCAGGTAGGAAGTGGAGATAGAAGCGAAAAAATAAGAACATATAACTATCCACAAGGAAGAATTACAGACCATAGAATAGGTATGAGCATTTTTCAATTTGATAACTTTTTAAATGGAGATTTAGATGAATTAATAGATTCACTAATTGCGGCAGATAGAGCAGAAAGATTAAAAGGAGAATAATAAAATTCATAATATAAAATATAACTCATAAACTTTAAAAGAGGTAAAGTTTATGAGTTATTTATTGCAAACCACATTAATTGGATTATTTTTTGGGACATTTGGCACTACATTAGGAGGAATTATAGGAGTATCATTTAAAAACACATCTAATAAGTTTTTAAGTTTTATTTTATCATTAGCGTCTGGGCTAATGCTTTCCGTTGTATGCTTTGATTTAATACCAGAAAGTATGGAACTAACCAGTATATCCAGTACAATAATAGGGATTTTGTTAGGTGTCTTTTGTATGATAGCATGTGATATTATAGTACAAAAAAAATTTAGAAATGTAGGAAATGGAATAAATACGAAAAACAATAATCTTTTAAAGACCGGTATAATAGTGAGTATAGGTTTGGCACTACATAATTTTCCAGAAGGATTAGCTATAGGCTCTGGATTCGAAGCATCATTAAAATTAGGGTATTCTTTAGCACTTGCTATATGCTTACATGATATACCAGAAGGTATCAGTATGGGAGTTCCTATGAAAAGTGGTGGCATGAAAAAATCCAAAGTAATTTTCTATGTTGTAATGTCAGGAGTAACAACAGGAATAGGAGCTTTTTTTGGTGCATTAATAGGAGCTATTTCTCAAAAAATCATTGCTACGTGTTTAGCATTTGCAGGAGGAGCAATGCTTTATATCGTATCAGGAGAATTACTTCCTGAATCTAACAATTTATATAAAGGAAGATTCCCAGCATTAGGAAATATATTAGGATTTATAATTGGCATGTTTGCAACAAGATTATGATTTTGGTGGAAAATGGGACGGTTCTCTTTTCCATTTTTCCAATTGGAAAATGGGACGGTTCTCTTTTCCATTTTTTCCAATTGTTAGATATAAAAAACAAATGAAATTTAATTTTTTTTAAAATAAGTCTTGCA
>CANQAB010000038.1 GCA_947589445.1 uncultured Clostridia bacterium | reverse complement strand
AGGTTCACCAAAACCACAATGGGATTCAAGATTAACAGATGAACAGAAAGACGAAATGATAGCAGAAGGAATAGAACCTGGTGATCAAGAGTACGAACAATATTTGGGCAATTATGGAATTAAAGGACCTGACCCAAATGCACGTGTGGTAGGTGATAGTAGTGATGCTATAAATATTGGTACATCAAAACCAAATAAAGAACCAGAACAATCAGAAACACAGAAAAAAGAAAATGTACCAACAGATGGAAATACTTTACAAATAGGTCAGGCAGCAATTAACATACAAAATGCAGAAACACAAATAGGAAATAATACTCAAACAGATAATGAGCAAATAAAAATTGAACCTGATTGGGATTCAAGATTAACAGATGAACAGAAAGACGAACTGAAAGCAGAAGGAATAAGACCAGGAGATCAAGAGTATGAACATTATTTGGCTGAACATGGAATTAGTGGACCTGATCCAAATAAAGAACAGGAACAATTAGAAACAGAAGAAAATAAGGAATCAGAAACAAATGCATCAATGGGTGCTAACACATTACAAATAGGTCAAGCAGCAATTAACATACAAAATGCAGAAACACAAATAGGAAATAATACTCAAACGGATAATGGCCAAGTTAGAACCAAAGATAATAATGAATCAATAAATAGTGCGCAAACAGATAATGAAAAAATAGACAATGCACAAATAGATGATGCGCAAATTAGGACAAAAGATAATTTGGATGAAGATTTTCAGTCAAGTAAAAAGACAGGCATAAGAGAAGTATTTGGAGCAATAGGAAACAATGCAGCAGATGTAGCTCGTACTGCATTTGACATTGGAATGGCAGGATTTGAAGCATTAAATGGTATTGGCGATACATTCGAAGTAGTTGGAGGACATTCTAATTGGAAAGAAATACCAGACAGATACAGAGGATATAACGAAGAGAAGCAGAAAGCAATAAAAAATGAATTTGTAGAAAATAAAGATAATATAGAATTCGTTGTACATGAACATAATTTAATAGAAAAATATAGAGAAATGTATCCTAATAAGTCAGAAGCTAAAATTAAAGACTATGCGGAGCAAGATGCAAAAGGTAAATTAGAGAAAATGAGTGGATACATAGATAAGGGAGTACAACCAAACGTACAAATAATTAATAGTATGTATACAGACCAAAAAAAATATGGATTATCTATGGATGAAGCTGTTAAAGAATATGCAAAATTTGCTCAATTTAATAGTAGTTCTAAAAATGTACAAAATTTAAATGCAACATTTAATCAAAATTTCAAAACTGTAGAACAGCATATACCAGATGCAAAAGATTATTATTATAAAAATAATATGACCAATATAAACGATATAAAACAAGCATTTGCAATTAAAGAAAAATTCGGCGTAAGTAGAGATATGGCATGCGACTTACAAAGAATAATATCAGAAAAAGCAAAACAAGGAAAACCAATTGAATATAAGGGAAAAAATCTAAAAGAAAAGGCAATGATTGATGAATTAAATGCTACATTCATTAAGGAGAAAAAATGATTAGAGTAAAAATTAGTAATTTTATAAAAAGAAATAAAAATAAAATTAGTGATTTAGGAAAAAAATTAATAATAGTTGCAATAGTTGTATTTATTGCAACTATTATACTATCATTTACTAAAAATACCTCTAAAGACGAAGATAATAATACTGTAAAAGAGGCATATACACCTAGAGAAACCGTTATAGAAGGAAAAGATATTTCAGAAGAACAATATGAATCAGATACAAACGTTGTAAACCAATTTTTAGAATATTGCAATAATAAACAAATAGAAGAAGCTTATAACCTAATAAGCGAAGACTGCAGAGAAAACATATATAAAACAATAGATGTTTTTAAACAAAGCTATTATAATCCAATTTTTACAGAAAAAAGAACATACAACTTACAATCATGGGTATCAACAGATAGCTATACTGTGTATAGAATAAGGTATACAACAGATATGTTATCTACTGGTAAATATCAAGAAAATAATGTTTACCAAGACTATATTACATTAATAAAAAATGCAGAATCACCAAAAGTTTCTATTGGAAATTTTGTATTAGCAGAAGAATGCGATACAAAAACAGAGGTAAATGAGATATCCGCAAGGATAATTAAAAAAGTAATTTATACAGAAGATGAAGAATACGAGATAGAAGTAAGAAATAAAACAAACAAAACTATTATGTTAGATAGTTTAAACAGTACAGATAACATAAAATTAATTGCCGATTCTAACATTACATATCCTACATATATTAGTAAAATCTATAAGCAAGATGTAATATTAAAACCAAAAGATATAAAAAGAATAAAACTTAGATTTAAAAAATCTTGTAGCTCAAATAAAAAAACTGAATATATTCAGTTTTATAAAGTAATAAGAGATTATGAAACATACACACAAGATACACAAAATTATACAGATACATTTAGTTTTAGAATTAAGATTTAGTAAAAATAGGAGAATAAGATATGGCAGAAGAAAAGAAAAAGAAGAAAAATAAAAGCAAAAAATCACTTTTAACATCAATTCTTACTCCAATAATTATTGTTGTATTAATAGCAAGCATATTTTTTGCTGTTATAGATGCAATAATTAACATAATAAAAGACATAGTAATAGCAATTATTAATTTCTTTCGAGATCCGTTGGGAGCAATAAGACAAGGAGCGGCTACTATATGGAATGATGTAGCGGGTTGGTTTAATATAGAAAACTTTGATATAGAAGCATATCGAAATCAAAGATTTACTCCTAAGGTTATAATTAATCAAAGTCAATTTCAAGACATGAAGGAACAATTAGAGCAAGCAATAGATGTTGAAGCTGCTGGATTGGATGACTTTACTCTTAAGAAATTACTACTTTCATATTATAGAACATGTTATTTAACAGATACAGAAATATATATGGAACTTGATGGAGAAGAAGCAGGTCAAAGAGGCCTTAATCTTATTAAGGCATATTCTTCAACAGAAACCACTTTTACCGTAGGAGACAGGCTGGAAGAAATGAAAAAAATTGTATTTGCTAGTTGTCCATATGAGGTTGTATATAATACCTTTGATTATGGGGAATGTGTAGCATCCTCATTTGTAGATTCAGCTATGGACCTTGGTGAAAATTTTTGGAATGTTGTTACCTTTAATTGGGGAGAACTTTTTAATAATAACAATAACAACAATAATAATAATAATGATAATGGTTTAGAAGTTGGTCACTTTTATTTAAAAGCTAATGGAATAATTAATATACATGCTCCTATAAGTGTAGAGGATGAACAAAACGAACAAACCACAGATAATATGCACTGCTTTACAAAAGAAGGACTAGAAGAGATTTATGAGCACGAATTTTTAAATCACCCACAAGAATACCAAAATTCGGTAAAAGAAGCATTAAAAAATAGCTATGCATTTGATGGGGGAAAAATATGGACGTATGCATTTACAAAAACAACCAATACAGAAACTACAAAATATTTTAACAACGAATATACAGAACCAAATAATCAATTAGTAAATAAAAAAATAGAGTCATCTACAGAAACAGGTGAGCTTGTAGCATTAGATTATCAAACTAATATAACAAAATATACTACTCCAGTTGAATTTTTTGTAGATTTAATGGAAATATCAGGAAGTAGAGATTTTATTGATGCAGTAATTGCAATGCTTGATGATGAATCAATAGATTTGCAATTATATGAACTTATTAACACAACCGAAGACATAACAGATGAAAAATATGATTTAAAAACTACTGTTAACGGACAGAGAGATACTTCAATATCAAATATATATTTTTCATATACAGATGATGACAATATTCTTGGGGGAAGATGGATAGATTCAAACCCAATACCAGCTGATAATATTGTAAAGGGAGAAGATATACTAAGAGATTATCCGAATGCTGAAGGTATTAATAGAGAAAACTATTATATAAAAGATTGGCTTAAATTATTACTTGATAATGTTCCTAAACCCCAAGATTATATTAATGATTATGATACAATGGAAAAAATAAACCAAATTTACGAGAGCGGAAAATGGAAGGTACATACAAATTGGCTAAGAGATAGAAACAGTGCTAGTGGTGCACTTAATGGAGAGCCACTACTTCTAAATGAAAGAAGAAGAAACGATAATGGAACTTACGAAGATTTACAACCCGAACATGAATATATAAAGCTATATAAACAAGAGATAGTAAATCAAGTCAATGCTTGGATGCCAATAATCAAAAAAAAGGCAGGAGATGGAGTATATTACTGGCCACCAGTAAACGAAGATAACTGCGGTTACTTAAAAAATATAGGAGGAACATATTATTTAGAAATTATTCCTGTTGGAACATATCGTGGAGTAGAGGGAGACCTAGAGGAACTTAGAGAGAGACTAATTGATAGAACATATGAAGATTTAACGTATGATGATGTTGCAAAAGAACAAACGAAAAAAACTACAAAGATAGAAGAGTCTAGATATGAAATAGGTATAAAAAAAGTAAATGTATGGTATGGAACAGAGACAGTAACAGGAAATTCTACAACAAGTGAAACAACACTTTTCACTGAAAATGAAGACGGAGAACTTGATGAAATAAGTAATGAAAGTGAAATAAGAAACTTAAATACAAACGAGGAAATAGAAACTGAAACTCATACAAAAGAAAATTATGCCACAGAATATTGCAGAATAGATGGAACTCATTATATGGAATATGGTGATATTGAATCAGAGGTTGATTGCAATCCCAGATATGTAAATTCAATATTTAATTATTTAATAAAACCTGAAAAAGAAAGAATAAATAGTGGAGAAACCAATAGAAGCGATTATACATGGAATGAGATAAAATTAGCTAGAACATGCAAGAACCGTTCCGTATATAAAAAAGTAACCGAAACAACCTTTGTACCTGGAACAAGTACATATACAGATGGAACAGAAAGATTTTTAAGTTTGTTAAGCAATGAAGACGGAAAATATTTGAATGCTGACGGAACATATAAAAATGACATGGTATTTAAATCAAAAGCAGATGAAGGAATAGTAGTAAGATATCCAGATTTGTATAAAGGTACTGCAGGAGTAGGAGAACTTTTAGAAAATGGAGCAGATATGCTTTTCGAATTATTAGAAAGTAACGAACATACACGACCAATGGTAAATACAATGAAATACATTATGTATAAATATAGCGGAAATGATTATGGAGTAACAACTTTCAATTTCGTAACATTCAATACAAATACATTCAGCACACTATCTGGAGGAACTGGGTCTGCAGGTAGGGAATTCTTAAGACAATTTGAAAATGGAGCTATGAGGGGTTATATAAATGGTACAATAACAGACTATAATTCTGACCCATATATTTACCTTTATATATCAGAAGATAAACAGCATTATAAAGCTCAACCCGATTTTGATCCAAATGATGATTTGGATGAAAAGTTTAGGAATAGAAATAGAAATTTTGGATTTGGAGTATGCTATTACTCTGGCGGTAATTCTTGGAACCATCTTGAAAAATTTGCAGATAAAGGTATAAGTGAGAGTGATTTAAAAGATTTCGAAAGAGGAGCTGAAATAGATGTAGAGATTGTAGATCAAATAGAAGAAGAACTTATCCAAGAAAAAAGAGATGTAGTAAAGCAAAAAGCAGAGAGTAAAGGTATTACATTAGAGGAGTCTCAAATAGATGCATTAGTTTCTTGTATGTACCAATGGGGCGATGAAGGAGCTAAAATAGATAATTTTTTGGATGCGTTTAAACGATGTGGATGTAGACCAGATGAGAGCATTAGGCAATATTGTCCTGGACTGGCGGAAAATCCTCAGTATCGTACTAGAAATAATGCACAGTGGGTTTTATTCTCTACAGGAAAATATACAGATGGTGCTGGAAATGAAATTGTTGTACCAAGTTCATCTGCCTCAGGAGGAAGTATAATAGAAAGTGCAAGAAAAGTTCATAAATATATGGAAGATAACAGATATACATATTCAGATGATGGTAGTAATTTAGCATTAAATTTTGAAAATTCTAAAAATAATAAAGTTACCTGTTGTGCAACATATGTTACATGGGTTCTACAAGAAGCAGGAATTTTCGCACCAAATGAGGGTAGTCACAATACACGTGGTGTGGCAGAAGCATTAATTGCCAAAGGATGGGTACGTATTGATGATGTAAGCAAATTAGAACCAGGAGACGTCTTATTTTATGCTCCTACACAAGCAGGTGCTTATGCTAGACATGTTGAAATTTATGCTGGTAATGGTCAAATTTATAATGCAGGAAGTACCAATGCAATTCAAAGAGCAAATCCATATAATATGTATAATACACCAGACTGGGCCTTAAGAGCACCCAATTAAAAATAAAGGAATTAAGTGAAAAATATGAATAAAAATAAACTTATAAAATGGATAATTATTTTACTAATGTTAATAATTTTAGTTATAATAATTTTATTAGCTATAATAAAAAACACAGACTTTTCAAATTTACCAGACCCACCAACAAGTGATCCAGCAGAAATGGTTGTTAACAGAAATGTAAAGCAAGTTACTGTAACAAATAACTATTTTATGGTAAAAGAGATTATAGATAATTATTATAATTATTGCAAAGATTTAAATACAACAAAAGATGATATAGAAACATATAAATTACAACTTTCAGGACAAGAATTGCAAAATTTTGTACAAGATGGAATTAAAGAAAAAAAGGAATTTGCTAACAATGCTATTTATAATATGCTAGACGAAACATATATGCAAGAATTTAATATTACACAAGATAGTATAGAAAAAAATTTTGCAATTCAATATAATCCTGAAATTGTAATAAAAAATATGTACGAAATATCTAACTCTATTAATGTTAATACTTACTTTGTTTCAGGAATTTATTGCGATATATCAAATAAAAAAAGTAATAGCTTTTATCTAGCTGTTACACTAGATATGCTTAATAATACATTTAAAATTTATCCTGAAGAATATTTAAAAAAACATGAATGCAATAATGTAAAAGTAGGAGACACATTAGAAATAAATATAGAAAGTGTAGCAAATAAAAATTATAATACTTTTGAATATGAAATAAAAAATGTAGAAGATATATGCAAAGAATACTTTTATAACTTTAAATATAGTGCATTATGCGACACAGAATATTCATACGAAATGTTAGATAACGAATATAAAGAATTAAAATTTGGAAGTGTAGATAAATACAAAGAATATATAAAAAGCCATATAGATAAAATAGAGATAATGAACTTTAATAAATACAACACATATGACAATGATAAATATACCCAATATGTATATGTAGATAGAAATGAAAAATTTTATATTATTAATGCATCATCTATAACAGACTACAAGGTGTTTTTAGATAACTACACTATAGACAATCCACAATTCTTAGAAAAATACAATTCAGCAAATACTGTTCAAAGAGTTGGGTATAATATACAAAAATGTTTAGATGCAATAAATGATGCAGACTATACTTATGTATATAACAAATTAGATAGCCAGTTTAAAAATAATTCTTATCCAACTGAAAAGGATTTTACAAATAGCATTAAATCTAAATTATTTGAAACAAACAAAGTAAGTTCAGTTTCTAGTTCAAACGAAGGAAATATATATGTTTATAAAATGGTAATAGAAGATAAAAATGACCAAACTAAAAAACAAAACTTAACTGTAATTATGAAATTACTAGAAGGAACAGACTTTACAATGTCATTCTCATTCGAATAGGGTGAAATTTGCCAAATTTATGCAAATGTGTTATAATAAAAGAGTACAGTAAAATAAAAAAGGAGGATGTTTATATGAAAGATAAGAAAGTAGTACAAAATACTGACCAAAAAGTTGTAAAAAGTACTGCTGAACAAATAAAATCTGAACCGCTAAAAAAATTTTTTTCACCAAAAGATGTAAGAACACCTCGTCAAATAAAAAGAGATATGAAAAAACAACAAAAATCTAAAAAAGGTAATAGTTTTTTAAGAGCATTTGGTTATATATTTTTTGGAATTGGAGATAAAGAAAAAGTAGCAAAAAGAAATATACGTGTTCCACATTATGGACATTCAAGTAATAGTTCAGCAGACTTTAGACACTCTCAAAGTTTAGAAGACTACTATTGGGAAAGAGAAAGAATGGCAGATTATTTTGGGTCAATAGATGGTAGAGGAGATCCACCACCACCACATCATTGTGATTGTGACCACGACCATGATGAAAGATAAAAACAAATTCATAAAAAATTAGCATTTGGTAAACATATAAAAAAGGAGAAAAAATATGTTTATACCAGATGCTATTTTTTATGAAGAAAAAGCTTATGAATATGAGCTTGGCAAAAGATTGCTAGATAACTATAAAAATCAAAATATTCCTATGACAGTAATAGAAAACCATAATAACATAGAACAAATGCGAAAGAAGCAAAATAAAGAGTTTCCATATATGAAAAGAAATTTAATTATTGCTACAAGAAAAACACACAAATATGTAGAAAACCATAAGGTTTCAGATTACCTTGTGCCATATACATCATCTGGGTGTATTGCTATGTGTATGTATTGTTATTTGGTATGCAATTATAATAAATGTGCTTATTTAAGATTATTTGTAAATAGAGAATACATGCTAGATAAAATAAAGAAAACAGCCAATAAGTCAGATAAAAATTTGGTTTTTGAAATAGGAAGTAATAGCGACTTAATTTTAGAAAATACAATAACAGGTAATTTAGAATGGACAATAGAAAATTTTAGTAATCAAGAAAATGGAATGTTAACATTTCCTACTAAATTTGACATGGTTGATCCAATATTATCATTAAACCATAATGGAAAAATAATAGTAAGAATGAGTGTAAACCCAGAAGAAATTATTAATAAAATAGAATTCGGAACTTCTAGATTAAATGGTAGAATAGAGGCAATTAATAAACTTGTTGATGCAGGGTATAAAGTTGGAATATTAATTGCACCAATTATACTAGTAGACAATTGGAAAGTTCTATACGAAGAATTATTAAAACAGTTAACTAGCAAACTAAGCAAAAATTCAAAAAAGCAAGTTTTTTTTGAATTAATTTTTATGACATATAGTTATGTGCATAATGCCATAAATCACGAAGCATTTCCAAATGCAATAGAATTATATAATAAAGAAATGATGACAGGACGAGGAAAAGGAAAATATGCTTATAAGCCTGCTATTAAAGAAGAGGCAAAAAAATATATGGAAGAATTAATGATAAAATACTTTCCAGAAAATGAAATAAAATATATTGTGTAGAAATATAAAAGTATTATAACCATAGAAGTTAAAATAGTAGCATTATAATTTATATTTTTTTTATTTATTGTAGTATTTTTTTTCTTTTTATGCTATACTAAAAGCATACCCATATTTTTAGGGAGGAAAAATATGTCAGAAAAAATCTATACAATAGAAGAAATAAAATCTATTTTACAAGATATATTAAAGAACTTTGAAGTTAAAAAGGCTATATTATTTGGTTCATATGCAAAAAATACTCAAACTTCAAAAAGCGATATAGACCTAGTAATAGACAGTGATGGAAAATTATTAAATATATATTTTTATGGTTTATTAGAAGATTTAGTTCAAAAGCTACAAAAAAATATAGATTTATTTGAAATATCTGAAATACAAAAAGATAGTAGAATATACAACGATATAAAAAACGAGGGGGTTATTGTTTATGAAAAGTAAAGACAGAATCATTATTCAAAAAATAATGTCATACATAGATGATATAGAAAAATATGTTGACGGTTTTCAGGCTAAAGATTTCTTAGATGATAAAAAAACAATAACTGCTTGTGCTTTTTCTGTTTCTCAGATAGGAGAACTTGTAAAAGAAATAACAAATGAAACTATAAATAAGTATACAAATATTCCATGGAGTAGTATTAGAGGGTTAAGAAATAGAATTGTTCATGATTATGAAAATGTAGATTTATCAGTATTATGGGGTACTATTAACATAAGTTTACCAGATTTAAAAGAAAAATTAAAAGATATTATATTAAATGATACAGATATATTTTAAGCTGTTATAAGTTGCTAGAGTAAAAAATAAGTTTGTAAAGTGAAATATTATATTTAAATTATCATAAATTCACCTATGTTAGCATAGAATTTACATAGGTGAGTTTTTTGTTTAAAAGAATAATTTCATTAGGTTTGATAATAATTATTTTATTTAGTTTTTATACAGTTATTTTAGCTGATGATACCATAGAGAATGTAGATGAGAAAGATATTAATACAGTAATAGAAACAGCAGCGGAAGTAAGTAAAACGCCTAAAATTGATTCTAGATATGCTGTGGTAATAGATAGACAAAGTAAAACCATTTTATATGGAAAAAATGAAACAAGCAAAACAAAAATGGCATCTACAACAAAAATAATGACATCATTAATTGTAATAGAAAATACAAATCTAAATAACACGGTAGAGATATCTAAAAAAGCTGCAGCTACAGGTGGTTCGAGATTAAAAATAAGTGCAGGAGACAAAATTACTGTAAAGGATTTATTATATGGATTAATGTTAAGATCAGGTAATGATGCTGCGGTTGCTTTAGCAGAATATGTAGGTGGAAGTGTAGCAGAATTTGCAAAACTTATGAATGCAAAAGCTGAAGAATTAGGGCTAACCAATACACATTTTGAAACACCACATGGTTTAGATTCTGCAGAACATTATACAACCCCTTATGAACTTGCAATTCTTACTGACTATGCTTTAAAAAATAACGTATTTGCAAATATAGTAAAAACAAAATCTTGTAATATTACCATAAATGGAGTTACAAGAACAATTAGTAACACAAACGAATTGTTAGGAAATTTAGATGGAGTATATGGTGTAAAGACAGGTTTTACAAATGGAGCAGGAAGGTGTTTAGTAACAGCAACTAAACGTGGCGATTTAGATGTAATTTGTGTGGTACTAGGAGCAGATACAAAAACAATAAGAACAAAGGACAGTATTGAATTAATACAGTATGTTTTTAATAATTATGAGGAAATAAATTTAGCAGAGCAAATAGAAGATGAATTTAATTCTTGGAAAGACATAAACGCAGGAAGAATTAATATTGAAAAGGGAGAAAAAAATGGAATACATATAAAATTAGGTGAATATAATTTAAAAAATTACCCAATAAAAAAGAATACACAAGACCAAATATTAATAAATATAGATGCAACATTAAATTTAAAAGCACCCGTAGAACAAAATAAAAACATAGGAAAAGTAACTGTTTTGTACAATAATCATATAATATTAGAAATAGAAATATTAACAGACGAAAGTATTGAAAAGAAAAATATAAAATCATATATACTTGAGATATTTAAAAATTATGGAAAATGGGACGGTTCTCTTTTCCATGGAAAATGGGACGGTTCTCTTTTCCATAATTAAAAGATATAAATTTTCTTGTTGTTATATGAATTAACTATGCAACTTATAACAAAAATTTAGTACAATTTTAAACATATATCTTGACTAACATAAAAATTTCTGTTATTATATTACTGTTATATACATAATGCGGGAATAGCTCAGTTGATAGAGCGCTGCCTTGCCAAGGCAGAGGTCGCGGGTTTGAGCCCCGTTTCCCGCTCCATAAGTGCAAATTTAGCAATTTGCAGTCAAGAATTAATGGTTAATAATGAATAATAAAAAATATTTATGTACTATTCACTATTAACTATTCATTTTTATTATTAATAAAAATGGCGAGTTAGCCAAGCGGTAAGGCACTGGTCTGCAAAACCATGATTCATCGGTTCGATTCCGATACTCGCCTCCAAGAAAAAAGCAACTTTTGTTGCTTTTTTTGTTGGAGCGAATTAAAATGGAGGAATCGAAAAGGACGTGCCTGAACGAAGAGAAGGTAAAAACAGTCCAGTGGACTGTTTTTAGGACGCGGCTTGCCGATTCCGATACTCGCCTCCATAAAATACAATTTTTTGTAATTTTCGTAGATTTTTACAAATTTTATTTAATGCTAAAAGCCTTGAAATAAAAGGCTTTTAATTTTTAGAAATTTTTTATAATTTTATATAATTTTTACGTAGTTACATTAAATTTTTTAATACTGAAATTTAAAGGAGACCACATAATGATTGATTTTAACCAAGCCTCAATTGCTTTCAAAAAATATTTACAAGATTATGATTTAGAATATGGCAAAATCGAATTAAAAATAAGACATACTTATGGTGTTGTAAATGCAAGTGAGTATATTGCAAAAGAATTGTCATTAGATGATGAAAATATAGAATTAGCAAAATTAATAGCTTTGTTACATGATATAGG
>CANQAB010000037.1 GCA_947589445.1 uncultured Clostridia bacterium | reverse complement strand
CAGATATGCCATTAAAAGCTACAGATAGAGTAAATTTATATGCAAATAAATTATCTGAACAATATAATGTATTGGGATTGGCAATGGATATTGATAAAAATAAAAATTGCAAAATAATTTATTCAACTTTTATTAAAAAAGGAGAAAATTATTCTATACCATTATTATTGCCTAAAACTGTTTTGACTACTGGAGAATATTTAGAAATAATGGATAGATTGTAGAAAAGGACTGAATTTATATGAGAGATTTAGAAAATTCAAGATTAGATAGAAAAAATGTATTAAATAACAAATATGCTCTTGAAGTATTAGAAAAAGATTTAGACTTCAAAGGATATGTATTTAATAATGAAATTTGTTTTTTGAAAGAAGATATCGTAAATATTTTTGAAGTTGATGTAAGAACTATTGAAAAAACTATTGAATTTAATTATGAAGAGTTAGTTGAAAATGGTTATGAAATATTAAAAGGGAAAAAACTTGACGAATTTAAAAAAATTTGTTACCGGTCAAAATGCCGGTAACAAAATTAATCAACTTGGTATTTTTAGATTTAGAACAGTTCTTAATATAGCAATGTTATTACAGAATAATGACGTAGCTAAATATGTAAGAAATAGAATATTGGATATAGTTATTGATGTATTAGCTGAAAAAACAGGTGGTAGTACAAAATATATAAATCAAAAAGATCCAGATTTTATACCAACTGCAATAGGTGAAATTCAAAATAGGAAAAAATTTACAGATGCTTTAAGAGATTATGTTGATGTTGGAAATTATAAATATGGATATTTTACTAATTTAGTATATGAGTATCTATTTAAAGAAAATGCTGAAGAATATAGAAATATATTAAAATTAGACAAGAAAAATACTGTTAGAGCAACCTTATACTCAGAAGTTTTAGTTGAAATTTCTTCATATGAAGCTGGGATTGCATATGAAATTGAGAAAAAATATAATGAACAAAGCAAAAAGCTTCTAAAAGAGGAAGTAGAAAAAATAATTTACGATATGTTCAATCATCCAAAAGAACAACCAAGAATACAAAATATTCGAACAAAAATGGCAAGTAGAGATTTAAATTTCAGGGATGCATTACATCAAAAATTGCAGGAATACATTAAGGAAGTTCCGACTGAAGAATATGATAAATTTTTAAATGACCAAATAAAAATTATAGCTGAACAATTAGAAGAAAATAAAGATGTTTTTGAAAGGTTAAAAGATAAATAATGGAAGATTTTATAAAGATACAATATTTTGGAATAGAGTATGTTAAAAAGATACATGATGAACAAGTTTTACAATTTGGAAAAAATGGCTTAATGGGAATTAAAGACCAGGGACAATTGGAAAGTATTCTTTGCAATATACAGAATGATAAATATTATCCAACTTTTATAGATAAATTAACTCATCTAATTTTTTGCTTAGTAAAATTTCATATTTTTAATGACGGAAACAAAAGAACAGCAATTGCCTGTTCATCATATTTTCTACAAATAAATCGGATACGATTATATAGTAGGAAAATTTATACGAGAAATGGAAAATGTTTGTATATGGTTAGCTGAAAATAAATTTGATAAAGAATTTTTAAAACAAATTATAAAAGATATAATAGAACAAACACATATCACACCAAAAACTAAAATAGAATTGATTAATCTATTATCATAATTTATACAACTGATATTTACTGCATTCAAACCACATTTCAAAATGGCCGAAATGCTTGAAAATAGCAAAAGTTACATGCTATTTTTCTGTCACCTCTACCATAAAAAGGAGCTTTTTACAAGCTCCTTAAACTTTTTTAGGCTATTTTAAGTCTTTTTTATTTTTAGCTTTTCTCATATGCTACTTCATTCATTATTGCAATTTTCATATTCCATTACTTTTCACATCCTTATATTTCATCTTTTGTTCTCATCTTTCTTTCTAAATAAACCTCTTATTTTCTCTATTATTTTTTTGGCTATGTTTATTTCCGTTGTTGTTAATTTATTCTTTTTATCTAGCTTAGCTATAATTTCAGAATTTATTATTTGGCCATTTTTATTTTTTTGTTCTCCTAAATTTTTTTCTATAATTTTTGAAAATTTGCCACTGAGTTCTGGTAATTTTGGAATTTTTAATTGAGTTAAACCTTGATTATTACTTAAGAACGCGTCTCCGGTGCTCTCTAAATTAGGAGCTTCTAATTGGTTTAATTTATTATTAAATTCTAAGAAATCATCCCCTGTTTTTTTAAAATTTGGATTATTATATCCTATTATTTCATTGTTTTTATCTATTTCAATGGTTATAGATTCATCTTGGCTCTTTTGTATTGTAATTTTTCTTGTTCCCTTTTCTTTATTTTTTTCTATTTTAATTTTTGCATCTGTTTCTTCCAAATTTTTAAAATAATCTATAAAGCTATCTTCCAATTTATCATCATATAATTTTATTGTTTTATTTTTCATGTCTAATATAAAATAATCAATTAATATTTGTGTTTCTGTGTTTTCTAATTGTTTTGGTTTTCCATTTTCTATAATGATATTTCCTGGACAATAATAAATTCCGTTTTCTTCCATATTAAATTTATAATATTTCCCATTATTTGCCACTGTATAACTTGGTATTTGAAAATTTTCTATATTTGTGCTATTTAATTCTAATCCATGTTCTTTTTGTAATAATGTTGCAAAACTTTTTTCTAATCCAGGTATTATTTTATCTAAATCATTTCCATATGTAGCATCTGGATTATTTACTGTGTGATTATATCTGTTTTTTATTGATACTGTACATTTGCCTGTTTTATTAAATTGTATTCCCATTACTGATGTTCCATATTCATCTTCTCTTTGGGGATTTTTAAAGTCTTCTCTTTTTATATCTTCTGCATCTTTTTTTACTGCCCAAAAAACAACACACCTATTTAGTCTTCCTCCTCCAAAAGTACATAATTCTTCACCTTTTTTATAATATCTTTTAAATTTTTGAATTTCTTCTTCTGTTGTACATTCATACAAATCATACCCAACTTCTTCCATAAGCTCGTATGGTGTTTTTTCTTCAATTATTTCTGGAGTTTCTTTTTCTACATCTACTTTGTTGTATATAAAATTTTTAAATTCATCTTCTAAACCATTTTTCATTATATCTTCATATAATGTTCTACTATTTGTAGAAAATGAGGATGTTAGTATTTCTGTTAATAATCCCTCTTGTTCTAATAATGTAGGGAAAAATCCTCTACATTATTTCATAAAATTTTCACCATACATTTTTTTATTTTCTTAAGTTCTTTTGATTCAGCCATCTATTGCCTCCTATCCATATAATCTTTTTTGATATATTTCTAAATTATTTATTACAACTTTTATTACATCTATATCATTTATTGATATATTTTCTTTTCCATACTTATTTTCTAATTTTCCAAATGTATAGCTTGTACTATATCCTGCATACTTTGGATTTAATAATTCTGCTGATATATATATATAATCTCCAACTTTGGGACTTTCTTCAATATCACAAAAATCTAAATTTAAAGTATATTTATTTTCCTTTTCATCTTTTAACTCATATATATAATTATCCTTCTTTACAATTTCCATTTTTATCATTATAATTCATCTCACTTTCATTTAATTACTATTGATAAATAAAATTTTTAATAATTATTAATCAAATATTATCATACTTATTTCCATAATTCAACATGTAAAAAGTTAATATCTTATTTACTTCTTTTTTAATTATCTACGTCCCCATTAACAACCATTTTATATATCTTTTTCTGTAATCTCTTAACATTTTATGCATATAGTTACATTAGGAGATGATACTATGATTCATTTTACTAAAATGCATGGCCTTGGAAATGACTATGTTTTTGTAGATTGTACCGAAAATAAAAATTACATTCCAAATCCTTCTTCTTTTTCTAAAATTATAAGTAATAGAAACTTTGGAATAGGTTCTGATGGACTTATATTAATAGAAGATAGTAAGTTGGCTGACTTTAAAATGAGAATTTTTAATAGTGATGGTTCTGAAGCTGAAATGTGTGGAAATGGAATTCGTTGCGTTGGAAAATATGTATATGATAATCATTTAACCGAAAAAAACACCTTGGAAGTAGAAACACTCGCGGGTATTAAAAAATTAAATTTAAAAGTTAGAAACAATCAAGTTTATTCTATTTCCGTTTGTTTAGGCAATTATAAGGTATTAGATGAGTTTGATTTATCCATTTTAGATGCAACTTTTACTATAACTCCTGTACTTGTTGGAAATCCTCATGCAGTTATTTTTGTAAAAGATTTATCTGATTTTAAAATTGAAAAATACGCTCCGTTAATTGAAAAACATACTGTTTTTCCAAATAAAACAAATGTTGAATTTGTTCAAATTATAAACTCAAATCATCTAAAAGTAAAAGTATGGGAAAGAGGTTCCGGAATAACACTTGCTTGTGGTACAGGTGCCTGTGCTTCAACAGCTGCTGCTTTTTCGAAAAAGTTTATTTACAGAAATCCTACCGTTGAACTACCTGGAGGTTTCCTGCAAACTTATATTGATGAAAAAACAAATAGCATTTATCTATCTGGACCAGCTGTAACTGTTTATAATGGAGTTTATTATAATTAATATATTAAAAGGAAGGTTTATATTATGGTTCAGTTAAATAATAATTTTTTAAAACTACAAGATAATTATTTGTTTTCTACTATTTCAAAAAAAGTATCTAACTATAAAAAAAATAATCCAAATAAAAATATAATAAATATGGGAATTGGTGATGTCGTATTACCGCTTCCTGAAGTTTGTATAGAGGCAATGCAAAAAGCAATAATTGAAATGGGAAACAAAGATACTTTTAAAGGATATGGTCCTGAGCAAGGATATGAATTTTTAAGAGAAAAAATAGCAACTTATGATTATGAAAATTTACCTATTTCACCAGATGAAATTTTTATATCTGATGGTGCTAAGTGCGATATTGGTCGTATCATAGAATTATTTGATACAAATAATTCTATTGCTGTTCCAGATCCTGTGTACCCTGTATATGTGGATACTAATGTTATTGCAGGAAGAAGCGGTAACTTTAATAATATTAATAATAAATTTGAAAATATAGAATACCTTACAATGAACGCAGAAAATAATTTTGTTCCATCTATTCCTCAAAAAAAGGTAGATTTAATTTATCTTTGCTTTCCCAATAACCCTACTGGAACCGTTTTAAATAAGGAAGAACTTTCTAAGTGGGTTGAATATGCAAAACAATATAACTCAATTATTCTATATGATTCTGCTTATGAAGCTTTTATTACAGACCCGTCTATTCCACATAGTATTTATGAAATAGAAGACGCAACTAAAGTTGCAATAGAATTTAGAAGTTTTTCTAAAACTGCTGGTTTTACAGGTTTAAGATGTGCGTATACTGTTATTCCTAATAATCTAGTAATTAACAACACTAAGTTATTAGATTTATATAGACGATTAATTTCTACCAAATTTAACGGTGTATCATATGTAACACAAAAGGCAGCAGAAGCACTATATAGCTTTGATGGTTTTATGCAAGTAAATAAGAACATTGAATATTATTTAAATAATGCAAAAATAATTAAAGATAAACTAAATGAATTGTCTATTAGTTCTTTTGGTGGAGAAAACTCACCATATATTTGGCTTAAAATTCCAAATAATATGAATTCCTGGGACTTTTTTGACATGTTGCTTACTACTGCAAATATTGTAGGCACACCTGGTAGTGGTTTCGGACCAACTGGAGAAGGATATTTTCGATTAACTGCTTTTAACTCCTTAGAAAACACTTTAATTTCTATGGATAGATTGGAACATATTTTTTAAAGTTAGCATATCATAGGATAATTTTAAATTATACCATTTAGGAAGGAATGATAAAAAGAATGGAAATATTAAAATTGAATTCTTCTGGACCTCTTGTAGAATTGTTACAAAGTACATTAAAAAAACTTGGATTTTATTTTGGAAATATTGATGGGATATTTGGTTTACAAACACAAAATGCAGTAAAAACTTTTCAGTCTAATTTTGGATTAACTCCAGATGGTATTGTAGGCACAAGTACTTGGAATTCCTTAGCTCCGTATATAAGAGGTTACAATATATCTATTATTAAGAGTGGAGATACAATTTATTCACTTGCTAATAAATTCGGCACAACAATTAATAGAATTATTGCCTCTAACCCTAACATTAATCCTAACAATCTAAGTATTGGTCAAAGACTTATTATTCCTTTTGGAAATATTGTACCTACAAATATTAGCTATACTTATTCAATTTTGCAGATGAATCTTACCTCCTTTAAGAATATTTTTCCTTTTATAGAAATTGGCTCTATAGGAAGTTCTGTGCTTGGAAATGATATTCCTTACATAAAGATAGGAAATGGCGCCAAACAAATCTTTTATAATGCTTCTTTCCACGCAAATGAATGGATTCGGAAGCCCACTGTTAATGAAATTTGCAGAACAATATTCGTTAGCATATGTAAATAATACCAACATTTACGGCTATAGCGCTCGAAACTTATTTAATTCTGTAAGCTTATATATTGTACCAATGGTTAACCCAGATGGTGTTAACTTAGTAACTGGTGAATTTAAGCCTGGTTCTTCTGCTTATACAAGAGCACAAGTAATTGCTAACAACTATCCTGCCATTTCCTTTCCTTCTGGTTGGAAAGCAAATATCAATGGTGTGGACTTAAAAAACTACCAACCTATTCATATTTTTTATATTCTCCATTTTGATAAATAAACTTGTCTCCTTTTTTAGCTGTTTCATACAAATTTTTTGGAAATTCTATTTCTTCAATTCCTTCTATACCTCCATCCACTTTATTGTTTAAATCATATAACCAAATTCTTCCTAAATATTTTTCATCTGCTTCATAAATATGTCCCTCTATTCTTTTGCTATCCAAATATTGGTCTTGCTTTTTTATTTTTTCCTTAATCATACTGTTTATTTGGTTTTCAATAACTCTAGTATCTTCTTTTTCTAAAACAATTTCTTCTCCTTGTTTTCTTAAAACACTTCCTAACCTTGCATCTTCAGGTAAATCTTCTATTTTCTTTGTAATTACTTTATGACTTTTACTTGGCTCACAAATACATAAATTATATGTGTTTTTTCCGTTAGTATCTATATCATATATATAGTACATTTCTCCTTTATCCTTAGTTTTTAAAGCATAATTTTGTAAGATATTTGTTCTTTCCAGTAACATTTCGTCTTTATATTTTGAAATTATTTTTTGGTTACCTATTTCTAAATTATCTGCAAGTAAATTATTCCAAGTATTATCTACTCCTGAAATTTCTGTATTGTGTGTCAAATTTTTTTCTAAATAATTGGATAATTCTTTTATAAAATTTTGCATAAACTGTTTTTCCTTTAAATTATTAAATAAATCATTTTCTAAGTCTAAATTCAATATGTAATCACTCCTTTGCTTTTTATTATATCTTTATTGGAAATATACTATTGATTTAATAGTATTAAGAACTAAACTTAAGAGTAATTATATATTGTTTGCCATAAATTTACAATAGTGTTAATGTAAATTATCAAGTTTTATTAATTTATTTTTCTGCATAACTTTCTCCAGTAGCATAATCAATAACTATTCCTGGTTGAACATTATAACAATAAACATTAAAGTGAACCCCTTTACCTGAATCTTCAACTGACCATGCTTCCATTTCTACCCCACTCGCTAAAAAGTTGTTTCCTTCAAAAATAGGTGTTACTCGATATAAAACATGATTATTTTCATTCTTATTTATGTATTCAGCTACCTTATTTTCAAAAGGTAACATTCCTTCTGTATTTAAATACCTGGTCCCAGTTATCAAATTATTTTTATTTGCATTTTCTCCTGCAAGTTGCCACCCAATTAAATGACAACGGTTATATAAATATTTATCTTTTATTAAATTATCATATCTTTTTTGTACCCATCCAGTTGGCTTAACACCTCCAATTTCTCCCCTTTCTGCGTCTTTTGGAGGCATAATTTCTTTGCAAATATTAGCCATCGCCACTCCGTTTCTTCCTAAAATATCCAATTCACTATATTTTTCAAATGCCTCTACTGTCCAATCATCCTCTGTAAAATATGGAATATTATTGTTAATTTCGACATAAGGTTTTCCCGTATATTCTGGAATTGTAGATAAGTCAAACACTGTATTTTTATTATTTACATTATAATCATCTATTGAATTAGTAGGTGCAGTTTTTTGATTTATATACCCATAAATTGAAATACAAATTAATATGACTACTGCAAAAATGCATTGACAAATATTTATTTTCTTGCTTTTTCTTTTTCTTCCCATAAAATTTTACCTCTTTAGTTTTTTTCATCATTTTATCATTAAAATAACAATTCCTCAATATGTGTTTATTCTAAAAAAAATATTTAATGAAGTTTAACTAGTCTTTTACCACTATGTTTTCGTCAAAAAGTTTTTCAATTTTGATTAATTCATCTAGATTCTCACTCATAAAATTTAATTTTGAAAAATTAAAATATATGTATACATTTTTTTCTTTATCAATCTCAATTTTATTGATTAATCGGTACAAATACATTGTATCAATTTGGGTTAATTTCAAAAAATTTTCTATTAATTCATTTAATTCCTTTTTTTCTTCTGTTTTGTTTTTAGTGCTAATTTTCCCTTCTGTTTGGGTTAGCTTCTGTTCTAATTCTTCCTTTTGCTTAATTAAATTTGTTCTATCAAAAATGAATTTTTGTGAATATCTTATATAGTCTTCTTCTAACAAAATCCCCTTTAATTTATCCATATACATATTATCTAAATTGCTGTTTATTTCATAAATTAATTTATCTAATTGTTCAATTTTTCTCTTAAATCCTTTCTTTTTATCAAGAATCTTGCTATGATATTTTTCATAAACTGAGTAAAGAACTTCTTTATCAGCATATATTTGGCAAATTTTTTTTACAATATAAATAATATGTTTTTCAAACTTTTCGTAACTAATACTTAATGGATAACAACCTCTTTTTTTATGGCCACTGCAAGTTATATATGGATGTGCCCCAGCATTTCTCTTTGAATTCTTTTTTAATACAATTTGCAATTTTTTTTTGCAATGATAACAATATAAAAGTCCTCTTAATAAGTAATCATATTTTAGTTTTGTATTTGTGCCTCTTTTTTCTAAAATGCATTTCACTTTTTCAAATGTATCTTTATCAATAATGGCTTCATGTGTATTATTAACTCTTATTTGGTTTTCCTTCTCTACTGTTCTGATTTTCTTTACCTTATATGACACAACTGTCTTTTTATTTTGTACTGTGTTTCCAATGTAAACTTCATTCTTTAACATATTGCAAAGTGTTACTTCATTCCAGTTATAATTATTCTTATTCTCATCTTGTACTAGTCCAGTTTTTCTATAACCTGTTGGAGATAAATAGTTATTCTTATTTAAGTAATTTACTATCTCTACGCTACCATGTTCATTTGCATACATATCAAAAATTTTTCTTACAATATCTGCTACATTTTCATCAATTACTAACTTATTTTTTATACTAGGATGTCTTTTATAGCCGATATGCTGGTGTACTACACAAATATTCACCTTGCTTTTGTTTTTCTTTATAAACACTTCTGATTTTCTTTGAAATATCTTTTGCATACATATCATTCATAATTGCTTTAAAAGGTGTTATATCGTTATTTGTACTATCAATATAAGTGTCTATTCCATCTGTTATTGCAACATATCTAATATTTTTTTCCGGGAAATAATTTTCAATGTATTCTCCAGTTTTTATATAATCCCTACCGAGTCTAGATAAGTCTTTAGTAATAACCATATTAATACTTTTATTTTCAATATCTTGCAATAACTCATTAAAACCAGGTCTATTAAATGTTGTACCTGATACACCATCATCAATATATTCTTTGATAAGTGTTAAATTGTTGTCCTTTATATATCTTTGCAAAATTTTTCTTTGATTACCGATACTTTCGCTCTCTTTATTTTCGCCATCTTCTCTAGATAGCCTGATATACATTCCGTACTTTGAAGTTTTGACTTTTTATTTCTAACATTTAACCTCCTATCTGTAATCATCTACACTTAACATGTTCTAATAAACTTTGCAAATACTTCTGAATAATTACTTATCTTTAATTCTTAAACTTTCAATATAATCTTTAAACATTAATCCTATCAGATTATTTATGTCTTGCTTTTCTTCTGCAAAAATACAATAAGTATTAAATTCTAACTTATCACTTTTCATTTCTTTCTTATCTTTATTCATTGTTCCTCCCATTTATGTTTAATCAAGAATTGCTATTTGGCTAAGCAAACGAGTATTAAATCTATGAGACGTGCTTTTTGCACGTTGATTAGATTTAATGCGAAGTTTAACAACGCCAAATGGTGATTATTGATTAAACTAATACAGATTATTAAAGAAAATGGCTTAATATGACACTTAAATTTAAGTATATTTGGAAATAGTGTTTTTAAGGCTTATATATAAATCCACTTAATGTAAAAAAGCGAAGATGTTTTGAAATATACTTTTACCCTTCTAAAATATCCATTCCAAATTGAACTCTAAAATGTTGCATTTTTAGAAAAAATTATAAAATTTTTTCTCCTCTAATATGTAAGTTCCATTTATAAGTCAAAAATGTAAACTTTTTATAAAAAATTTTTTCCTTACACTTAATAATGTCTTGAAAATATTAAAAATGGGTAATTTAAAAAAATATTTTTAAAATTTGCATAAAAAATAACACCTAATAATGTCTTCACACTATTAGATGTTTAAAATAAAATTATTTTCCGGATTTTCTAATCAAATAAGAAATATCAGTATTTTCAATACATACAAGTCTTTAATATTTTTTTTAGAATTCCTGATCAATTAAAAATTAAGCCCAATAAGGAATATATTTTTTAAATTTTTTTGTATTTCCATCAGGATCAAAATCTTTTATCATATTTTTTTCAATTGCTAAGGCGATTAATCTCGAAACAGTTGATGAATTATTTTTATCAATTCTAAATCTCTCTCTCAATGTTGTATTGGTCATATATTCCTTATTTACATATTTTAGGCAACAATGTTGATATGTTGCTCTTACTCGTTCTTCTTCAGTCATTTTAGCATATTCTTTATGTGCATAAAGAATAACTCTTATACTATCTTCATATTCTTCATATTCTGGTGCTGGTAGATTCATTTCTTCAATTGATGTTATTACTTTATCTACACCACTTCCTTTTTCTTCACAGATTTTTAACAATCTCATAATATTAGCAAGCTTTTCATTTCTGGATTTTGGAGTATGATCGATAAATCTTTTGGTATCTATCAGTGGTTTTCCTGAATTAGTAACTTCTATTCTATCAGCATATATTTCTATTAATGGTCCTTTATTTCCCTCCATAAAATCTTGATGTACCAATGCATTAGCAATAGTTTCTCTTATAGCAATCTTTGGATATTGATATTCAGTTTTTCTAAATGCATCTCCTATTACTTCTTTATTTAATGCTTTATCATTAATATATTCTATTAAATTTTCAAAAGAGACTGCATAGCCTTTATTTCCTGTTATATCTGATAAAGTATTAAATTTGTTATTACCATTATATACCACTACTCTTGGCGCTCTAGATTTAATTTCTTTAAATTTACTTAAATCTTTTGCTAATACAATTGCACCTAAATATGTGATGTTATATGTACCTCTTTTAAATGTAACAAAATCTTCTTCAATTAATTTTTCTAATATATATTCTTTGTTTAAATTATGCTTTATATTCATCAAATGAAAATACGTATCATAATCTAGTAAATCAAAAATATCTTCTTTATTTACATTGCTCATTATAATTTGAGTTTCAAAAATTTTTGATTCAAAGCATTTCCATAATTTCCTCTCTTTTTCTGGAAAATCTTTTAATTTTTGTTTAGTAGAGTTTATTCTTATATACTCTATATCTTTATATTTTACTGGTACATTAATATTAGTTGTGTCTATCTCTATTATCTGTACTCTAATATCCCCTTCGAAGTTCAAATCATGTATATTGAATGTAACTCTTGGAAATAATAAAGTTTGAATGTAATTTTCTAATTCTTGTTGTTTATATTTTTCCTTTTTAAAATCAAATTTCGTTCCTACTATTTGTTTGTTATCATTTATTCCATATATTAAGTATGCCTTATCTTGTCCTTCTAAAATAGCTGAATTACACAATGCCGAGATATATTCTCCTATCATATTAGGATCAGAATTATTCTCTTTGAACTCTAGCCATTCGTTTTCCGTTTTTAATGATAATAAATATTTTAACGTAACAATATAATCTTCCATTTTTCACCTCTTACTTCATATTATTATACTATAATTGTTATAAGAAATCCATTTTGCGTCATACATTTTTATGATAAAATTCCTCTAATACTGGAATAGCACCATATCTTCCAGTTAAATAGTCTTTATTGTATGTTGCATCATTTCTAACTT
>CANQAB010000036.1 GCA_947589445.1 uncultured Clostridia bacterium | reverse complement strand
ATTCAATTAATAACTAATACATTTAAACTTTTAACCAACAAAAATTATCAAATAGAAACATATTGTACAGAAGATGGCGACGACTTTGAAAATATCCCATCAAAACAATCATCTAACTCTGTAAGTGGATTAAATCCAAATTATACTTTTGAAACATACGTTGTTGGAAGTAATAATAGATTTGCTCAAGCTGCTGCATTAGCTGTTGCAGAAGCTCCAGGAACATCTTATAATCCTTTATTTTTATATGGTGGAGTTGGACTTGGAAAAACTCATTTAATGCATGCAATAGGAAATGAAATATTAAATGGTTTTTCAGATAAAAAAGTATTATATGTTACTTCTGAAAAATTCACAAATGAATTTATTAATTGTATTAAAGATAATAAAAATGAACAATTTAGGAATAAATATAGAAATATTGATGTTCTTTTAATAGATGATATACAATTTATTGCAGGAAAAGAAAGAGTTCAAGAAGAATTTTTTCATACATTTAATACACTTCATGAAAATGGTTGCCAAATTATAATGTCAAGCGATAAACCTCCAAAAGATATGGACAACTTAGAAGATAGATTAAAATCAAGATTTGAATGGGGATTAATAGCAGACATATCTAATGCAGATTATGAAACTCGTTTAGCAATTCTTAGAAAAAAGGTACAAATAGAAAACATAATAATAGATGATAATATTTTATCTAATATAGCAATTAAAGTTGATTCTAATATTAGAGAATTGGAAGGAACATTAAATAAAATATTAGCAAAAGCATCTTTAACACATAGTCCAATTTCAATCGAGCTTGCTGAGCAATGTATTAATGAAGTAATTTCAAGAAAAGAAAAAATAATTTCTGCAGAATATATTCAAGAAGTAGTAGCTAAATATTTTAATATCTCTCAAAAAGATATAAAAAGTTCTAAAAGATCAAATGATATAGCATATCCAAGACAAATAGCAATGTATCTGTGTAGAGATTTAGCTAATATGCCATTTACAAAAATAGGAGAAAGCTTCGGAAAAAGGGATCATACAACTGTAATGCATGCATGTTCAAAAATAGATTCTGAAATAAAAAGTAAAGATAATACAAAATTAATTGTGGAAAGTGTGAAAAGAATTATATTAGAAAAAGAATAGTTAATTTTAAAATAAGTTTAAATATTTTTAAAAATAATTGTTTGATAAAAAAAACGTTTGATAAAATAAATGCTTTTCTTCTTACGGAACAGGTACATTAGATATACACATTAATTTGTGAATTAACTGTTAATTATCTGTTAATAACTAAATTTTACACAAAAAAAATTTTTTCATGTGGATATATATATTAATTTTACACATAAATATTAACAGCATTTTTATTAGGGAAATAAATAAAAAGGAAAGTTTTACACTTTATCCACTGTGCCTATTACTATTAATACTAAAAATATTATTTTATTATAAAGGAGATGCAAAAAAATGAAAATTATTTGCGAAAGAGAAAAATTGCTTAAAGCTATTAATTCCGTAGTAAAAGGAGTAGCTACTAAAACAACAATGCCTATACTAGAAGGAATACTTATACAAACAAATGATAATGAAATAAAATTAACAACATATGATTTAGAAATAGGAATAGAATATATTATTGAAAGCACAGTAGAAGAACAAGGAAGTACAGTTGTTAATGCAATAATGTTTAGTGAAATTATAAGAAAATTACCAGATACTGAAATTAGTATAACATTAAATGAAAATAATTTATTAGTAATAGAATGTGAAGGATCATTATATAAACTTGCAACAATGAATCCAACAGAATTTCCAGAACTACCAAGAATTAATATAGAGAATTCTGTAGAAATGGAACAAAAAATATTAAAAAGCATGATAAGAAAAACAATTTTTGCAGTAAGTATGGAAGAAAATAGACCAGTATTTACAGGATGTTTATTTGAAATAATTAACAATAAAATAAATGTAGTTGCAGTTGATGGATTTAGATTAGCATGGTCTAGTAATTATTTAGAAAAGAAATGCAATAATTTTAAAGCTGTTATTCCAGGAAAAACATTAAATGAGGTAAATAAAATTATTACAGATTCATTTGAAGAAATAAAAATAGGTGTTTCTAAAAATCAAGCATTATTTCAAATGGAAAATTGTAAAATTGTTACTAGATTATTAGATGGAGAGTTTTTAAATTACTCTAGTGTTATACCAAAAAATTGGGAAACAAGAATAAGAGTAAATAAAAAAGATATGCAAGAATGTTTTGAAAGAATAAGTTTAATTTCTGCATCTGTAGCAGAAAAAGAAAAAAAATATCCTGTAAAAATAAAAATAGAAGTTGGAAAAATAACTATATCATGCACAAACCAAACAGGAGATGCTAAAGAAGAAATATATCTAGAAACACAGGGAAAAGAATTAGAAGCAGGATTTAACCCAAAATATTTTTTAGATGCACTAAAAGTAATAGAAGATGAAGAAATATTTGTTGACTTTGGTACAAGCGTATCTCCTTCTGTTATAAGACCTATAGAAAATGAAGATTATACATATATGATTTTACCAATTAGAATGAAGGAATAAAATGTTTATAGAAAAAATAAAACTAAAAAATTTTAGAAATTATAGTACGCAAGAAATAAAATTAACTAATGGTATAAATTTATTTTTCGGAAACAATGCACAAGGAAAAACAAATATATTAGAAAGTATTTTTTTATGTAGTATGGGAAAATCTTTTAGAGCAAGAAAAGATAAGGAATTAATTCTTTTTAATGAAAATAATACTACAATAGAAATAGATTATCAAAAAAAAGATAGAGCAGGTAATATAAAATATAATATAGGAGAAAATAAAAATATTTTTATTAACAATTTAAAAATAAAAAAAATGAGCGAAATATTAGGAAATATTAATATTGTTTTATTTTCACCAGAAGATATTAACATTATAAAAGATGGACCAAGCAATAGAAGAAAATTTTTAAATATGTTAATTAGCCAAATAAGACCAAACTATATTTATACATATAATTTATACTTAAAAATATTAGAACAAAGAAATGGGTATTTAAAAAATATAAATATAGAAAATAAAAATGATGAATTATTAGATATATACGACGAAAAATTAGCAGAATGTGCAAGTAGTATTTATAATTATAGAGAAGAATTTATAAATAAAATAAAAGAAAAAATACAGGAAATACATAAACAAGTAACAAAAGAAAAAGAAATAATAAAATTAAAATATATATCAGATTGTGATAATAAAGAAAATTATATAAATGAATTAAAGCAAAAAAGAAATCAAGATATTGAAAGAGGTTATACTTCACTTGGAATTCACAGAGATGACATTTATTTTTTTATAAATGGAAAAAAAATAGATATTTATGGATCACAAGGACAGCAGAGGACAAGTATTCTTTCTTTAAAATTAGCAGAATTAGAAATTATAAAAGATGAAATAGGGGAATACCCAATATTATTGTTAGATGATTTTATGTCAGAATTAGATAATGAAAGAAAAATTAATTTATTAAAATATATAAAAAATACACAAATAATTATAACATGCACTGAAGATATTAATATAGAAAATGTTAAAATTAACAAATACGAAGTAAAAGAAGGAAAAGTTTTTAAGATTAATACTTGATTTTTTTTATAAATTAAATATATAATTATAAAAGTGTATAAAAAATCAAATAAAATAAACATTATAGAATAAACAAGCGAAAGGAAAGGTAATAATAATGGAAAAATTTGAGCACGAATATGGTGCAGATCAAATACAAGTATTAGAAGGTTTAGAAGCAGTAAGAAAAAGACCTGGAATGTATATAGGAAGTGTATCTGTAAGAGGATTACATCATTTAGTATACGAAATTGTAGATAACTGTGTAGATGAAGCATTGGCAGGATATTGTAAAAATATTCATGTAAAAATAGAGCCAGGAAATATTATATCCGTAGAAGATGACGGAAGAGGAATACCGGTAGAAAAACATAAAAAGACAGGAATATCTGCTGCAGAAACAGTATATACTGTTTTGCACGCAGGAGGAAAATTTGGTGGAGACAGTGGATATAAAGTATCTGGAGGACTTCATGGGGTTGGTGCATCAGTTGTAAATGCATTATCTAAATGGACAGAAGTAACTATTCAAAGAGATGGTGGAATATTCCAAATGTCTTTTGAAAAAGGAAAAACAGTAAAACCATTAACAAAGATAGGAGAAACCGACAAAACAGGAACAAAAGTTAGATTTTTAGCAGATGATACTATATTTGAAACACTAGAATACGAATATGAAGTTTTAGAAAAAAGATTTAGAGAAATGGCTTTCTTAACAAAAGGATTAAGAATTACAATAGAAGATTTAAGAGGAGAAAATGTTCAAAAAGCAGATTTTTGTTTTGAGGGAGGATTAAAATCTTTTGTTGATTTTCTAAATAAAAATAAAGAAAAATTACATCCACAGCCAATTTATATAGAAAAAAATAATAGTGAAATTCCTGTTGAAATAGCAATACAATATACATCTGCTTATAATGAAAATATATATACATTTGTAAATAATATAAATACAATAGAAGGTGGAACACATTTAGAAGGATTTAAAAGAGCATTAACAAAAGTTTTTAATGACTATGCAAGAAACCATAATATATTAAAAGAAAAAGATGTTAATTTACAAGGAGAAGACATAAGAGAAGGAATAACTGCTGTTGTTTCAGTAAAAGTAAGAGAACCTCAATTTGAAGGACAAACAAAAACAAAGCTAGGAAATAGTGAAGTAACAGGTGTTGTTCAATCAATGGTAAATGAAGCGTTATCTACATTTTTAGAAGAAAATCCTTCTGTAGCAAAAGCAATTTTAGAAAAATGTATAAGTGCTTCTAGAGCAAGAGAAGCGGCAAGAAAAGCAAGAGAATTAGTTAGAAGAAAATCAGCATTAGAAAGTTCAACATTACCAGGAAAACTAGCAGATTGCTCTAGTAAAAATGCAGAAGAATGTGAAATATATATAGTAGAGGGAGATTCTGCAGGAGGAAGCGCAAAACAGGGTAGAGACAGAAAGTTCCAAGCAATATTACCTTTATGGGGAAAAATGTTAAACGTAGAAAAGTCAAGAGCAGATAAAATATATAATAATGATAAATTACAACCAGTAATTCTTGCAGTTGGTGCAGGAATAGGAGCAGACTTTGATATTACGAAAATTAGATATGGAAAAGTAATTATTATGGCAGACGCAGATGTTGATGGAGCACATATTAGAACATTATTATTAACATTTTTCTTTAGATATATGAGACCATTAATAGAAAATGGAAATGTTTACTTAGCACAACCACCATTATATAAATTATCTAAAAAAGGTATGGAAGACATATATTGTTATACAGACGACGATTTAACAAAATCATACAAAGAATTAGAACAAAAAGGAATTGCAAGAGACCAATTGGGACTACAAAGATACAAAGGTTTAGGAGAAATGAACCCAGAACAATTATGGGAAACAACAATGGATCCAGCAAAAAGAATTTTAATAAAAGTAACAATGGAAGATGCTATGAAAGCAGATGAAATTTTTTCTTTATTAATGGGTGACGATGTAGAACCAAGAAGAAATTTTATAACAGAAAATGCAAAATATGTTAAAAACTTAGATATATAAAAAATTAATAGTCAGCAAAATTATTTGCTGACTATTAATCGTATAAAGCTAATATTAATCATAGCTAAAACAAATATGCATAATTACATACCTAATAAACATCGCTGCTTAAGTAAGCATTACACCACACATATTCATCAATTACTCGAATATAAATACACCATAAAAACCTAAATTCATCTGAAACAGACTAAAAGAAAGCCTTTAGAAGTATAAATATACTCTTAACTTAAATATGCAATCTATAATTTAACCAATTAAAATCAGCTTGCATACAAACTGCATACTCGTACAACCAACACATATGAACCATAAAAATAGCCCATATGCATTTTCGTCCGAAAAACATTAAGCAAAAACCTAATATTTTTCTTGGTTTAACTAATATTAACCTTATACTTATATTATGAACATAAATAAAAAAAATATACTTTTATTTAAAAAAATTTAAATTTTTTTAAAATAATTAATAAATCATTCAAGTTATTATATTTAAAACATTTATATTATTTGAAAAATGTCGAATAATGTAACAAAAAAATAATTGACAATTAAAAAATATAATATATAATAAATAAAAATAAAATTTAATTCATTTTATCTAAAAAATTTTTTTCAAATTTATTTCCCAATTTTAAAATTAAAAATAAAAAAGAAAGGAGCGCTTAAAATAAAAAATAAAATTAATAGTGTTCAAGAGTGGAATCCAATAAAGGAGTTTTATAATGATGGAATTATAAAATTAAAAAACGGAAAGTATATAAAAATAATAAAAGTATTTCCTATTAATTATGATTTAAAATCCGATTTTGAAAAAAAATCAATTTTAAATGCGTACAAAGCTTTTTTAAAAAACTGCAATTTTGAGATTCAAATTATAATTCAAAGTAATAAAGAAGATATTTCAGAAAATATAAAAAAATTAAACAAACAAAATGATTATGAAAAAAGTTTAAATAATAATTTTATAGTAAACATATCAAATAAATATATTAAGTTCATACAACAAAAAAACAAAGAAAAACTTTCAACTTCTAAAAATTTTTATATTCTTATAAATTCTAATAAATCTCCAGAAAATAAAGAAGAAATAATAACTGAATTAAAAGAAAAATATTTTAAAATTAAAGATTCATTAGCAAGATGTGGAAATATTATTTACGAAATAAAAGAAAAAGAAGAATTAGAAAAAATTATTTATTCTTTTTTAAATAAAAAAAATTAATACAAAGAAAAGGAGAATATATTGAAAAATAATAAACAAGAAAATGCGTGGGAATTATATGAAGGAGCAATAAAAAATACAGACAAAATTAGTCCTACATATATAAATTTAAATAATCCCAAATATATAGAAATTGATGAAACATATTATTCTGGATTTATTATAAATAATTATAATAGAGAATATGAAGAATTAATATTAAAAAATTTAATTAATTCAAATTTAAATATAAATATTTCCATATTTTATGATAAAAGAGATACACAGAAAACAATAAAAGAATTAACTTATCACATAGGAAATGTTAATGTAGAATTAAATGAAAAAAATAAAAATAATCAAGATATAGATTTAGTAGATTTTTCATATAATGATGCAAAATACATAAGAAAACAAATGCAAGTAGAAAATGAAAATTTATATTTTTTATATATCTATATAAATGTATTTGAAAAAAGTATATCAGAATTAGAAACTCAAATTAATAAATTAGAAAATATATTACAAGCAAGTGGATTGCAAAGCAAAAAGGCATATTTTAGACAAGAGCAAACTTTTTTATCTTGTCTTCCAATTATGGAAAATAACATAGATATAAAAAATGTTGCAAAAAGAAATATATTATCATCTGGATTAGTTTCAACATATCCTTTTATATCATCATCAGTTTTTGATAAAGAAGGTATTTATTTAGGAACTAATATTTATAATGAATCACTTATTTTTGTTGACAGGTACAATAGTGAAAAATATAAAAATGCAAATATATGTATTTTTGGAACAAGTGGTGCAGGAAAATCCTTTTTTACAAAATTATTAATATTAAGAAGTAGATTATTTGGAATAGAACAATATGTTATAGATCCTGAAAGAGAATATATAAATATATGTAATGAATTAAAAGGAACATTAATAAAAATTGGACCGACATCTAATAATTTTATTAATATAATGGATATAAGAAAAGAAAGTATAGAAGACGATAATAAAGGATATTTAGCAACAAAAATAACAAAATTAATAGGATTTTTTAATTTAATTTTTGGAGAATTAAATGAAGAAGAAAAATCTATATTAGAAGAAAAAATAATTGAATGTTATAAAGAAAAAAATATAACATTTGATGATAACAGTTTATATAAAATAAAAAATAAAAAAAGAATATTTAAAGAAAATGAAGATATGCCTATTTTAATGGACTTATATAAAATATTAGAAAAAGATGAGAAAACAAAAATTTTTAAAATAAAATTAATGCCTTTTGTAAAAGGTTCCTTGAATTTTTTTAATCATAAAACAAATATAGAATTAAATAGTGAATTAATAGTAGCAGATATTTATGAATTAGGAGAAGAAAACTTAAAATATGGACTTTTTATTTTTGTAGAATTATTTTGGGATAAAGTAAAAAGAGACAGAAACATAAAAAAAGCAATATATTTAGATGAAATATGGAGACTAATAGGAGTTACATCTAATAAAGAAGTAGCAAGTTTTATTTATAAAATTTTTAAAACAATTAGAAAATATGGTGGAAGCAGTGTTGCAATTACACAAGATGTTTCAGACCTATTTAGTTTAGAAAAAGGTATTTATGGAAAAAGCATAATTAATAATTCTTCAATAAAGTTATTTTTCTCATTAGAGGAAGAAAATATAAAAACATTATCAGAATATAGTGACCTAACTGAAAAAGAAAAAATAGAAATTAAATCATTAAAAAGAGGAGAATGTTTAATGTTTGTAGGAGATAATCATATTTTAGCAAAAATAGAACCAGCAGATTTTGAAAAGAAAATAATAATAGGAGATAAATAAAATTAAATTGGAGTAAAAATTATAAATGATAAATATTGTAACCGCATTAAACAACGAAAAAATAAATAAAGAATTAAATAAAATTCAAAATATAAATATTATATCAAAAGATATTCAATATAAAGAAGGAATTATAGAATTATTAGAAAAAAATAATAATGTACAATATATTATTATTAATGAAAATATATCTGGACAAATAAAAATAGAACAATTAATTAAAAATATAAAAATAAAAAATAAAAAAACAAATATTATTATGGTATTAAATAAAAAAGAAAAAATTAAAGAAAACTATCTTGCAGAAAATAAAATTAAATATATTTATATAGAAGAATTAAATATTAAAAAAATATTAAATATTATATTTTCAAAAAATAATATAATTGCAATAATGGGAAATGAAGGTTCAGGCAAAACAATAACAACTTTAATTTTAAGTGAAATATTATCTAAAAATAATAAAGTATTAATTATAGAAGATAATATAAAAAATAATTCAATTATAAAATTATATAAAAAATATGAAAAAAATAAAATAATAAAAATAAAAAATAATTTATATGTTTTTAATATAAAAAAAATATTAATTAACAAAAGAAAAATTAAAATAAATATAATAAAAGAAATAAATGAAATTAAAAATAATTATGATTATATTTTTATAGATACACAAAATATTACTAGTTTAAAAATATACGAAGAAATAATAAATAATATTATTTATATATTAAATTCTAATATATTAGAATTTAACAAAATAAAAAATATAATATATAAAAAAAACAATATAAAAATAATTCTAAATAATTATAATGAAAATTCAATTAGTGAAGAAATTATAAAAAATATTTTTAATAGCAAAATTATTATATTAGAAAAATTAAAAAACAATAAAAATTATAATAAAATTATTAATAATAATATGAATATATATTATTTAGATAAAGAAACAAAAAATAAATATTTAAAAATAATAGAAAAAATACAAATACCAAATTAAAAATTAAATTTGTATTATTCCAGAAAGGAATGAATAAAAATGGAAATAGAATTAGAAGAGCAAAATAATTTAAATGAACAACAAGAAGTAAAACAAGAAAACAATTTAGAAACTAAAAAAGATGTAGAGCTATTAGTAGATAAAGAAGTAACAGTAGAAAATCAAAATAAATTTTTACAAACAACATTAGGCAAAACAATTAATACAGCATTAGACATAGGATTAAGAGGCATTATGCCAGATGTGATAGAAGAACAAATAATTGACATAAAAAATGTATTGTTAACAAATGGACTTAAAGAAGGAATAGATACAGCAATAAAAACTGCAATAGATTTAGGAAAAAGTGCACTAGGAATTGTAACAGGAAAATTTGAAAACTTATCTCAAGCACATACAGCAGTAAAAAAAGGTGGAATAATAGATGGAATTTCTAAAGTAATAGATAATGTTATAAGTTCTGCAGAAAAAAACGAATTAATTTCAAAGGGAACATCTAGATTAATAAAAAAAGGAAAAAATGCTATCTTAGATACAGTAGAAACAAATATAGAAGAAAATTTTTTACAAGAGATGAAATCGTTAGAAAAAGTAAGTAAATACATATCAAATTGGAAGAATTATTATAATATAAAAGATATGAATGGAATGGAAAAGGAATATAAAAAATTAAAAAAGCAAATGGAAACAATAATGGCATTAGACAGTACAATATCAGAGGCAAAAAAAATAGAAAATATCCATAATCTACTAAAAAATAAAGGAGAAAACTATGAGCTATCAAAAGAAGAAGAACAGTTGATAAATATATTAAAATAGTATATAATAAGCAAAATAGGAGGTTCACATAGATTTGGATGCATTTATATCTATTAAAGAATATGAAGTAATAGAGCTTGAGAATATTTATAGGGAAAAACAATCAGATATTGTTAAAATGTTTGAAATACAAGAAAAAATATTAAACTCTAAAAGAGATATTCGTATTAATGCAGTAAATTGTAGTTATATTTTCCCTACATGCTTAGCTATTTTAAGTTCTGTATTATTAGTACCAACACAAAGAAAAATAAAGATTACATTAGTAAAAAGTTCTAAGCTATTAAAAACATTAACAGAAAATGGATTAATAAATATAGAAAAAAGTAATAAAAGAAATAATATACCATTAAATAAAATTTTTTCTGAGGATGAAGCAACTGAAATAATAGATAAATTAATTAAGTTATCACCATTAAAAAATTTACCAGAAGAAGATAAGGCAATATTATATTCTAAACTTTTTGAAATACCTAGTAATTCATTAACACATAGCAAGAGTAAGTATGGAATGATATGCCTTGGATACTATACTAATAAAAAAACATTTTATTTTTCTATTTATGATTTAGGAATAGGAATTCCTGAATCGGTAAGAGAATATACTAAAAATAAAGATATGGAAACAATTGAAACATTTAAATGGGCTTTAACAAAAGGAAATAGTACAAGGCAAGATGATTTTCCAAGAGGTTTAGGATTTACTATATTAGAAGAATTTAGAGAGAATTTTCACGGAAAAATTACATTAATTTCAGAAAATGTTATATATACAGCAAAGGAAAGAGGAAATATTATTTTCAAAAAAATTGAAAAAAATATTAAGGGGACTTTATTTACATTAAAAATAAAGGTATAATAAAATTAATGTAGTTAATAATAAATATAATATGGGGGTTAAAATGGAAAAAACAATTTGTGTAAAAAAATTATTTACAAATGGATTAACAGAAAACAATGGATTAATATTAAGAAATAAAATCGAAGAATATTTAAATAAAAATGATGATATTGAAAAAATCATAATAGATTTTGATGAAATAACTCTATTTGCTACTCCTTTTTTTAATGCAAGTATTGGATATTTTGTTATAAAACTAGGACCAGAAAAATTTAATAAAAAAATTAAGTTAATAAATAAAACAAAACTTTGCGATGAAACATATAAGCATTCATATGAAAATGCGGTTGAAAAATATGAAAAAGGAATAGATTTGGATAAAGTTGGTGAAATAACAAAGAAAAATATAGAAAATAGCTAAAGAAAGGAGATAAAAGTGATAATACACATATCAGATTCAACGGCTAAACTTAATATAAAAAAAATAGCAATTGATACTAACATACTTTGCTGGTGCTTTTATGGTAACATAATTTACACATATACATATCAAAAAAATATATATCCAACTTTTTTTGAAAAGCTTATTAAAGATAAAAATTGTAAGATTTATACAACAATGTATAATATTTGTGAATTATTTAATGTAATTGAAAAAAATGAATATGAACTATATCTTCAACAAAATAATTTAGAACAAAATTCTTTTTCTAAAAAGAAATATAGAAATATAAATTCAGAACGAACCAAAATAAAGAAAACAATGCAATTAATATTTAATCAGATAAAAAGCTGCATAAATATAGAAGAACAACAAATAAATGAAGAAAAATTAAAGGAATATATTAATTCATATGAAAGACATCATTATGATATATTTGATTATACATTAGTAGAATATTGTGCGAATAATGACATTCCATATATACTTACTGATGACATAGATTTTTCTAATAGTAAAATTGATGGAAAAGACATTAATATTATAACAGCAAATAAAAATATAACTCAGGAAGATATTATAAATGAATCGATAGAAAATAATTAATATATTCTAATAGAATTAAAAATATTATAGGAACATAAAGAAAAAATAAAGGTAATTTAATAAAATAATGAAAAATTGTAATATTTCATTGTAGGGGTCGGCGTCCTCAACGACCTCTACAATAAAACTTTATGAAGATTATAATAAGAAAAATAAAAAAAAGTATTGCATATAAAGAATATAAATGCTATAATAAAAGCAAATTTAAAAGAAAGGATGATTTTATTATGCAAAAACTATTAAAAATTTCTTTAGTATTTGTATTATTAGTACTAGCAGTAGCTACTACAGTAGACGCTATTTCA
>CANQAB010000035.1 GCA_947589445.1 uncultured Clostridia bacterium | reverse complement strand
TTTCGCAAGGAAATTTTGCAATACATACTCTGCGCAGTTGGGGCGTTGTGATGAAAATTTAAATAAATCACCGGGAGCGGATATAGATATAGTGACCAACAAATTACAATTTGTTTTTTAAGTTACTCCATAATGATTGCTCCAAAAGGACACACCTTAGCACAAACGCCACATCCTTTGCAGTAATCATAATTAAAATCTTCTCTTTTTTGTTCTTTATTTACTGGTATACTATCATCTGGGCAAACAGGAAAACATAAACCGCATTGTTTACACTTATCTGATAAATAGATGGGTTTTACTGAACGCCAATCACCAGTTTTAAAATTTCTTGCATTTCCAGCTTCATAAATATTTCCACCAATAGTTAATTCATTAGCTGGTGTATTTGATGTTATTTTCATCATTGTAACCTCCTTTTTAATTTATTTGTTTAACCTCTTGTAAAGCAATTTCTAAAGCTTTCATATTGCCTTCAATTACTTCTGGTTTTTTAGCAAATTTGTGTTTAAAAGATGATTGCATATCTTGCAATAATTCTTCATCAGTCATTATTCCAGATATTTTAACAATTGCAGCAAGCATTGGCGTATTTGGAAAATATTTACCTAATGCATCTATAGAAATCTTTCTTGCATCTATTGTATAAATTTTTCCAGTATAGTTACCTAATTTAGATTTTATATAATCTGCATCTTTTGTTGTATTAATAACAATTCCACCATTTTCTTTTAAACCAGAAGTTACATCAACAGATTCTAATAAAGTATCATCTACAACAACTACATAATCTGGTTCATATATATTAGAGTGAATTGTAATTGGCTTATTGCTAATACGATTGTATGCAGTAATAGGTGCTCCCATTCTTTCTGGACCATATTCAGGAAATCCTTGAATATATTTACCAGTATTAAATGCAGCATCTGCCAATAGTAATGACGCTGTTTTAGCTCCTTGACCGCCTCTTCCATGCCATCTTATTTCTATTAAGTCATCCATATAGAATCCTCCTTTTTATTATTTAATATAATAAGTATATAATTAAAGAAAATATATGTCAATTGTATTGAATTAAAAAAAATGATATAATATAATATAATATAAGTTGGGAAATTGAGGTATATAATTTCTTCAAACAATAAAAATAAGAAACAGAGGATAAAGTATGAAAACTATAATAGAAAAAAATTTTTTAAAAAAAGAAAATGGCTCAATTGCTGTATTTGTATTAGTAGCACTTTTGTTTATGTCAGCTTTTTTGATTATTGCATATGCAGGAAATATTAATAAATCTAAGGATGTAAAGGAACAATTTGATATTGTTAGTGGCATTTATTCACAGGGAGATGGAGATCAAAGTGCTTATACTAGAGCATACACAAATTTAAGAAATAAAAACAAAAAAACAATAACAACATCATCAACTAATAATAAATCGTTAGTGTTAGAAAAAGCATTTGCTGGAAAATTAAGTAACTATAAAATTTATGGAAGTGAAGCAGGTGTGGGAGAGAAGGTAGATGATACTTCTGATTCTAATTACGGAAAATATAAAATTTCAATAAAACTTACAGATGCAAATAATCAAACTCGTACAACAGATATTTTTATAAATGAGCAACTAAAATATACTAATGGTATAGCAGACTATATAGATTTTAGTACTCAAAAGCTAGTAAAAGGTGATGGAACAAAAATAGATGTTACTTTACCTGAAATTTCTATATTTGAAGATTATACAAAAATAGAAATATTAACAAGTATTACTCCATCTAAAATAGAAGTAGAATATACAGGATATACTTTATAAGGAATGATAAAATTATGAAAATAAACATTGTAATGGTAGAACCAGAAATACCGCAAAATACTGGAAATGTGGCAAGAACATGTGCTGCTACAGGAGCAAAATTACATTTAGTAAAACCACTTGGATTTAAAATAAATGATAAATATTTAAAAAGAGCAGGTTTAGATTATTGGGATAAACTAGAAATAGAAGAGCATGAGGATTTAGAAACATTTTTAAATAAATATGCATATAAAAATGGAAAAGTAGCAGATAACGTTTTTCTTGTAAGTACAAAATCACAGCATACTTATTCTGAAATACAATATAAAGAGTATGAAGAGATGTTCTTCTTATTTGGAAAAGAAACAAAAGGACTTCCTGAATGGTTGATTAAAGATAATATTAATCAAGCCATTCGTATACCAATGAAAGAAGGATTACGCTCACTAAACTTATCTAACTCAGTGGCAATTGTAGTATATGAAGCATTAAGACAAAATGATTTTAATGATTTGCAACAAATAAGTGTCTATTTTAAATAAAAATAGTCGCTTATTTGTTGTATATTTGATTAGATTTTGTATAATATTGTATTATAAAAATGATGAAAGGAGTTGATATATAATGTCTGATGCACAAATTCAAGCAATTAAAGATATTATAAAAATGACACCAAGGCTTAATATGGAATGTTTGAATTCTATCAAAATTTTAATGGAAAACACAATAGATTCTGAACTTTTAAGAAGAGAGCCAAGTATCATTTTAGAAAACATGGATATTACTGAAAAAGTAATGTATTTAGATTATCTAATGGAAAGTAAAGACACAAAAGAAAAAGAATTACAAAATGCCGTTTCTTTTGAAGAAATTTTAAAAAGAGAGGGGTTGACAATAGATGATATATTAGTTACAAAAGCAGATAGCAGAGGTCAAATATATAAATAAATTTTTTTCTTTTCTTATAAAACTCTAAAATATATTTTTAAAATCAAGAGTTTAATTTCCCCAAAGAAGAATATATGCAATTTATAATTATATAATAAATAATAGTAAAAATAAAATTTTTAGGTATACATAATTTGACATTTGAAATAATATGTAGTATAATCACATTTATTACTTATAGATCAAAAAGGAGAGTGTATATTTATTTTAAACAACAATGTAAAATACTACACGAAAGAAATTATTAAATTGATTAAGATAGCTCTTTTGGGTTTTATTTTAATTTGCATTGCTATTTATATTAAGTATAAACCTAAATATCAGGTTTCCATTAATAAAGATATAATAGGCTATGTAAATTCAGCGAAGGATATAGACGAATATATAAATAATGAAGTGAAAAAAGAAGAAGGAAAAAATATAGCATTTATTGATTTAAAAAATATACCAACATTAAAATTAGAACTAGTAAATAGAAGTTTAGAAAATAAACAAGAAGAATTAGAAACTGAATTATCTAAACAAATAATAATAGAATATACAAATTATGCTATATCAATAGATGGAAAAAATAAAACTTATGTAGCTAGTAAAGAAGAAGCACAAAAAATAGTGGATGAAATAGAAAAAGAATATGATGAAAAATATACAAAAAATTTGGGTATTACACAGGTGTATTCGGATAATTATGAGCAAATTAGTGCAGTAAATAAAAAAGAAGCAAAAACAATTATTTCGAAAGAAATAAAAAATATTAAACAGTCTGATAATAAGGTAAAAACAACAAGCATAAAATTAGCATCAACAAAGAAAAAAGATAGCGTTAACGGTATTAAATTTGCAGTAAAACCAGTTACAGGTATTATAACATCCAGATATGGTGGACGTTCTTCACCAGGAGGATTTGGTAGTACAAATCATAAAGGATTAGACATAGCTGCAAGTTTAGGAACGCCTATTTATGGGGCAGCAAGTGGAACAGTTACTTATTCAGGAAATAAAGGCGAACTAGGAAATCTTGTTATTATTAATCATGGTAATGGAGTAGAAACTTATTATGGACATTGTAGTAAATTAAATGTTTCAGTGGGGCAAAAAGTAAAAGCGGGAGATAATATAGCATTAGTTGGAAAGACTGGATCAGCAACAGGGTATCATTTGCATTTTGAAGTTCATTTAAATAAAGTAGCGGTAAATCCACAAAATTATATATACTAATTAAAAAAAAGACATTCTTATTGTTTAAATAAGGATGTCTTTTATGATATGGCGTTAAGAATATAAACTGTCACTTGCATTTTTTATTTGAATAATATATAATTACTTGGAAATAATTATTTTATAAGGAGGAATATTATGGCAGAAGAAATTAGTATAGAAGAAAAAGAGAAAATTAAACATATGATAGATGATTTAGTTGCTAGAGCTAAAGTAGCATCAGAAGAATACTTAAAACTAGATCAAGAAACGGTTAATAAAATTGTAAAAGATATGGCAATGGCAGGTTTAGACAATCACATGAAACTTGCAAAAATGGCTGTAGAAGAAACAGGTCGTGGTATTTACGAGGATAAAATTACAAAGAATATGTTTGCAACAGAATATATTTATCATAATATTAAATACGATAAAACAGTAGGGGTTATTTCAGAAAATGAAGAAGAAGGATATGAAGAAATAGCAGAGCCTATTGGAATTATAGCAGGTGTAACTCCTGTTACTAATCCAACTTCAACAACCATGTTTAAATCTTTAATTGCAGCAAAAACAAGAAATGTTATTATTTTTGGATTTCATCCATCTGCACAAAAATGTAGCGTTGAAGCGGCTACTATATTAAGAGATGCTGCTGTTAAAGCCGGAGCTCCAAAAGATTGTATTTTATGGATAGAAGAGCCTTCTATAGAAGCAACTAATCAATTAATGCATCATCCAGGAGTTAATTTAATTTTAGCAACAGGTGGAACAGGAATGGTAAAGGCAGCTTATTCATCAGGAAAGCCAGCTTTAGGTGTAGGACCAGGAAATGTTCCATGTTATATAGAAAAATCTGCAAAGTTAAAAACATCTGTTAATGACTTAGTAATGTCAAAATCATTTGATAATGGAATGATTTGCGCATCAGAGCAGGCGGTTATTGTAGATAAAGAAATATCAAAAGAATTTGAAAAGTTAATGAAGGAATATGGATGTTATTTCTTAAACAAAGAAGAGAAAGAAAGACTACAATCTGCAATGTTTAATAAAGAAAAGGGAAATACATTAATTGGAGCTATAGCAGGACAAAGTCCATATAATATTGCAAAAATGGCAGATATTAATGTTCCAGAAGAAACAAAGGTATTAGTGGTAGAAGAAACAGGTGTAGGAGAGGAATACCCATTTTCTAGAGAAAAGTTAAGCCCTGTTTTAGCATATTATAAAGTAAAAAATAGCGAAGAAGCAATTACACTTGCAGAAAGATTATTGGAATTTGGAGGATTAGGACACTCTGCAGCAATTCATTCTGAAAATAATGAGATTATTGAAAAATTTTCAAGTAGAGTAAAAGTTGGAAGAATTATTGTTAACTCACCATCAACACATGGAGCAATAGGAGATATTTATAACACAAATATGCCATCATTAACACTTGGATGTGGTTCGTTTGGAGGAAATTCAACAACATCAAATGTATCATCAGTTAATCTAATAAATATAAAAAGAGTAGCAAAAAGGAGAGTTAATATGCAATGGTTTAAAGTTCCAGAAAAAATATATTTTGAAGCAGGTTCAATATCATACCTAGAAAAAATGCCTGATATAACAAGAGCATTTATAGTAACAGATGCATCTATGGTAAAATTGGGATATGTAGATAAAATTTTATATCATTTAAGAAAAAGAAATCAATATGTACATTCAGAGATATTTTCAGATGTAGAGCCAGATCCATCTTTTGAAACAATCAAAAGAGGTGTATCTGCAATGAATAGTTTTGAACCAGATGTAATTATTGCATTAGGTGGAGGAAGTGCAATAGATGCCGCAAAAGGTATGTGGTTATTTTATGAATATCCAGATGCAGATGTAGAAGGAATGAAACTTAAATTTATGGATATAAGAAAACGTACTTACAAATTTCCTAAATTAGGCATAAAATCAAAAATGGTTGCAATACCTACAACATCTGGAACTGGTTCAGAAGTTACATCATTTGCAGTTATTTCAGATAAAGTTAAAAATATGAAATATCCACTTGCAGATTATGAATTAACACCAGATGTAGCCATTATTGACCCAGATTTAGTAATGACACTTCCAAAGTCAATTACTGCTGATACTGGTATGGATGTTTTAACACATGCAATAGAAGCTTATGTATCTAACATGGCATCAGATTATACAGATGGATTATCTGAAAAAGCAGTAGAATTAGTTTTTAATTATTTAAAAGAAGCATATGACCATGGAGATAATAAAACAGCAAGAGAAAAAATGCATAATGCAAGTTGTATTGCAGGTATGGCATTTACGAATGCATTTTTAGGATTGAATCACTCTATTGCACATAAATTGGGAGGAGAATTCCATTTGCCACATGGTAGAGCAAATGCAATTATATTGCCATATGTTATAAAATATAATGCTACAAAACCTACAAAATTTGTATCATTCCCTAAATACGAGTATTTTATAGCAGATCAAAAATATGCAAATTTAGCTAAAAAACTTGGATTACCTACTTCAACAACAGAAGAAGGAGTAAATTCATTAATAAAAGCAATTCAACAATTAAATGAAAACCTAAATGAACCGAAATCATTACAAGAAGCAGGAATTGATGAAAAAGAATTTTTAGCTAAAGTTGATGAATTAGCTGATAAAGCATTTTCAGATCAATGTACTTCTGCTAACCCAAGAGTACCATTAATACCTGAAATAAAACAAATTATGTTAGATGCATATTATGGAAAAGAAGTTTAAATATTTATTTAAAAAATAAATAAAGTAAAATATAATTACAAGGAATTGACATATTATGTAAAATATGATATAATTTAACTGTATTGAAGGTATTTCAGTGCAAAAAAAAGCGGAAAATAAAAATAAAAAAAGGAGTGTGTCTAAAATGACAACAAACAAAATTCTGCGGAAAATGCTTGACGTACTAACAGAGGAAGAGAAAAAAATCCTTTTTAGTGACTTAGAAAGTAAGGAAGTTGATGATTCAGAAAGTTCGGAAAGAGTTAAGGATGTGTTGTTAGAACTCGGTGTTCCCTCAAATTTCAAAGGTTATGTATATCTGCAAGATGCAATTGAAATTGTTTCAAAACAGGGGATAAGTGTTATGGGAAATGTTATTTCCCAAATATATACTAAGATAGCAGAAAAATATGACGTTACACCAAGAAAAGTAGAAAGATGCATTCGACATGCAATCGAGGTTGGGGCGAATCGAGGAGATCTGAATGCATATGACAGGTATTTTGGAAGCACCACTGACCCTAAAAAAGGCAAAGCAACCAATTCTGAATTTATATTCAGAATTGCAGAGGTAATAAAAAAGTGAACCGCTTTTGCCGGATTCTAATTTTTAGAATCCGGTTTTTTCTATATTTATAATAAATAAAAGTATGATAAAGGCTTGTTTTTTTTATAATTTCATTATATAATAACTTCCGTAAGTAAGGAGATGATAAAATGGAAGTAAGTCCACAAGAAATTTTACATATTGCAAAACTAGCAAAACTAAAATTAAAAGATGAGGAAATACCAGAATATATAAAGAACCTTCAAGATATTTTAAATTTTGCTAATGTGGTAAATGAGGCACCAATAGAAGGATTAGATACAGCTATTGGAGCAATAGATAATTATAATGTATTTAGAAAAGATGAAATAAAAGTATTTGAAGATAATGAAGCTTTATTACAAAATGCACCAGAGCAAGAGGATAATATGTTTAAGATACCTAAAGTAATTTAAAACAAATATAATAAATATAGAAAGAGAAAAAAGAATGAATATTGGAATTGATATTGATGATACTATTTCTGAAACATTTGAAACGCTATTACCATATTCTCAAAAATATACAATAGAAGATTTGCAAAAAAAATCAATAATAAACATGAAAAATGATTTATCAAGTCACCTTTATATTGTATATATGAATGGATGGAACGAAGATGAAGCGGTAGAATTTTGGAATAAATATTACGGAGAAATATTAAAAAAATTAAACATAAAAAAGTTTGCTTCAGATGTAATTGCAAAATTAAAACAAAAAGGCCATAAGATATATTTAATTACAGCAAGATGGGATATGAAAGTTGATAATATAAGAGAAATAACTAAAGAGTGGTTAAAAAACAATAAAGTTGAATATGATGATATATTTTTTAATGCAGATGATAAATTGCAACTAGTTAAAAATAATGAAATTGATATTTTTATAGATGATAGTTTTGATAACTGCAAAAAGATAGCAGATAATACAAATGCAAAAGTATATATTATGAATTCAAGAATTAACGAAGCATTGGAAGATAATAAAATACAACGCGTGTATTCTTGGCCACATCTATATAATTTAATAGAGGAGGAAATTTAATGAATATTACTGATTTAACAGTACATGAGCTAAAAGAGAAACTAGAAAAAAAAGAAATTACAATTAGTGAAATTACAAAAGCTTATGTTGATAGAATTGTAGACAAAGAAAAAGATGTTAAAGCTTTCGTAACAACTTTAACAGATACGGCTTTAGCTCAAGCACAAGAAATAGAAGAAAAGGTGAAAAAAGGAGAAGTAACATCTGAGTATGCTGGTATTCCAATTGGTATAAAAGACAACTTATGTACTAAAGGAGTAAAAACTACATGTAGTTCAAAAATGTTAGAGAATTTTATAGCTCCTTATGATGCAACTGTAGTAGAAAAAATAAATTCAAATGGAATGATTAATCTAGGAAAACTAAATATGGATGAATTTGCAATGGGAGCATCTACAGAATATTCAGCATTTAAGAAAACTTGTAATCCATGGAATTTAAATAAAGTACCAGGTGGGTCATCAGGAGGTAGTGCTGCAGCAGTTGCAGCTGGGTTAGTCCCATGGGCTTTAGGTTCTGATACAGGAGGATCAATACGTCAACCTTCAAGCTTTTGTGGAGTAGTAGGACTAAAACCAACTTATGGATTAGTTTCAAGATATGGATTAGTAGCATTTGCATCTTCATTAGATCAAATAGGACCTATTACAAAGGATGTAAAGGATAGTGCAATGCTTTTAAATATTATAGCAGGTCATGATGAAAAAGATACTACATCTATTAATATTGAAAAAAAGGATTACGTAAAAGCATTAAAGAATGATGTAAAAGGATTAAAAATAGGTGTACCAAAGGAATATTTTGGTGAAGGAATTAATAGTGAAGTAAAAGAAGCATTAGAAAGGGCAATAGAAGAATACAAATCTATGGGAGCAATTGTAGAAGAGTGTTCTGTTCCAATTGCTGATTATGCTTTAGCAACATATTACATTATAGCCTGTGCAGAAGCAAGTTCAAATTTAGGAAGATTTGACGGTATACGTTATGGATACAGAACACCTAACTTTGAAAATTTAAAAGATATATTTGTTAATTCAAGAACAGAAGGATTTGGAGCAGAAGTAAAAAGAAGAATTATACTTGGTACTTATGTACTTTCATCTGGATATTATGATGCATATTATAAAAAGGCTCAACAAGTAAGAACTTTAGTAAAAAAAGAATTTGACAAAGCATTTGAAAAATATGATATATTAATTACACCTACATCACCAACAGTTGCTTTTGATATAGGAGTAAGATCAAACAACCCGTTAGAAATGTATTTAGCAGATATATGTACAGTATCTGTAAATATTGCAGGACTTCCAGGAATATCTATACCATGCGGAGTAGATAAAACAGGAATGCCAATAGGAATGCAAATAATAGGAAAGCATTTTGATGAGGAAACAATATTAAATGCTGCTTATACATACGAACAAAAAATAAAGTTTAGAGAGAAGTATAAGCCGGAATTTAAATAATATGGTATGCATGGGCCGACGTCCTAGACGGCCCGTAAGAATTATAAGTATAAAGGAGAAAATTTATGCCAAGAGAAGATTACGAAGTTATTATAGGTTTGGAAGTTCATAGTGAACTTTCAACTAAAACAAAAATATTTTGTTCATGTCCTACAGAATTCGGAGGAGCTCCTAATACACATACTTGCCCAGTATGTATGGCAATGCCAGGAACTTTACCAGTTCTTAACGAAAAAGTAGTTGAGTATGCTGTAAAGGCGGGGTTAGCTACAAATTGCGAAATTTCTAGAGATAGTAAAAATGATAGAAAAAACTATTTTTATCCAGATTTACCAAAATCATATCAAATATCACAATTTGATAAACCGCTTTGTGAGCATGGTTATGTAGAAATTGAGACTGAAAACGGACCTAAAAGAATAAGACTTACCAGAATTCATATTGAAGAAGATGCAGGAAAACTAAATCATGATCCTTATGGTAGAGGAAGTTTAGTTGATTTAAATAGAGCAGGTGTACCTCTAATTGAAATTGTTTCAGAGCCAGATTTACGTTCAAGTCAAGAAGTAGAAGCATATATGAGAAAGTTAAAGTCAATATTAGAATATATTGAAGTATCAGACTGTAAAATGCAAGAAGGATCATTAAGAGCAGATGTTAATGTTTCTATTAGACCAAAAGGAAGTAAAGAATACGGAACAAGAACAGAAATGAAAAACATGAATTCATTTAGAAGCATTGTAAGGGCAATAGAATATGAAGTAGAAAGACAAGTAGAGGTCATAGATAATGGTGGTACAATTACACAGGAAACATTAAGATGGGATGATGTATCTGGAAAGACTTTCCCAATGAGAGATAAGGAAGATGCGCAAGATTACAGATATTTCCCAGACCCAGACTTAGTGGCAATAAGATTGTCAGACGAATACATACAAAATATAAAAGATAATTTACCAGAATTACCAGAAAGCAGAAAAGAAAGATATTTAAATGAATATCATCTAACAGAAAAAGAGGCTAATATATTAACTTCTTCTAAGTATTTATCTGATATGTTTGAAAAGGCATCTAAAATTTGTGGTAATATAAAATCAGTAGTAAACTGGCTATTATCAGATGTTTCAAGAATATTAAATGAAAAAGAATTGGAGCCAGACCAAATGCCTTTCAACGCAGAAGCATTAGCAGAATTAATTACATTAATAGACAAAGGGACAATTAGTAGTGCAATTGCTAAGAAAGTGTTAGAGGAAATGTTTACAACTCCAGAAAAAATGCCATCTAAAATAATAGAAGAAAAAGGATGGGTACAAATTTCTGATGAAGGTGCAATTAAAGAGGTAGTATTACAAATATTATCACAAAATAGCCAATCTGTTGCAGACTACAAAGCAGGAAAAGATAAAGCATTAGGTTTCTTAGTAGGGCAAGCTATGAAATTAACAAAGGGAAAAGCTAATCCACAAATGCTAAATAAAATGTTTATAGAAGAAATAAATAAAATATAAGAATGAAAATGAGGAAAAAAGAATTTTTAAAAATCCTTTTTTCCTCATTTTATTAAGCCATTTGTTTTTTTATTGTATCAAAACCAATTCCTAAAATAACAAAATCTACAAAGAACATTAGAGATGTTCTAAAAAGAATAGTTCCTACATAATAAAGCATAGGAGTCATGCAAAGATAGTGGTAAATTGCTAAAATAAAAGTAGAAAAAATACAAAATCCAAAAGCAAATTTAAAACCATTAAGCATAATTAATTTTACCTTTACATCTAAATTTTTAAATTTATTAATAATCATTTTCATCATATGTATCAACTCCTATTTATAATGATACCATGCTTGAAGTAAAAAAACAAATGTAAATATTGGAAATAAAAAAGAGCGCCTATGGCGCTTTAATTATATAATGTGTATTATTTTGCATTAATTGCATTTAATTTTTTAGCTAAATTAGATTTTTTTCTAGCTGCTGTATTTTTAACAATAACACCTTTTGTACAAGCCTGATCTATTTTTTTTGTAGCTTCTGAAAATAATGTTTCTGCTTTTTTTACATCACCTTCAGCAATTGCTGCTTCAAAATTTTTAACAGCTGTTTTATATCCAGATTTAATCATACTATTTCTTAATGTTTTCTTTTCAATAACACTTACTCTTTTAATTGCTGATTTAATATTTGGCATAAGATAAGCACCTCCTCTTGATAAGTCTAAACTATAACGCATATTATTTTATCATAAAAAATAATAGATTGCAAGCAAAATATAGGAATTATTGCAAAATTTAACATTTATATTTTATTATTTATAGAATTTACAATATTTTAATAATAGAAAACACTTAACATTAAGTTAGTATAAAAGTTTTTAATTGCAACTTTCATCTTCATTTAAGCTTGACGTACAATGTGGACATCTAGTAGCTTGTATATTAATTTCTGTAAAACAATATGGACATAATTTTGTGGTAGGTTCAGGTGTAACTGTTTTTTCCTCAACTTCTTTTTTTCTAAACTTCTTGAAAAATTTACTCTTCTTTTTTAGTTTTTCTATTTTTTTAGACTCTTGTACTTTCGCTTCTTCTAATTTACTATTAAATTTATTTATATATTTAACTACTAAAAATAAAGAAAAAGCAATTAACAAAAAGTTAACAATTGCTGAAATAAAAGAGCCATAAGGAATGGTATTATTACCAATGGTCAAAACCCATTCAGAAAAATCTACATTACCAATAAATACAGAAATAAGTGGCATAATAATATCATCTACTAATGATTTAACAATGCTTTGAAATGCACCACCAATAATAACACCTACTGCAAGTTCGAGTGCATTACCTTTTATTGCAAATTCTTTAAATTCTTTAAACATATGTGCTCCTCCAAAATTAAAAATATATATGTATATAATATGACAAAAAACGGCAAAAGTCAAATTGTAATTTGTC
>CANQAB010000034.1 GCA_947589445.1 uncultured Clostridia bacterium | reverse complement strand
ACAAATTACAATTTATATAACAATTTTATTCTGCATTTTTGTTATTACAATTACATATATTTTCTAGTGTATTTCCTACACACTCGCAACTTACATTTTGATGTTTTGCTAAATCTCCAATAGTAAGCATTCCCACTAATTTTCCATTTTCTGTTACAGGTATTCTTCTTACTCCTGTTTGTCCCATACTTTTGGCTACAGTCCCTATATCTTCGTTGCAGTCACAACATGTTGTATTACATGTCATAATTTCACTAACATTTGTTGTATTAGCATCTTTACCACAAGCTACACTTCTTAAAATAATATCTCTATCTGTCAAAATACCTACAACAGAGTTATTATTATCACATATAGGAACACAACCTACTTTGTATTCATTCATCATTTTAGCTACATCACTTATTTTTGTGTCTGGTGTACAATAACATACATCTCCACACATACATTCTTTTACTTTCATAAAACTTTCCACCTTTCATAATTTTTTCTATTTTATTGTTTGTAAAAATGTAAAAAATATACAAAAAAAGAAGTATTTAAAATACTTCTTCTTAAAATTTTAATTTCATATTACTCATTTTTCATTACTTTTTTTACAATTGTTATATAAACCATTAAATATGCAATTGTAAGTATAAAACCTGCTATTACATCACTTGCATAATGCACTCCTAAATAAATTCTACTAATTCCAATAAAAATAATTAATAAACTTAAAGCAACACAAGTGCATATTTTTATGGGCTTATTTTTTACATTTTTAAAGACAAAATAAATAATTAACCCATAAAAAGCCATACTCGCCATAGAATGACCTGATGGAAAGCTATACCCAGTTTCATGTATTAGTCTATATCCATCTGGTCTAGGTCTTTGAACAATTAACTTTAAACTTTGATTTATAAAGCCTACTACTATTAAATTTATAGCAATATACATTGCTACTTTTTTATTCTTTAATATAATAAGTAATATAAAAGTAATACCAATTAAAACCTTTGCACTTCCAAGTGTAGTAATTATCTTAAAAAAATTTGTAACTGTATTTGTTTTTATACTACTAATTATTTTGTATATATAAGTATCAAACATACCTATTTTATTAATGTTGGCTAGTATTATTATAAATATAACGATACATATTAATAACAAAATCCAACGTTTGTTATTTTTTAGTGTATTAAATATTTTATTTCTCATATTTTTTCCTTTTTGATTTATTATATTCATATTATAAATTAAATTTGTATGTTGTCAATAATTATAATAAAATAAAGGTATTAAAATTATGTTTTTAAATTTTTACTAAATTATGAGATAATAATCTTGCAGAATGCAAAACTCTACGAACATAAATAGTTTTAGACTGAATTCCATATATTATTCTGTATGATTTATAAATAATTTCTCTTAGATTTAAAATATTATTATTTTCAAAGTCAACTAATTTTCTGCCCATAAAAGGCATAAAGGATAAATTTAATATTCTTAATACAATTTCTTCTTTAGTTTTTTTGGCATAATACATAGAATCTCTTTGAATATAATTGTAAATATTAGATATATCCCCTATAACATCATCCGTTAATTTTATTTGATATTCTTTCAAAAGCTTCCTTTATATTATAAGTTTTTCCTTCTGCTATTTGTTTGTCTGTTACAATTATAGATGCTGCTACCATTTCTTCGTAAGTTGAATTATCATAATCATGGGCAATTCTATTTACTTCTTCAAAATCCATCTCTAAATATTTATTATATAATTCTTCAATACTCATATCAATCACTCCTTTCGATCTTGCTACCTTAATACCTTTATTTAAAATTATAATATTATATTTTTTTCTTTTTATCAACTCTTTTTGGTAATAATTTATTTGTTTTTTCTTTCATAATTCGACAAAAACTTGAGATTTTCAATCAATCTCAAGTTCTTGCATTATCTTTTTATCCAGTTACTAAATGCTTCAATTAATAAAATAATAAATATCATAATAAAAATTCCTGTTAAAACTCCTGCTGAATCTATACAAACGTCTCTTACACTTGGACCTCTCCCTGGCGTAAAACTTTGATGAAATTCATCTGTAATTGCATATGTAATTCCTATAAGTATACTAACTACCAATTTAAATCTATTTTTTATATCAAAAGTACACATAAATCCCATAACAGAGAATCCTACTAATGTATAAATGCTAAAATGAGCTAACTTTCTAATAATAGGATGCAATTTTTCTATATAGTGAAGTTTTAAATTAACATCCATATTTTTAACTTTAGAAAACATTTCAACTATAAACGTTGTTACCTTTTTACTAAGGTTACCAGATTCTATACCATTTTGTGCCGAAAAATTAAAAATAATATAGAACGCTATAAGTAACATTATTAAAAAAAATATTCTTTTTAATATTAAATTTTTTCTGAATTTTATTTGCTTATTCATTATGACTTCCTTTTTATTCTATTGTTAATTTTTGTTCTGTAGTTTGTACTTCTATATAAGTTCTTCCATCGCTAACAGATATTTCCTGTCCTCCTACATTTTTTCCATTTATTACTGTTCCTGCTTTGTATGTATATTTTGTTTTACTTGAGCGTGAAGATTTGCTCCATTTAATTGGTACTGCATGTCCATTGGTAATGTAATATCCTTCACCTGATCCAATTGTGGATAAATCCCAATAATAATTATCGTCACACATTTTATATTCAAGTTTTTCCACAATTATATTTTTAGTTGTTACTTCTTCTTTAGTTTTATGGTCTAAACATTTTTTTGCAGCTTCATAACGAGTATACATTTTTGTTTCTTCATTATATTTAAAAGTAGTTATATTAGGATTTGAACCATAAGGAATAGTTACTGTATTTGCTTCTTTTGCTTCTTCGGCTGAAGATAAATTTACATCTTCTGCTTGATAATTTAGCAGTACAGAATTATCTGAAGTAGCTCTTATTCCTTTTGATTTTACAGCATCATTTAATTTTTTAATAGATGTATATGCCGTGTGTTCAGAAGCCAAATTTTCTGGATTATTTCTATAATATGGTCCTCCAAATAATCCTTGAAAATAATCTATGCTTCCTGATTTCATATCATCTTCTGCATAGTGGCTCCATCCATAGCAACAAAATATAGCATCAGACTCTAAAGCAAAATCTATAAAATTATGTCTAGCACTTCGTATTGTTCCAATAGCTAAGTCGTTATCTATATCTTTATATAGTGCAAGTAATCTAGAAGTATTTCCTTCTGTAGGAATTTCGTAAACCAAATATGCCTTGTTTAATCCTTCTTGGACTTTTACTGCTACAGGTGTGTTATTTACAACAACCGCATATGGTCTTGAGTTTGAATTTAAATCAATAATATCTACTTTTCCTTTTATAACATTAGATTTTTCATTTTTTACGTTTTCTACTTTATTAGTTTGGGCTAAATCATCATGTGATGTTGAATTTTTATAAATTATCATTCCTATAATCCCTAAAATAATTAATATTAATACTACAATAATTAATGATTTTGATTTTTTCATAATAAAATCCCCTTTACTTTAATTCTTTCTTTACTAAATTAAGTACTTCTAGTATTACTTTATCCATATCAAAATATTTATATTGTCCTAATCTTCCACCAAATATAACTTTGTTATCCTTATCTGCTAATTCTTTATATTTAGCATATAATTCAGTATTTTTTTCATCATTCATTGTGTAATATGGTTCTTTTCCTTGTACCCATTTATCTGGGTATTCCCTTGTAATAATTGTTTTGTTTGCTGCCTGTCCTTCTGCTATTTGTCCAAGGCTTGGACCATATTCAAAATGTTTATGTTCGATAATTCTAGTATAAGGTATTTCATATTCTGTATAATTTACAACTGCATTTCCTTGATAGTTTTCTACATCTAATTCTTCTGTCTCAAATCTTAAACTTCTATATTCTAATTCTCCAAATTGATAATTGTAATATTTATCTATCGGACCAGTAAATATAATTTTATCTGCTATATTTTCTAATTCTTCTCTATGGTCAAAAAAATCATAGTTTAATTTTACTTCTATTCCTTCTAACATCTTTTCTATTATTTGGGTGTATCCTCCCATTGGAATGCCTTGATAAATATCGTTAAAATAGTTATTGTCATAAATAAATCTTACTGGTAGTCTTTTTATAATAAAACTCGGAAGCTCTGTTGCCCTTTTTCCCCATTGTTTTTCCGTATATCCTTTTACTAATTTTTCATAAATAGTTTTTCCAACCAAACTAATTGCTTGCTCTTCTAAATTTTTAGGTTTGGTTATTCCTGCTTCTTTCTTTTCTTCTTCTATTTTTGCTTTTGCTTCTTCTGGTGTAAATACTCCCCATAATTTATTAAAAGTATTCATATTAAATGGCATATTATATAACTCGTCTTTATACCTTGCAACTGGTGAATTTGTATATCTGTTAAATTCAGCAAATTGATTAATATATTCCCATACTTCTTTATTACTTGTATGAAATATATGTGCCCCATATTTATGTACATTAATACCATCTACGTTTTCTGTATAGATATTTCCTGCAACATTTGGTCGCTTATCTATCACTAAGCATTGTTTTCCTTTCTTATTTGCTTCATACGCAAATATTGAACCAAATAATCCAGATCCCACAATTAAATAATCATACATCAATTGTTCTTCCTTTCTCTCGTATCAATATTTTAGTTATCTTTTTCTATCGTAAATTTACGAATTCTGAAATGATTTATAACCTTTGCTGCGACATACGGATTTATAAAATACAATAATCCCTTTATTTTTTCTTTTATAGATATACGCGATTTTAAAACGCATAAAGCATCTTTTTGGGAAACTTTTTTCACTCTTGCATATTCTTTTGGATATTTTTTTGTTACTTTACACCCAATCATGGTATTTAAACAATCACAGTTTGTATGCCAGTTTGCATATTTGCATGCTTTTAATAATTCAGGTGTTTCTTCTATTAAGTTAGATCTTATTGTATTTTGTGCTTCTATACTCCCTGTAACTAATTTAATACTAAACTTTGTCATAACACTATCTGGATTATCTACACGATAATGATAAATTTTTTTATGTCCAACCGCCACTCTCTTAGCCCTTTGAAAACAATCAATAGAGAAATTAAATCCTTCACCAAAAGCTAATTTAGGATTAAATCTTAGATGGTATTTATCAATTAATTTTTTACTTATCATTTTGTTCCAAGGTGCTATTACTATATTATAAAATAGCATTTCTTCTGCTGTTTTTATACCTGACCAAACTTCAACATTGTCCTTGGTTTCTACTTGTTCTTCCATCTGATTAGAAGTATTAAATCTTTTAGGCATTGGAGTTAGAGCAATTTCTGCATTATTTTCCTCTATAAGATTATAAAAATAAGAAATATAATCTTTAGATACATAGTCATCCACATCTATAAAGCAGATATACTCTCCTTGTGACAGTTCAATTCCTGAATTTCTTGCCATACTTACTCCAGAATTTTCTTTGTGTAGTACTTTTACTCTATGATCACTCTTAGAAAAACTATCTGCAATTGAACCCGAGTTATCTTTTGATCCATCATCTACTAATATTATTTCTATATTACTATAATCTTGATTTAAAACAGAATTAACACATTCACTTAAATAACGTTCTCCATTATAAAAAGGGATTACAATTGAGATTAATGTTTTTTTTTCTTCTTCTTTACTCATTCTTCTATCCTCCATTTTCCTCAACAATAGCTGTTAAAAAATCATCCACTTTTTTTCGTTCTTCATCTAGTATTTTATTAACCCTTTCAAAATTAACATGTCGGTCTACCACTTCAAAATCATGATAGTCTTTTGCATGCCTTTGAGTAGATTTTACTAATTCTAAAAAATCAGATAATCTTCCAGAATAGTTTTCTGGATATATACAAATTGGTTCAACATTCATATTCATAGCAAAAGCAGTTGCATGAAAAGAATCTGTTAATATTATTTTTGCATTATCCACTAAAGATATAAAGTCTAAAATATCTGGTATAATAATACTCTTTCCTTTTCTGAATATTTGATCAAATCTCGTACAAAAACGATATAATTTTAGACCTGTTTTTTTAGATAGTTCTTCTGCATAATTATCAAATTCTTTACTTTTATTAAGATTATAAATAAGAATATAATCACCTCTTATTTTCTTCTTAGGTGCTATACTTCTCCAAAAATTTGGAGTCATTGCTAAAGTTGGATCCAATATTCTAATTGCATTATCAATATGTAATTGATTTTTCAGTATTTCTAGTCCACTTTCTTCACGAACAGAAATCATTTTAAATTTATCTAAATATTTTTTTGAATCATTAATATCCTTTTCATCCAATTTTGTAGTTCCAAAGCTTGATGCATATGCATATCTAGGTTTATTATCTGGTACAAAACTAAGATAAAGTGGTGGTATTACTCCGTTGTTCCAGCCAGTATTCCAAACCTGGTCACTTCCAGAAAAATAAATATCCGCAATATCTTCAAACTGTTCAAAATCTCGCAAAGATAAATACTTTTTTCGGGTTAATTTAAGATATTTTTTTTGAAACTTCCCAAAATTAAACTTCCAATAAATTAATGTTGGTAAAATTGCTGGTATTTTTAAAATATTGCCTTTTGTAAAAGTTTTCAATAATTTAATTCCATATGTATCAGGTCTTCTATAATCAATAAATTCTACATCATCAAAATATTGTTTCAGTTTTTCCTGTGTAGCATATGCTTGAAGTTGTGTTCCATAATTACAAACAGAATGTAAAGTTATTACTGCAGCTTTCATAAAATTTTCCTCTCTTATGATATATTTTGGTTAAATAAGTATTTATATTTTCTAAAAAAGAAATATCTAATTGCAAAAAGAGACACTTCTGTAATTGTTCTAACAATTGCAACATTTATAAGAGTAAATGAATTTGTTACAATTAAAGTAATTAATAATAATATATAAATAACAATAGATAAAACAGTTGAGATTGTTGTTTCTTTATTTTTACCAATGGCACCAAGTGTTGGCCACCCATATATGATGGCAAGAAAGCCAAAAAATAATGTAGGAATCAATAATCTAAATATTGGTACTGCATTTAAATATTCTTTTCCACCAATAATCATAAATCCTATATTAGCAAGAAAGTATGCTGCAATACAACCTATTATAACAATTGGCAAAAATATTATTATTACATTTTTTATAATGCTTAGATTCTTGTTTTTAATCATCTCTGGGTATATTCCATCTGAAATCGGAGTATAACATGCTTGTATTGCCCCTATAATTTGCATACATATTCCCCAGTATGCTACTTGAGTTGTACTCACATAAATTCCAATAATAATAGTACTTAATGCATTAAACGATGTTGATGCAACATTTGATAAAAAATAAATAAATGAATCTTTTATAGAATTGATAGCATTTTTTATTTTTGAGATTCTTAGTTTAATATGCATTTTCTTTATTTCCCAGAAAACTAATATAATAGCAATTATCGAAGATGCTATATCCAAAATAGGTATTAGTAACAGATTAGAATCATTTTTTATTAAGCAAAAAGTTAATATTGTAGAAATGGTTTTCATAACAATAAAGCGAATTGTAATAACATGCATTCTCTCCATTCCTCTAAATAAAAAATCCATTAGAAAAATAGAAGCAAAAACTACAACATAAGATAAAATAGTATATAATATATTTGCTCTTAGTATTGGTAATACTAGACAAAGCAATATTACTATTAAAAATCCAATAATTCCTAATATTACTCTAGCAATTAAAGTATCCCCTATCACATATTCCATTTGTTCTTTATCATTTCTAATTTTTACTATATCTTTGGTAGCTGATAACATAAAACCGAAATCTACAAAAATTTGCATATAAGTCATAACAGTTTTAACATATGTAACAACTCCATAAGTATCTGTCGTTAATATTCTTGTTAAATATGGCAAAGTGATAAAAGGAAATAATATTTTAGATATTTGAAAGATCATTAACATGATTGTATTATTTGCTATTTTATTTTTGCGCATTTTTTTCTCTCTTTCTTTTAAGAATGTCATACTTTCCTAAAGACTTTAGGCATTATTTTTTCTAAAATTATACTTAATATCTCTAAGATTAGAATAGAAGTAACAATTATTGATAACCATAATATAAAATTATTATTTAACTTGCAAAGCTTACATATTATTAATTCCATTCCCTGCTTGGCAATTGGTAAAGCTATTGTACCTTGTAATGCATAATAAGTAAGTGAATGTACCCCAATTGTTTCTAATATTTTATTAGTTTTTATCTTTTTACTTAAATAAATTATAAATATTGAACCGGCTATTGCACTTATTATATAGTAGATACCATTTCCTAAATTTGATTCGTAGATATCTGTTTTACCAGCAATTTTATAATTCAAATAACCAAATATTATATTGAATATTAACATTAGAATTCCAATTATATTATTTGAAAATACACCCTCATAACGTTTGTTCAAAATATTTAGTAAATAACCAATTAATATAAATGAAACACAAATCGGAATTATATCTAGATTCCATATAAATCCTTTTACAAATTTGGTGTTTAATGCTCCTATTGAAAAGATAATAAGGGATAATATAAATAATATCATAGGTTTATGATTTTGTTTTATTTTCTTATTATCATTTACGGTTCTTAATATAAAATATATTAAAATATCAGCTATAAATAATGCTAATATAAACCACATTCCATTATTAAATGGGCTATTTCTCCATGCAATCAATATTCCTAAAAACTGTTTTATCATGTTTTCATAATCCAGTATTTTCGTTTTTAAAAATTGAATTCCTACTGAACAAATATAAGTTGGTATAGATAATACTAAATATGGAATAAGTAGTGATTTTGCCTTTTTCTTAGTATATTCCTTTAAAGAATATCGTTCTACACTACTTGATATGAAAAAACCGTTTATGATGAAAAACAATGGCATATGAAAAGTATATAGCCATGCTAACATATATTTATTTGTATAATTGCAATGTCCAATAATAACTAATATAGCAGCTATGCCCTTGGCTATATCCATATATTTTTCTCTCTTCATATTGGTTCTCCTTTTATTTAATACACCATTTAGTGCTTTTTTCACTTTAAAATTTTTTTCATAATCTAACTTCTTCCACTAAGTTTGCTATAGCTCTTCCAAATAAATTTATAAAATTCAAATCCAAACATTAATGAATAGATTCCAAATTTATCGCGTTTTGGAGTTTTTTTGTCTTTTATAACTGATTTTCTGTTATTTTTAATATAATTCTTTAGTTCTATTTCAATTTCTTTATTTTTTTCTTCTGATTTGGCTAATTGTGTCAATGTACTTAAATATGCATACATTAATCTTCTATTACATGCGTTTTCTAAATCGGGATATTTATTCCTTATAAAATCGGTCATTTCTTTTGTAGAAGTAATTAAATCAAGTTTCTTTTCGCTAAATTTATTATTGGATATAGATTCCTCTCTAATAACATAATTATATACTGGCTTAGAATATACTGCAATTTCTTTACTCATATCAATTAATTGGTAGGTAGTTGCAGAATCCTCATATAATCTTCCTTTAGGAAATTTAACTTTGCTAAAGAGATTAATTTTATAAAGTTTTCCCCATGCAGATAAATCTACTCCGTCATCATATAGAATTTTCTCTAGTATTAGTTCTGGTTTTCCACAAAAATTCTCATTAGTTGATTTATCTATACATTTTTTATTATATAAAACTCTATGTGATGCAATCGAAATATCTGCTTCATTAGAAACTAATGTCGTGTAAAGTAATTCTACATAATTTTCATCTACATAATCATCTGAATCTATAAATGTAATATAATTTCCTGTTGCTTGGATAATTCCTGCATTTCTGGCATCTGATAATCCTCCATTTTCTTTATGTATAACCTTTATTCTCTCATCTTTCTTAGCATATTCATCACATATTTTCCCACAATTATCTGGAGATCCATCATCAACAAGTATAATTTCTAAATTGGAGTATGTTTGCTCTAAAACACTAGTGATACATTTTTTTAAATATTCTTCCACTTTATATATCGGAATTACTATACTTATTAATTCATTATCTGTATTTATTTTTTTCATAAGCTAAACACCAACTTTCCCTTTTTTTGATTTTACTACTATTTTAATACGGATAATAAAGTTTGGTATGGCATTACTCCATGTCCATTCATTATAAAAATCGTAACGACTGTTAGTAAAGTATAATAACCCCAAATTGCTATATTTCCAATTATATTTATTTTCTTATTATAATCTTTTAGTAACTTTAGTATAGTTGGTATTATGAAAATAAGCGCCATATCAAAAAAGTAAGAAAATCTTAGCAATACCAGCACTCCATAAAAGCAGTTTGTTATGATTACATCTATATATAACATCAACATATACAAATCACATTTGTTTTCTATAATTTCTTTTCTTTTTATTAATGTAAATATTAATAATAAATTAGGAACCAATTGCTTAACAATTGCACTGTAATTTTTTGCTGTCAGAAATTCAGACTCTAAATACCAAATCCACCTTTTAGGTATTATAAAATTAAATATTCCTATCATTTGCCTTATATCAATGATTAAAAATATTAAGGAAATACTATAAATAACTGTTAGTGATTTGGTATATTTATTATTAAATATAATATAAAATATCATAAATGGTAACATAATAATAGAACTTGTATGAAATAGGGTCGCTAAAGCAATCGTCATACAGAATAAAATATATCTTTTTCCTTTTAATAATGGCAATCCCATTAATATAATTACAACAGCAATATATTGTCTGACCAAATTTAGACTTGCAAAAAATATACCTGATCCTATAAAGATGAAAATAGAAACAAACCAATATTGAGGCTCTACATTTTTTCTAATTGCATATCCAAATCCGAATATAATAAAAGCAGATGTAATTATAAATAAAAAATATTCATTTAAAAATGGTATTTTTTGAATAATGATATTTAAATATCTATATCCTATTTCAACATAGCCTCCACTGGTAACACCATCTTTTAACCAATTATATATTTCTATCCAGTGTTTATAATCTTGTCCTACATTATATCTAAAGGCTGAAATCAAAAATAAAAATACAATAAGAATATCGTAAACAATTTTATTCTTTTTATCTTCTAATTTGATTAGATGAAAAATCAAACAAAATACCATTGGTATAACATAAACTATCAACTTTCCTAACCTTCCTTAGTTACTTACTTTAAAGTTCTGGGATATGAGGTCAATTTCTATTTTTATTAAAAACTTGATCCATATTTTTTTCCAGTAAATTTAGCTTTCAAAAAAGCCATTCCTTTTTTTGTCCAATTCACCTCTTGCATGTCAATTACTTTAGTTTCTTTATAACTTAGTTTATTTGTATTAATCCATACATCTAATAATAATTCAGATATTCTTCCTGGATATCTTGCATGAAATGAATCATATTGTTTTGGATCTATACGTTTTTCTAATTCAAATAATATTGCAAATAACCATTTGCAGTAATTATCTAAATATTCTTTCTTCATTATAAACATATTAAACATATGTGCAGATGTTCTTTTATGTAATTTATCAAATTCAGTTAAATATTTCGGACATTGCTCTTCAATAATTTTTCTTGTTTCATCTAATGGTTCAATATACATAGTGTGTTTATAATGATCATATAAATTTTCAATATAATATTTTCTTTTTTTAGGTAAAATTATATCTGTATCATTTAATATTTTTTCTGTTTGCTCTTTATTTAATAATATTTTAAATTTTTTTTCTTCTGTTTTTGGTATTTTTTTATTACATGTAAAATGCCTTCTATAGTGGCTTAATCCTATATAATCAACATTTAAGTTTTTCCATGCCCAATATAGACCTGTTAATTCACAATAATATGCATTTTTTGAAGAAATATTTTCTCCTTCATTATCCTGTTGATATTCTAATTTTTCTTTACCTTCTGCACCTACTTGAATTGGTAAATAAATATTATCATTTGGCATTTTATATTGTTTGTGTGTCGCAACTAGTATTTTTATACTTTTCATCTATACTGCTCCTTTATCTTTTTTAAACATATTCAATACTGTTTTGAACATAAACTTTATATCATTTAATATGCCTTCATTTTGTATATAATTTATATCCATATTTAATCTATCTTCTAATGATATTTCGTTTCTTCCATTTACTTGCCATGGTCCTGTTAATCCTGGTTTTACTTTTATAATTTCTTTATAAGCTTTTTTCATAGCTCTTTTTTCTCTTGGTAAGTATGGTCTTGGTCCCACTAAGCTCATATCGCCTTTTAATACATTAATAAATTGTGGAAATTCATCTAAACTTGTTTTTCTTATAAATTTTCCAATTGGAGTAATTCTTGGGTCATCTTTTAATTTTCTATATTTTTTAAATTCTTCGTTTGCTTCTGGATTATCTAGCAAGTGTCTTTTTAATTTTTTATCTGCATTAACTACCATTGAGCGAAACTTATACATTGTAAATACTTTTCCATTTTTTCCTATTCTTTTTTGCACATAAAATACTGGTCCATTATCTTTTGATATTATATTTGCTATCCATATGCATACAGTTAATGGAATTAATATAATACATCCTACTAATGCACCTATTATATCTATTATTCTTTTTGTTACTCTATATACTTGTTTATTTACTTCTACTTTATTTATTTCAATTTTGGTTAATTCTTTTGTTGTTTGAATATTTGCATCCAATGCAATCACCCTTTACTTGTATTATTCTTTTACATTTTATAATACTTAGTATAAAAGTGCAACCTTTTTTAGACATTTTTTTGATATTTTCTAATAAAAATATGTATATTTTTCCATATTTTACCAAAATAAAATAGACAGATTTACTGTCTATTTTATTTTACTTTTTAATTATTATAACCTGTTTTTGTTATTATTTGTTTACTAATACTTCTTACACTTGATGGTACTTCATAAGATGTATCTTCAAATACTTCTTGATGTAATTTTTTTA
>CANQAB010000033.1 GCA_947589445.1 uncultured Clostridia bacterium | reverse complement strand
CCTTGTATTCATTTCTGTAACATTATTTTCTACACCGGTTAACCTTGTATTCATTTCTGTCACGTTATTTTCTACACCGGTTAACCTTGTATTCATTTCTGTAACGTTATTTTCTACACCGGTTAACCTTGTATTCATTTCTGTAACGTTATCTTCTACACTGGTTAACCTTGTATTCATTTCTGTAACATTATTTTCTACACCGGTTAACCTTGTATTCATTTCTGTCACGTTATTTTCTACACCGGTTAACCTTGTATTCATTTCTGTAACGTTATCTTCTACACCGGTTAACCTTGTATTCATTTCTGTAACGTTATCTTCTACACCGGTTAACCTCCCTTTGATTTCAGTCATATCACCTCGTAAGCATTCTAATTGTAATAAAATTTTATTTGATAATTCTTCAGTCATATAAAAGCCTCCTTAGAAAAAAAATTAAAGTTAGAATAAAATATTTTATTATTGATTTAAATAATAGGAAAATAAATCCTATCAATAAAAAGATATAAATTAAAACTTTAATAAAAGTATAATATTTCTTTGTTATATTGTCAATACCTTTTGTAGCTAAATTTTTCGACAATTTTTGATAATCTTTTATATTTCCATCATTATTTCTGTTAAATCTTTTTTTGAAAATTGATATTTTTTATTACAATAGGGACATACTACTTCTGCTTTTTTGTCCTCTTTTAGAATAATTTCTAATTGCTCTTTTCCTATAGATTTTAACGCTATTTTTACTCTTTCTCTACTACAACATTCTTCTTTCATTTTTATTCCTCTTACAAAAAAGGAACGATATTAATTTCGTTCCTTTTTGTTTTATTCAACTGGATAAACACTTACTTGTTTTTTGTCTTTACCTAATCTCTCGAATTTAACCTTTCCATCTACTAACGCATATAAAGTATCATCACTGCCTTTTCCTACATTAGTACCTGGATGCATTTTAGTTCCTCTTTGTCTTATTAATATATTTCCAGCAAGTACAAATTGACCATCTGCTCTTTTTACACCAAGACGTTTAGACTCACTGTCTCTTCCATTTTTAACACTACCTTGACCTTTTTTATGTGCCATACCAAGTCCCACTCCTTTCAATTCATAGGTTTTCTATTTTCTTTTATTATTCTTTAATTAAGCTTCTACTTTTTCTGTTTCTTTCTTTGTTGCTTTTTTAGTTGTAGTTTTAGCTGATACTTCAGTTGCTTTTTCTTCTACTTTTTCTGTTTTAGCAGTTGGAAGTTTTATTGCTGTAATTTCAACTTTAGTATATGGTTGTCTATGTCCTTGTTTTCTTCTATAATTTTTCTTAGCTTTATATTTGAAAACAACAATTTTTTTACCTTTACCATGAGCAACTACTTTGCCCTCTACTTTAATACCTTTTACATAAGGAGTTCCTATTTCTATTTTTCCATCATCTGATAACAAAACAACTTTATCAAAAGTTACTTTCTTATCTATTTCTTCATCTAATTTTTCGAAAAATACTACATCTCCTTTAGTTACTTTGTATTGTTTTCCACATGCTTCGATTACTGCGTACATACGAAAGCACCTCCCTTTTCTTGTATACTCGCTAACCTTAAACTTTAGGTATCTAAACTTAATTAGACTTTATGGACCTTGAATTATGCGGTTACAGTTTGTAATTATATCATGAAGAACAATATTTTGTCAACTATAAAAATAAAAAAAACACCTAAAATTAATCTAATTTTTCATATTACAAAAAAATAAAAAAATCTCTAGACTATACTCTTCTGTATATCTAAAGATTTTTTATTTACATAACAAAATAAAACTTTTAATTAATTCATGTAGTCTTTAAGCTTTTTACTTCTACTAGGATGTCTTAGTTTCCTTAATGCCTTTGCTTCTATTTGTCTTATTCTTTCACGTGTTACATCAAATTCTTTACCTACTTCTTCCAAAGTTCTTGCTTTTCCATCTTCTAGACCAAATCTTAATTTTAATACTTTTGCTTCTCTTGGAGTTAAAGTATTCATTACTTCTTCTAATTGTTCTTTTAATAATGTATATGCTGCGGCATCTTGTGGTGCAGGTGAATCATCATCCTGTATAAAATCTCCTAAATGACTATCATCTTCTTCACCTATTGGTGTTTCTAAAGATACAGGATCTTGTGCTATTTTTTGAATCTCCATAACTCTTTCTACAGGCATTTCTAATTCTTCTGCTATTTCTTCTGGACTTGGCTCTCTTCCTAATCTTTGTAATAATAACCTTGACGTACGAATTAATTTATTAATGGTTTCTACCATGTGTACTGGTATTCTAATAGTTCTTGCTTGGTCTGCTATTGCTCTGGTAATTGCTTGTCTTATCCACCAAGTTGCATACGTACTAAATTTATATCCTTTAGTATAATCGAACTTTTCTACTGCTTTTATTAATCCCATATTACCTTCTTGTATTAAATCAAGAAATAGCATACCTCTACCAACATATTTTTTGGCTATACTTACTACAAGCCTTAAATTTGATTCAGATAACTTTTTCTTAGCTTCTTCATCTCCATGTAATACTTTTTCTGCAAGGTCTAATTCCTCTTCATAAGTAAGAAGAGGAATTTTTCCTATTTCTCTTAAATACATTCTTACTGGATCATCAACATTTATGCCTTCAAAATTAGTTAAGCTAATATTTTGTATTTCTTCTACTTCTTCTATACTTTCTAAATCTTCTACATCTGGTTCATCATCAAAATCGTCTTTTAATATATCTACTCCCATTTCTTCAAACTTATCAAAAACTTTATCTATTTGATCTGGATTAATATTATCTAATTTGGTTGCAAGTTCAGCATAGGTCATATTTCCGTCTTTAGCTTTTTCTACAATATCTTTAACCTCATCCTTCAATTCTTCGTCTGAATTAAAACCTTTAACATTGTCTGTATTTTTAATTTTCTCGTCATTTTCCATTTCTTCTATTTTTTTTCTTCCCATCTTAAAAATTTCCCTCCTACTTATATCTCGCAATCCTTATAATAATATTATTTAACTCGCCTTCTAGACTTATCCTTTCTTCCTGAGTCAAATCATTATTCTCTAATTTTACTAATATATCATTTCTTTTATTAATTATTTTTTCTTTTTCATATATATTAATTAAATCTAAAATTGCTTTATTCATATCTTGAATATTATAATCATCAGCCATTATTTTTGTTATATGATTTAATTCATTTTCATCTTGTATACTATCTAAAATTTGATTAATATTACTATTTCCTTTTTCTAATTCATCATACAATTTTTTTAAAATTTGTCTATTCACGTTATGCTTAAATTCATCAATTGTAATAACTGTTTTTAATTTATAATAAGCATTTAATCCCTCAGTTAATAATATAGATAGTACCATATTTTCCCTTTTAATTACAGCTTCTGATATTTTATCTTCTTTATGAACTACTTTTGGCATTACTTTTCTTTCTAATATTTTTTCACCAACTGAATTTTCATATTGCAATTTATTAGTTTGTGCATATATTGCTTCTTTAGATACGTTATATTCTTTTGAGATATTTTCAATATATATCTCTTTTTCTATATTATTATCTACTTTTGATAAAATTTTAGCTACTTCATTTAAAAATTTTATTTTATCGCTAGCTGTATCTGTAGTAAATGATTGCTTTAACATTTTTACTTTAAATTCTACTAAAGATATTGCTTTATCTGCACATAAATTAAATCTTCCACTTCCGTTTTTTAAAACATATTCATCTGGGTCTTTTACTGTCTTATCATCTAATTGCAATATTCTTACGTCATATCCTAAATTTTGTAATATTTCTAATCCTCTCATTGTAGCTGATTGTCCAGCTCCATCTGAATCATAAGAAATAATAATTTTATTAGTATATCTTCTAAGTAATCTTCCTTGTGCTTCTGTAAGTGCTGTTCCTAAAGATGCAACTACATTATAAATTCCTCTTTGATATAACGAAATAGCATCCATATATCCTTCTACAATGATAATTCTGTCTATTTTATTTTTTTTAGCAACATTCAATCCAAACAAATGTCTACCTTTACTATACACTATATTTTCAGGTGAATTAATATATTTAGGTTTAGAATCATCTAAAACTCTGCCTCCAAATGCTATTACTTTTTCTCTTACATCTCTTATTGGTATCATAAATCTTTTTCTAAATCTATCTACAAATGTTCCATCTTGATTTTTAATAACTAAACTTGATGCTAAAATCTCTTCCTCTTTATATCCTTTGCTTACTAATTCTTTATACAATTCATTATATCTTCCAGCATAACCTATTGTAAAAGCCTTTAAAGTTTTATTATCTAGCTTTCTTTTTTTTACATAATCTTGTGCAGGTTTTGATGTAGGTTTATATAAATTTTCATGATAAAACTGAGCTGCAATTTCATTTATTTCATAAACTTTAGATTTTAATAACTGTTTTTTCGTATTTTCTCCACTATCTAATGTGGGCAATAATATTCCTGCTCTGTCTGCCAACATCTGTACACTTTCTATAAAGTTTGCATTCTCTATTTTGCTAATAAAATGAAAAACATTTCCTCCTGCTCCACACCCAAAACAGTGAAAAATTTGTTTATCAGGTGAAACAGAAAAAGAAGGCGATTTTTCTTTATGGAACGGACATAATCCGAAATAATTTCTACCGCTTCTTTTTAATACAACATATTGTGATATTATATCTACTATATCGTTACTATTTCTAATTTCCTCTATTAATTCATCACTGTATCGTACCATTTTTATAAACCTTTCTTTAATATATTATACTATTCGACAGATATCAATTAAATCCTTCTTTATGTTCACCTTGGAAACAATTTATTTATTCCAAAAAAAGAAAAGAGGTTATCTCTTTTCTTTTTTACTATATTAATTATTTTCTTCATTAAATGGAATGAATTTATTCACTACATTTGTTAAAGGTGATTCTTCTTCTACCCTAAACTCTTTAAATGACTGATTAATTTTATTTTCTACTATACTTTCCATTTCTTCATATGAAGAACGTTCTGCTAGTACCAATTCGCTTACCAATATTTGTTTAGCATTAACTAGCATCTTCTTTTCTCCTGTAGATAATCCTTTCTCTTTTTGCTTAAAACTTAAATTTCTTACTACATCTGCAACCTCGTATATATCTCCACTTTTCATTTTTTCCATGTTGTCTCTATATCTTTTATTCCAATTCATAGACATTTCTGTTTCATCTTCTTCTAATATTTCAAATACTTTTTCTGCAGATGATTTGTCTATTATATTTCTAACACCTATTTGTTCTGCCTTATTTGTTGGAACCATAACTTTAACTTCTCCTGGCATTTTTAAAATATAATACGATTGTTTTTCTCCTAAAATATCTTTTTCTTCTATTGCATCTATTTTTCCAGCCCCGTGCATTGGGTATACGATAAAATCTCCAACATTAAACATGTATTAACTCCTTTCAAAAGACATAATTTAGGACTAAAAAAAATAAGATTCCCTCAAAATATTTGTAAACATTTTCCGTTATAGAATCATATTTTTTTCTGTTTCCAACTGTAATAATTATACTACATTTTTTGGAAAAAGTCAAAAGATTTGGAAAAAATATTTTTTATTTTTTACTAAATAATAAAGTTATGGTTAAACATTATATATTAATTTTATTTTACTTTTACAAACTTATTTTTACAAACTTATTTTTACCAAATTGAATAATACTAGGCTCTGTCATTTTTACTATTAAAGTAATATCTTCTACAACTTTTCCATCTAGTTTTACGCCTTTGCCTTGTATCATTCTTTTAGCTTCTCCTTTAGACCCAGCAAATCCAACTTTTAATAAAAGTTCTGTAATAGCAATTTCTTTTTCTTCTATTTTTACTTCTTTTATATTTTCTGGAATAGCACCCTTTGCAACACTTTTATATCTTTCTTCTGCACCTTTTATTGCCTCTTCTCCATGATATAATTTTATAATTTCTCTAGCATAAACTTTATGAGCTTCTACAATATCTTTTTCCATTAGTTCTTTAACATCCTTTAAATCCATATCTGTTGTTAAATTAAAATAATCATACAATATATTATCTGGTATTTTCATTGCTTTTTCATACATTACTTCTGGTGCTTCATCTATTCCTATATAGTTGTCTAAAGACTTACTCATTTTTTCTTTTCCATCTAATCCTACTAATAATGGGAAAGTCATAACAATTTGTGGTTCTTGGTTATAGTCTCTTTGTAATTCTCTTCCCACGAGTAAATTAAATGTTTGGTCTGTTCCACCAATTTCAATATCTGCATTTAAAGCTACTGAATCGTAACCTTGCATTAATGGATATAATAATTCGTGCATACTTAATGGCAAATTATTTTCATATCTGTTTTTAAAATCGTCTCTTTCTAGAATCCTTGCAACAGTATATTTACTAGCTAAACTAATAACATCTCCAAAATTCATTTTAGATAACCATTCAGAATTATATTTTACTTTTGTTTTGTCTTTGTCTAATATTTTAGTTACCTGCTTAAAATAAGTTTCTCCTGATTTCCTTGTTTCCTCGTAAGTTAATGCTGGTCTAGTCTTGCTTTTTCCTGATGGATCTCCTATCATAGCTGTATAATCCCCTATTACAAAAACGACCTCATGTCCTAATTCTTGAAATTTTTTTAATGCTCTCAAAACGACAGTATGACCTAAATGTAAATCTGGTCTACTTGGATCTGCACCTAGCTTTATAGTAAGTTTTTTTCCACTCTTTATTTTTTTATCTAAGTCCTCTTCTGAAAAAATTTGTACAGCTCTTCTTTTTATTAATTCTAAATTGTCCATTTTTCATCCTCTTCCTTTTTAGTATACTAATAGAATAGCATAATCGACTTAAAAAAGCAACAAAATTATTCGAATAATACTAAAACATTCTACCGCTTTTAGAGGGCAAATTCATTATGCAGTAACATAAAAAAGGTGACCAAGTTTTTATAGCCACCTCTTTTTTTAACTTACATTTCTTTATATTTTTCTTGTTTATTGAAAGTTGTATGTAGTAACTCGTGAGCTTTATGTCCTCCTGCTTCTCCTATATACTCTTTATAGATTTTTTGTAAAATTGGATTTTCATGTGATTTTCTAATTGTGCTTTTTTCGTCTGCTGTATATAATGCGTCTGCTCTTTTCTTTCTAATATCAATAATTGCTCTTTCTTTTGAAGAATGTATTGGTTGACCTCCACCCATTACACATCCTCCTGGACATGCCATAATTTCTACAAATTGATAATCTGCTGTTCCCGCTCTTACTTCGTCCATTATTATTTTAGCATTTGAAAGCCCTGATGCAACTGCGACTTTTACTTCTTTTCCTGCAAGTTGAATCGTTGCTTTCTTAATACCTTCTTTTCCTCTTACATCATTGAAGTCTAATTTTTCTAATTTTTCACCTGTTACTACTTCTGCAACTGTTCTTAATGCTGCTTCCATAACACCACCAGTTGTACCAAAAATTGCTCCTGCTCCTGTTGCTTCTCCCATTGGGTTATCAAAAGTTTCATCTTCTAAAGATGTAAAATCTATACGGGCTTGTTTTATCATTCTTGCAAGTTCTCTTGTTGTAATAACAGCATCTACATCTGGATAACCAGCTCCAGCCATATTATCTCTTGTAATTTCATATTTTTTAGCAACACATGGCATAACAGATACAACATAAATTTTAGATGGATCTATATTGTTCTTTTCTGCAAAATAGGATTTAATAATTGCTCCAAACATCATGTGTGGTGATTTACAACTTGATAAATGAGCTAATTGGTCTGGATAATTCTTTTCACAATAGTTTATCCATCCTGGACTGCAAGAAGTTATCATTGGAAGAACACCACCATTGTTTAATCTTTCAATGAATTCTGTTCCTTCTTCCATAATAGTAAAATCTGCGCCGGTATTGGTATCAAATACTTTATCAAATCCTAATCTTTTTAAAGCTGTAACCATTTTTCCAGTAACATTGGTTCCAATATCCATACCAAATTCTTCTCCTAGTGCTACCCTTACTGCTGGTGCAGTTTGAACAACAACATATTTATCTTCATTTCTTAATGCATTCCACACTTCTTCTGTAGAATCTTTTTCTGTTAAAGCTCCTACTGGACAACTTTCTATACATTGTCCACATAAAACGCAGTTAACATCTGCTAAGCTTTTTTCTCCAACTGTTGAAATACAAGACTCAAAACCTCTATTAATACAAGCAATTGCACCAATGCCTTGTACGTTTTTACAAGTTGCTACACATCTTCTACATAATACACATTTATTAAAATTTCTAACAATAGAAGCAGATTTTTCATCTATTTCATGGCTTTGTACTTTTCCATTATATTTTATTCCCGTTACACCAAATTCTTCTGCTAATTTTTGTAATTCACAATTTCCATTTCTTACACAAGTTAAACAATCTCTTTGGTGATTAGATAAAATTAAATCTAATACCATTTTTCTTGCTTCTATAATAGATGGAGTATTTGTTTTAACAATCATTCCCTCCTCTGCCTTCTGAATACAAGACGTAACAAAACCTCTTCTTCCTTCAACTTCTACTAAGCACATTCTACAATCGCCTATTTCATTAATTTCTTTCAAAAAGCACAAAGTAGGAATATCTATATTTGCTTTTCTTGCCGCTTCTAATATAGTAGTTCCTTTTTCTACTTCTACTTGTTTATCATCTATGGTTAAGCTAATTATTTCTGACATAAATTTTCTCTCCTTTCAGTTTTATTATTGTTCTTTATTTTATTTTTTATAAAATTTATCATTATAATTATACCAATCATTAATAATAATATTATTATTTCTTGTATAATTGCCATAATCATCCACCCGATAAAATTTTTCTTCATACCCACCGTTCTATCATTATCAATTATTAGTAGTACTACAGAAATTATAGTGGCTATGATAGTAATTATATTAACTATTATCATGTTTTTAGATACTTTTTCATTCTTTATACAATTAATAATTATGTTGATAATTAAAATTATAGCCATTATACCGTATACAATTAACTTAATTTTTGAAAGAGAAACATCTAAATTCAAAGGTTCTAAACCGCCATATAGTTTAAAAATATTAGGAATCCAATTAAATAATACTGCCATTGGTAAAACTTCTGCAATTAAAAGTATAATATTAAATACTTTATTATGTGACTTTTTATATATCTGCCAAACAGATAAAAATGCTAAAATAAATATAAATGTTTCCATAATGTCATATTGAGTCCAACTTATTTCTATATCTGACTCCACTTCATCATTTTGCTGAGGTGCTTTAATGTCGTCTTCAGTTATAATATATGAGGGTCTAAACGTCCCAATTTCATTACTTTGCTGAGGTTCATTAATTGTATTTTGAGCTGTAATAGGCATTATTGAATTATTTCCTTTATTTTCTATAGATTGTGATTTAATATAGTCGTCTTTGATTGTAATTGCCATACATATATTGCTTATATTAAAAAAAACTATTAATACGATTATAAAAGTTTTTGTTATTTTCTTCATCATTTTCTCCTTTTTAAAGTCGAAGTTTTTCATATTACCTTCCATTAAGCAAATCAAAAACGAGTATTGCCTTTTCCTCTACAAGTCGAAGCAAAAGTGGTATATTGCTAGGCAAACGAAATTGAAATTTATGAGGCGTACTCCTGTACGTTGATTAAATTTCAATTGAAGTTTAACAACGCAAGATGCCGCTTTTCATTCGACTACTACGATGTTTTTCATTTACTAATCGCCTTAAATGGGCACTTTTCAATACACGCCCCACACTTAATACAAATGCTTGGATTAATTTTATGTGCTATTTTGGGTTCACCTGTAATTGCATTTACTGGGCATTGTCTTTTACAAATTCCACAACCCTTACATTTTTCTGGATCTATTGTAATTTTAGCTAATGCCTTGCATTCTCCTGCTGGGCATTTTTTATCTTGAATATGAGCTATATATTCATCTTTGAAATATTTTATAGTGGAAAGTACAGGATTTGGAGCTGTTTGACCTAATCCACATACAGAAGCTTTCTTAATATTGTTTGCTAAGTCTTCTAGATTTTTTAAGTCTTCCATTGTTCCGCTTCCCTTTGTTATTTTTTCTAATATTTCAAGCATTCTTTTTGTTCCAATTCTACATGGTGTACATTTTCCACAGGATTCATCTACTGTAAATCCTAAATAAAATTTTGCTAAATTTACCATGCATTTTGTATCATCCATTACTATTAATCCACCAGACCCCATCATAGAACCAATGGCTCCTAATGATTCATAATCAATTGGTGTATCTAAATGTTCTTCTGGTATACATCCCCCAGAAGGTCCACCTGTTTGTGCTGCTTTAAAGTTATGACCATTTGGAATTCCACCACCAATGTCAAATACAATTTCTCTTAAAGTTGTTCCCATTGGTACTTCTACTAGACCAATGTTTACAACATTTCCGCCTAAAGCAAATACTTTTGTTCCTTTAGAAGTTTCTGTTCCTATGCTTGCATACCAATCTGCACCATTTAATATTATTTTTGTAATGTTAGCATATGTTTCTACATTATTAATTAGGGTTGGTTTTTGCCATAAACCTGCATTTGCAGGGAATGGTGGCTTTAGTCTTGGCTGTCCTCTTCTACCTTCTATAGATTCTAATAGTGCTGTCTCTTCTCCACATACAAATGCTCCTGCTCCTAGTCTTATTTCTAGGTCAAAACTAAAATCTGTTCCCCATATATTTTTTCCTAATATACCATAATCTCTTGCTTGGTCAATTGCTTTTTGAAATCTTTGTACAGCTATTGGATATTCTGCTCTTACATAAATATATCCTTTATTTGCTCCAATAGCATATCCTGCTATCATCATTGCTTCAATAACACAGTGTGGGTCTCCTTCTAATATGCTTCTATCCATAAATGCTCCTGGATCTCCTTCATCTGCATTACATACAACATATTTTTGGTCTCCCTCTGCCATTTTTGTAAACATCCATTTTTTACCTGTTGGAAAACCAGCTCCACCTCTACCTCTTAAACCAGAATCTGTTACTTCTTTAATGACGTCATCTTGGCTCATAGAAGTAAGTACTTTTTCTAATGCTTTATATCCGTCAAAAGCTATGTATTCATCTATATTTTCTGGGTCGATTACACCACAATTCTTAAGAGCAATTCTTTTTTGTTTTTTATAGAAGTTTAATTCATCTAATCTGTCTACTAATTTATCGTCTACATCTTTGCAAAGTAATCTTTCTACTTTCTTTCCTTCTATAATATGGCTATTTATAATTTCTTCACAATCTTCTGGTTTTACCATAGCATAAAAAGTATCTTCAGGTCTTATAATTACAATTGGTCCTTTAGCACAAAGACCAAAGCAACCCGTTTGAATTACTCTTACATTTTCAATATTCTTTTCTTTTAAAATTTTTCTAAAAGTTTCAATAATTTTAGGTGATTTAGAAGATGTACATCCAGTTCCTCTACATACTAAAATATGCTTTTCCTTTGTAGATGCATTTAAATTTACTCTTAAATCTAACTCTTTTCTTTTTTCTTCTCTTATTTTCTTTATCTCTACTAAAGTTTTCATTTCTACCTCCTTATTTTATAAGTTTTAAAGTTACATTATAAATTACAATACAATGAAAATTTAAGAGAGGCACGAATGTAGAGTAAGCAAGTTAGAATTTCTTAAATTATTTTTGGAAAGGGTACGATTAATCGGAAGGGTGCCAAAAATAATTTATAGAAATTCTTACGCAGTTTAGCTCGCCCCGAGTGCCAAACGCAAATTTTGCATTGTATTGGAATTATATATACGAATTGTAACAATTATTTTTCAATCCTATATTCCTCTATTACTTTTTTCATTAACTCAGGAGTAGCTTTTCCGTAAACCTCATCATTTACTGTAAATACTGGTGCTAAACCACATGCACCAATACATCTTGTTGCCTCTAATGAGAACTTTCCGTCTGGTGTTGTTTCTCCCTCTTTTATTTTTAATGCTTCTTTAGCTGTGTCTAACAATTTTTCAGAACCTTTTACGAAACATGCTGTTCCTAAACATACTGCTACATTATATTTTCCCTTTGGTTTTAATGTAAATCTAGAATAGAAAGTAATTACTCCATAAATCTCAGCCATTTCCATATCTAGATATTGAGATATTGCTTCTTGTGCTTTCATTGGAACATATCCATAATATTCTTGTATTTCATTCAATATTTGTATTAAATTACTTTTATCTTTTTCATATTTCGTTAAAATTTCTTCTAATTTTGGGTCTTTTCCACCGCAATTGCATTTACAATTTTCGCTCATATTCATCATTCCTTTCAAAACCTAATTTCATTCTATCAAATACTTCGATTTTATTCAACATTATTTTTACAAAAAATATAATTTACCATAAATTACTATTAAGTATTTATTATATATTAAATACTTAAATAATATATATGAATAGTAGATTTATTTTATTAATATATGTTCTATTTGATTTTGCGACTATAAGGAACAAATATCAAAGGCAATAGTGCTTTTGGGGACGTGTCTAAAAAACATCATTTTTTTGTTAAAAAATTCATCTTTCTTCTTGATATATCTAGCTTTTTAATCATGCTGAAATATGTTGATCCATATTTCTCTTCTAAATATTTTATTAATTTCTTTTTTATTGTGATTTTTTGACACGTCCCTAAAATCATTGGTCTGTTCGAGTTGCGCAAAAATGCTTATTTTATGATATTTTTTATGAAACTTTTTCAACTCAATTAAAAAGCTGGTGCAAAACAACTTTACAGATGTTTCACCCCAACTATTGACATTGAATCCCAAAATAAACCATACAAAATATTGATATTTCAATACTTGTATGGTTTTTTCCTTTTGGCTCCTTTAAGAGAGACGTATGCGAAAAATCCTTCTTAAAAAAGCTACTTATTTCCGTTTCAAATATAGTTATAGCAGTGTCTTTCAAGAATCGTATATACAAGTGTGTAATTTTCGCTATTAACTATGCTTTTAATTTAACATAAATTTTTAGGTTTGGCAACATATTTAAAAAAGTTTTTCTAAATACTTATCTAATATATTTTATATTGTTAAAAATATCTAATGGATATATCTTTCCATCTTCAAAATCTTTTAAAATTTGAATGTTTGTATCATATACCCTTAGTTCTTGTTCTGTCATATTTTTTACGTCTTTTATATCTAACCATTGTACATCTAATATTTCTTCTGTATCAAATTTAATACTTTCTTCTACTATATCTGCTGTAAATTTTACTATTATACTGGTTTCCCCATTTTCAAAATCGATACAACTTATAGGTAATACTCCTGTAAGTTTTACCTTGCAACCAGTTTCTTCATATGTTTCTCTTATTGCTGCTTCTGTAATTAGTTCATGTTCATCTACATGTCCTGCTGGAAAATTCCATTGTCCATAACATTTCTTTTTAGCCTCTTTTACCATTAATAT
>CANQAB010000032.1 GCA_947589445.1 uncultured Clostridia bacterium | reverse complement strand
TAAAATTTCCTAGGAGGTGAATTAATAATGGCAAGAAGTAATCAAAAAGTAGTTCCTGAAGCAAAAGAAGCTTTAGAAAAATTCAAATATGAAGTAGCTAGCGAAGTTGGTGTTAACTTAAAACAAGGATACAACGGAGATATTTCTTCAAAAGACGCTGGTAGAGTTGGTGGTAACATGGTAAGAAAATTAATACAACAAGCTGAAAACAACATGAAATAAGTTATCGTTTACTAGGATATTTTTAGCAGGGATATAAATCTTATCTTTTATGATACATAAAAGGCAGGAATTATGTTCCTGCCTTTTTTATGCAATAGAATTTTCTATTAGATAACAATTATTATATTTAATATTTATTTTTAAAAAATTGTAAACATAAAATACTGTAAGGGTTTTTATATTCTTTTCTATACTTCTGGCTCTACCACACCATAGTTATTAGAATCTTTTAATTTAAATATAACATTTACTTTTCCTGTATCTATATTTACAAATGTTAAGAATATATTTCCAACTTTTTCATCTAATTTTAATTTTGCATCTTCTACAGATATTGGTTTTATATCATAATACAAAGTTTTAATTACTTCATTTTCTACAACTACTTCTCCATTAGCAGTATTTGTTTCTTTTAGTCTAATAGATTCTTCTTTATTCATTTTTTCTTTTTTTGTTTTTATTTTTCTAATTTGTCCCTCTAATATATCAATGTCTTTATCTATAGATGCATACAAATCTTTAGTTTCTGTTACAGCTCTAATACTATACCCTTTAACATTAACTTGCATTTCTGCTATTTGAGAACTTTTTTCGCTTTTTATTTTTACAGCCACGTTTATTTCTTCTCCATCAAAATATTTTTCTATTCTTTCTAGTTTTTTGTTTGCATATTCTTTAATTGCTTCTGTAGCTTTTAAATCCTTTCCCGTTATTACTATATTCATAATATTCACTCCCTTTTTATGAAAATTTTTTTTATTATATATTAATTTTTTTAATTGTACAAGTCTATTTGAAAATCTTACAAATTTTTTTAATATCCTATGTAACTTTGTGGATTTATTGATGAACCATTAATTCTTATTTCAAAATGTACGTGCGGTCCCGTTGATCTTCCAGTTGACCCAGCTTTCGCTATAACTTGTCCTTGTGAAATCTGTTGTCCCGCAGATACTAATAGTTTACTACAATGTCCGTAGTATGTTTGTATTCCATTTCCGTGTGATATTACAACTAATTGTCCTAAAGAACCCTTCCAGCCAGAAAATGTAACCGTTCCTCCTGATGCTGCCTTAATACTTGTTCCTGATGGTACTCCTATATCTATTCCAGTATGCGTGCTTCCCCATCTATATCCATATCTTGAAGTTAATATTCCAGAAACTGGTCTTATTAAACTAATTCCTAAATTCACCTTTTTATAAGATAGTTCCCTACTAGTACTAACTTTTCCCCCACTACTTGATTTATTGGTAGCTATTACAACTTTCTTTTCATATAACTTTGAAACAGCATCTTTTTCTGTTGAAATTGTAGGAAGTTCCGTTTCATATTTTTCTAGAATGGTTAAATCCGAACTGTTCTTGCTTTCTTTGTCTTTTAATTCTTTTATTGCCTTCTCTGCTTCATCAAAAGATGCTAAGTATATTTTTTCTTTATCATCATCTGCAATAGCATAATATCTATAATATGTAATACCAGTTTCTTTAATTGTATTAAATATTTCTTCATCATTGGTTGTAATTCCTTTTTTTAGCAAACACATTTGATATTCTGGCATATCGTCTATTTGAACAAAAGCAACATTTTGTTGTCCGTCATCTCCATTTTCCATATAGCTATTTATTTTATTTTGTAGACTTGCCTTATCTTCACAATAACCTATTTTTTCACCATTAACTGTTACTTTATATATTGGTTTGTAAAGTATAATAATTGCAACTACAATTAATACTATTCCTATAATTGTTAGGGATATAAGCTTTATAGCTGATCTTATATATATATACGTTTTTTTCAATAAATTTATTATTTTAATGCACTCCTTTTATTACATTTTTATTACTTCTTTTATGTTCTAATTGTATAATACTTTTTTAATTTATTCAAGACCTATTTTTATTTTTTATTTTATACCCAAAAAGGACAGACCCCAATGTGTCTGTCCCTTTTAGCTTCAATTTACTGTTCTAATTCTGTTTTTACATCATTTACTTCCGTAACAGTTGCTTGTGCAGCAGGCTTATAATATCCTTTAGTTTGAGCTATTTTAAACAGTTCATATTGAAATGATTCATCGTTATTTCTTATTTGTTGAATAGTTTGTCTAAGCTGCATATTTTCTGTTTCTGTAATAACTCCTTGATAAGTTTTTAACTCCGATTTTACACTATTTAGAATATCATTTACCATTGTTTTTTCATCCATATTTCCACTCTCCTTTTTATTTACTCACTTAAAAATGACATTAATTTTTGTTTAGTATTTAAAGCATCTTGTGCAGATTTTGTAAACAATTGCTTTATTTGCGGATCAACGCAATTTTCTGCATAATTGTTTAATTTTTGATAAGAGGTATCGTGACCACCTATTAAATGTCTTAAATTTTGTAACTCTACCTGTGTTAAGCTTGCCATTTTTCATCATCCTTTCTAATAATATTTTTGATTATATTATGAACAGATAAATTTTTTTTATTCACAAAAAGGAACCCAAAAGGGTCTGACCCTTTTTGGTTCCTCTATTTAGTTATATTACTTCTAAATTTGCAAATTTGGCCATTAAACGTTTATGCCCTACTTTATCGAAACTTATATCTACCTTTAGATCTTCGCCTTCTTTTTCTACATAATTAATGGTTCCCTCTCCAAATTTCTTATGGAATACTCTTACACCTGCTTGATATTTTGATAAATCTACTGTTTCTTCTGCTTTCTTGTTAAGATTATATAAGAAACTTTCTGGTGTACGGAATGCAAATCCTGAATTGTTTGAAGATAAGTTTGATGCACCGCACCCCTACTTTATTTGTTTTATATGCTGATGATATGTCATTTTCTTCTAATCGTTTGGTTACTACTTTACTATTTCCATAACTCCATTGATAATTTTTATCTGCATATGATGATTTCTCTTCTTTTTTGAATGCTTCTTCATATCCTTGTAAATATTCTTCCGGTATTTCTTGTAAAAATCTAGAAGGTGCATTATATGTTGTAGATCCAAAAATTGTTCTTTGTTTTGCACATGTTAAAAATAAATATTTTTTTGCTCTTGTAATTCCAACATAACAAAGTCTTCTTTCTTCTTCTAATTCTTTAGGTTCTGCTATTGATTTATATCCCGGAAAAATTCCTTCTTCCATTCCTACTAAAAATACAACAGGAAATTCTAACCCTTTTGCAGTATGTAATGTCATTAGTGTAACTGAATTTTCGTTATCTTCCATGCCATCAATATCGCTTGATAAAGTTATTCCTTCAAGAAATTCTCCTAGATTATTTTCTGCAGTTTCTTCTTCGAATTCAATTGCAACTGTTAAAAATTCTTCTAGGTTTTGAATTCTAGTTTCTGCTTCTACAGTATTTTCATTTTCCAAAGCTTTTGTATATCCAGTTTTATTAAGTGTTTCTTTTATTAATTCTGAAATTTTAAGTTCTTCTTTTTTTATTATAAGATATTCCATTTGTTCAATAAAATCTCTTGTGTTTACGAACACTCTATTTAATCCATAATCTTGTGCATTTTTTATAATTTCATACATAGACAAATGTGTTTCTTCTGATAATTTAGCTATGTTATCAATACTTGTTTTTCCTACTCCTCTTTTAGGCTCGTTAATAATTCTTTTTAAGCTTAAATTATCTGATGGATTATAAATTAATCTTAAGTATGCAATTATATCTTTAATTTCTTTTCTTTCGTAGAATTTTAATCCTCCAATAATTTTATATGGAATATCTTCTCTTCTTAAAATATCTTCTATTGCTCTTGATTGAGCATTCATTCTGTAAAGTATTGTAAAATCGGAATATTGAAAATATTCTTCTCTTCTTAATCTATTTATTTGTTCTATAATATATGAAGCTTCATCATATTCATTATCTCCGCAAAATACATTAGGGAGTTCACCTATATCATTTTCTGTCCATAGTTCTTTTTTATATTTTACTGTATTATTTTTAATAACTGCATTTGCTGCATTTAATATATTTCCTGTACATCTATAATTTTGTTCTAATTTTATTATTTTGGTTCCTGGAAAATCTTTTTCAAAGTTTAGAATATTAGATATATCAGCTCCGTCTAAAACTGTAAATTCCTTGATCATTATCTCCAACAACTGTTATATTTCCATATTTAGATGCAAGCATTGTTAATAATGTAAATTGAGATTTATTTGTGTCTTGATATTCATCTACTAAAACATATTTAAATTTATCGCAATAATATGCTAATACATCTGGATTTTCTAATAATATTTTAATTGTTAAATTGATAATATCATCAAAATCCACAGCATTGTTTTCTTTTAGTCTTTGCTGATATAAAGAATAAACTTTTGCAATTTGTTCTTTTCTATAATCTCCATTAGTTCTTAATGCATATTGGGTAGGTTCTAACATTTCGTTTTTTGCATTTGAAATTTCTGAAAGTACTGCTCTATCTGCAAATAATTTTTCATCTAAATTTTGTGCCTTAATGCATTCTTTTATTAAAGTTCTTTGGTCTGATGTATCAAAAATAATAAAACTAGTATCGTAACCAATTCTATCTATAAATCTTCGTAATATTTTAACGCAAATAGAATGAAATGTACCCATCCACATATCATTAGAAGCATTTCCAACTAGGCCTTCTACTCTTGTTTTCATTTCAGTTGCTGCTTTATTTGTAAATGTAATAGCTAATATGTTCCATGGTTTTATATCTTTTTCATTTAATAAATAAGCAATTTTATGAGTTAATACTTTTGTTTTTCCGCTTCCTGCACCTGCAATAATAAGACATGGGCCATCTGTGTTAATTACTGCTTCATATTGTTTATTATTTAATCCTTCTAAAATATCGTTCATATGTTACTCCTATTCTTGTTTTCTTTTAGTACCATTATTTCGTATTTGTTTTAAATTAATACTTTATCTTATGATTCGTTTTTTAATGTTTATTTCTTTTTTAAAGCAAAATAATAATATAATATTAATTATAGTTTTGCAAGCATTTTTTCAAAATTGTAATTTTTAGACATGCTTTGGGGACGTGTATAAAAAACATGCTTTTGTGAACACATATAATATAAAAATAGACTGTATTCATTATACAATCTATTTTGTAAAAAAGGGAAGCATTTCATTTTACGCTCCTAATTATTTTTATACATAAAACATTCTTTATCGTGAGAATATATTATCCCTATTGCTTGTAAATATGAATATATAATTGTACTTCCTACAAATTTCATTCCTCTCTTTTTCAAATCTTCTGAAATGTTATCTGATAAATTTGACGTTGTTTTATCTATCTCAAATACTATTTTTTCTTTTGTAAATTTTTTTAAATAATTTCTAAATGATCCAAATTCATTTTGTATTTGTTTAAATATTTTTGAATTATTTATTGTTGCATTTATTTTTAACTTGTTTCGAACTATATTTTTATTTTCTAACAACTCATTTATTTTTTCTTCTCCATAATTCATAATTTTATCTACATTAAAATCATCAAACGCTTTTCTAAAATTTTCTCTTTTATTTAAAATACATTCCCAAGATAATCCTGCCTGAAAAGATTCTAATATTAACATTTCAAATAAATATTTCTCATTTAAATTAATTTTACACCATTCTTCATCGTGATATTTTATATATATCTTATTATTCATATTACACCATTTACATCTGGTTATATTATCCATAATTCGCTCACTTTCAAATCAGTTGTCTTTTTCTATACATTAAATAATCCTTTAATCCTCTATTTACAAATTTATTGGTTCCATCCTTCAGTTCTTTCATTACTTTTTTTGCAATTTCAAATGCAAAATAATACTCTTCCTGGGTTATATCTCCATTTTTTAACGCATATGATAAATCGTTTCTATCTTCTAGACTAATATAAGTACTAGATTTAGTTGCACATTCTTGATAAAAAACAACATCTAAATATAAATCATCATAATATGGTATTCCATCTTCTATAATATTACTTTTAGTAATATCAAAATAATATTCTAAAATATTTTGTTTATCATCTATATATAGTCTAACATTATAATTTTCATCAAGAGGAGTATATTCTAATAATGTAAAATTTTTATCTATCTTCTTTACTAGTTCTCCATTAATGTACATGCTATATGGCTTTATTACTTCTTCAATTTCTTTTAGAGTTACATAGGCATTTAATTCATCCAATTTAACAATAGTAATATCCATTTTCTTGACTTCTTTAGTAATTTTTTTTCTTACATCAACTTTTCTCTTCACAGTCAACATTCCTTTCTCGAATTTTATATGAATTTGTGGAGTTGCTTATTTAGTCATTTTTATTGAGAAATAAGATACTCGTCTTTTCTCTTCAATATCTTATCAGCTTTTATATTTTTTTTAGTTATATGTCTTAAATAAGAAATTTCCTCCTGCCAATATGTTCCTTCTAATTTTATATAATGTTCTTTTATTTCAAATTTAGCATCTTTTCTTACTTTATCTAATACTTTTTTAAATTCTTCGTTTTTTATAATTTTCTCACTTTCTTTTTTGCAAGTATTATAGTTTGGGCAGTCATCATCGCAAAAACCGATTTTATTTGCTCCTATGCATATAGGATAACTTACACAAGATGGATTACAATAATAAATTCTTGCACTATGTCCGTTATAATCCGCTTGCCTTAATATATAACTTATTCCACAAGATGTTTTCTTAAAAATAGGGTAATCTTTTTTTATTTTTTTAAAAACATCTTTTATTCTTTTATACGTACTTGGTAATAAAACTTTATGATCAGGATCATAATTATTAGGTATTTCAATATCTAATTTTTTAAGTGCATTACCAAGAAATGTATTTATTCTTATTCCTGAAACTATACTACATTTACAATATTTTGTTACTACATTAGCAACATTTTTTATTGTTGCTTCATCACTATTTAATCCCTCTATAACTGGTCTATAATAATTTATTAATTTAATATTATCAAGTAAAGATAATTTTTGCATCGTATTAATTTGTTTATTTATATTACGATTTTCTAGTTTTTCTGATAGACCTGAAAAAGTATATAAAACTAATATTTTCATTTTTATTTGCGATAGTTTACTTAATTCATCGTCATCTAAATACCCTTTAGTTATTATTAAAATTGGATTTTTAATATTTTTTCTCTCCATTATTTTCAGTATTTTTAAAGTGCTATTAAAAACATCTTTATTTAAAAATGGGTCTGTTTGATTATTTATTGATATAGGTATTTCTTTTGTATATAGTTTAAAATCTAATAATTGTTGTACCAATTCTTCTTCATTAGCTATTTTCTTTACTTTATTTCTATCACCCAAAACGCTTAATATACAATATTTACATCCTACAGTGCAGCCATCATATGAGGAAATAGAAATAGAAGACTTCAAATAATTTAACACGATTTTCTCCTTTTCCATTTTTCTTATTCTGACTTTTTTACCCTATCTTATATATTTTATACGATTAAATATTATTTTACAATAATTTATTCCAAAAATTAGATTATAGGAAAATTGATGTCTAATTTTTCAGTCCAATTTCTCATTAGTTTATTTTGCTATACAATTTTTCTGCTTTTCTTATATCAAATTTAGATCCTATCTTTAAATTAAGTCCTTTAGCATATTTTATCAAATCATATACTGTTTCATTATTATTTGTGTCTTTTATTTCAATTTCCAAAAAAATACCCAAATTTTTTACTTCTTGTATATATGCAATATATTTTTCGTTTTCATACATATAATTCGTATCTACCATTCTTAAGTATCTCTCATATCCTAACACATTTAAAAATTTTTCACTAGCACATATATCGTTAACTTTTAGTACTGTTTTATCCGTACCAATTTCCAAACCTTTATTATCGTAATTTCTTTTTTTACAAATAATTTTTTTATCATTATCATTAACACTTCTTATTATTAATGTATCTGATATTTTTCCATCTTTAATAAAAAATTTATTATTATTTTTACAGTACATATATATGTCGTCTAATGTAAAAGACTCAATAAATTGAAATCCATTTTCTAGTAAGGTATTTTTAATCTTTTCAGTTGTTTCAAATATTTCACAAGTTATTTCGATATCCATCATAATTATTTCCTTTTTACTTTATGTGCAGCAATACATCTGCATTATTTGTAAATTCTTTAATCCATTTATTTAAATCATTTTGTTTTTTAAATATTAATACTTTTTCTTTTGGAATATTTTTTATATATTCCTCAATTATTGGTCTTTTCTTTTTATTATATGTAATAACATATTTTATAAAATTAAAATCTAAACGTTCTTTACATTTAGGTATTTCTGGTCTTTCTTTATTGTGCATTTTAAAAAATCTTTTTAAAACACCTTTTAAATGCATAAAGGTTGAATAATCTAACCAAATAATTAGATCTGCTCGTTCAAATCGTTCTTTTAGTGTTTTATTATAATTTCCATCTATAATCCATTTTTCTTCCAGTGATTTCTCAATAATTTTTTTATCTCTTTCCTTTTTATCAATTTCTACCCAATTTGCATTAAAATTAATAGCATCCAAATGGATAGCTGGAAGATTTAATTCTTTTGATAAAATATCACATAAAGTGCTTTTTCCACTACCAGATCCTCCAATAATTGAAATTCTATTATACATAACAAACCACCTTTTCCTTTACATAAGAATATATTACTTCTTGCAATTTTACAAGTATTTTTTCAAATCATTCTAAAAGGTGCACACTATTAGGTAATTTTAAAGATTTAATTACACATCATCTTTTCTAAATATTTATCTGTATACCTTTTTAATTCTCTTACCTTATTTTTTAATTTGCTCATCAATAGATTTGCTTCCTGATATGCCATATCATAATCTATTTTATTTACTTCTAATTTGCTATACGCTTCTTCTAGCTCATCCTCGTCTAACAAAACAATTTTTCCTTCTGGTGTTACAACAACATCTAAGTATAAATCGTCTTCAAAAGGTGTTCCGTTTTCTTTACCTATTATTTTTGCTATATCAAAATACCACTCTACTATTTCATTTTTTTCATTATAAATTGCTGTTAATCTTACTTTTGAATTATAATCATAAAATTCTAGCCATTTATATTGATTTTCTAAAATAAATTTTCCATTTGGAATAGTGATTTTTTTCTTTACATCTATAAAATCATAATAGCACACATCACCTTTAAAATTATTCTCATCAAAAGATATTTGCTTATATATTAAACTATTTACTTTATCTTTTGTAAATTTTCCTGCATATTTTTTCTTTAAACTTATCCAGTATCTTTGTATTAATACATTATCAACATATACTTCATTTTCAAGTATTCCCCCATTATTCATAATGCTTTTTGCTGAACCTATATTAGATTTATCACAATCCATTAATACATTGTCTATTCCAAGTTCTCTACATTTTTTTAAAGCTAATCTGATTTGCTCTGTTGCATATCCTTTTTTCCTTTCAGATGGTCTTATGCTGTCTCCTATATGGCCACCATAGTTTAATAATTTTTTATTTAGTCTGTGTCTTATTTGTAAATTTCCAACAATTTTTTTGTCCGATTTTCTGATTGTTAAATAAACTGTTGATGGCACTTTTTCTTCATTTATTATTTTAGATGACATATCATTTTGTACTTTTTCTAACCACTGGTTAAAATCTTTTAGTCTGTCTAAGCCACCAATTCCTGCAATTTTATTTTCTCCATATTCTATAAATTCTTGTAAATATTCTTCCACTTCTTTTTGATATTCTTTTGTTGGTATTACTAATTCTAGTTCTTCTTCTCTATCTTGTTTCATTTTTATCACATCTCCTATCTAAAAAATCTTGCAAAAGAATCTTTAAGACTCCTTTGCAAGATTTACAATTTCTCACTTCGTGTAAACAATTTATAATTGTTCTTTATCGCTCAGAATATTTTCATTCTTAGATAAACTCTTAAATTACATTTTATATTGTAGTAAATTATTTTATATTTGTCAAATATAGTCTTGTAAATTGCTTTTTATCGTGATTCTTTGATATGTCCATAAAATCATAAATTAAAATATTTTACAAAAAAATATTTGTTTAATTTAGGATTTTCTTTGTTTTCTCTAATAAATTCTAGTTTGAATCCACACTTTTTATAAAATTCTGGAGCCTGAAACTGATATGTTGTTACATTCATATTGTCAAAACCTTTATTTTTATAATATTCTTCAACATTTTTCATAAGTATACTACCAATATGTTTATTTCTATATTGTTCTAATATAATTAAATCAGCAATATGTACTTCTTTATAATAAGAATGTCCTGTTATTACTCCAATTACTTTATTGCCTTCCTTAGCAATAAAATTAAATGGAGTATAATTACAAACAACTTCATTTTTAGTAGCAAACTTATTAAATTCATCATCTATAAATTTATATATTTCATCACTTGGATTATCTACATATTCAACATCTATCATTGCAAACCTCCTTATATTCTTCTACATCATATACCACTAATCAACTGAATTATAAAGTAAATTAAATTTTCGAACATTTTTATTATTTTTTTAATATTTATTTTAATTCTTTAAACTATTTAGAATCATTCTCTTTGTCAATAATTTGCTGCAAACATTTTTTTAAATCTAAAATATCATTTTGCAGAATATACCATATATTCTTTAAGCTAATTCCTTCATAATCATGTACAATTCTATTTCTTAGACCTTTAATCATATTCCATTCAATATTAGAATATTTTTTCATTGTCTCTTGTGATATATTTTTTACTAATTCACCTATCTGACTAATAGAAAATACAGTCGCATCTACTGTTTTTTCGTCCTTAGTAAAATCTTCAAATGTATATTTATCTGTATATTTCAAAGATTTATTTATATATTCTATCATTTTAGTAATTGCAACATATTCCTATTTTTCATAAACAACAACTCCTGTCTTTTTTATTTCCTCATCTATTTTTGAATTTTCTATTATCTCTGCTTTTTCAAAAGCATCTACCTGTTTATTGAAAACTTGTTCAATTTGTGTGATTAGACTATATAGCTTAAATCCCATCAACGTTTCTTTTGTATCTATTACTAAATCTAAATCACTAGTTTTGGTTGCTGTATTTCTTGCATAAGATCCAAATAAAATTACTGTATATACAGGCATATTCTTTAATACCTTTTGTAGAATTGTTTTTATTTCTTCAATTGTATATATTTTCTCACTCATCGCTCATCCTCATTTATGTACTATGTGTATTTTTCCTCTTGCACATTTATTATACTAAAAAGTTTTTCTTATTACAATTATTTTTATTAATTTTATGATTATGCTTTTGAGGACGTGTCTAAAAAACATCATTTTTTGTTAAAAAATTCATCTTTTCTCTTGATATATCTAGCCTTTTCATAATACTGACATATGTTACTCCATGTTTTTCCTTTAAATATTTTATTAATTCCTTTAGCATTTCTTTATTTTGTTTTATTTCATTTAGTGATTTATTTTTTCCTTGTACAATTACATGAAAAAAAGAAGCATTAAGATTTTTTATCGCTATACGGGGCATATTTTTCTCCTATTCTGCTCCCCATTTTTTCTCCCCCATATTATTAAGAATAATATATAATTATGTTTAATTTTGCAAGACTTATTTTAAAAAAAAATTAAATTTCATTTGTTTTTTATATCTAACAATTGGAAAAAATGGAAAAGAGAACCGTCCCATTTTCCATCTTTACTTTCTGTTGATACATTAATAGTAGCTTTTCCAATTTCTTGTGGTAAAAAAGTACCACTTTCTGATAAAGTTTTATTAGACATTATAGTTTGATTTTCTTTATGATTATTTTATACTTATGTTTTTTTATTTATATGAAATATTTTCTCTATAAATTTAATGATTTTTTCAAAAAATCTTTCTTTTTTTACTTTGATTGGTAGATTGTTACTATTTGTATTATCTTCCTCTACGTTGTTTTCTGGTTTATTGTTTGCTTTTGTTTTGAAAATATCACTATTATATCTTGCACGTTTTTCTTCTTCAATTTTTTCTCTATCGTATCTTTCTTTAGCTTGTATTCTTTCTTTTTGATATGGTGTAGCCCAATAATCTTTGAATATATTTGCTAGTATTGCTTTTGTTTCTTCTAGTAATTCTTGCTCTTCAAAACTCTTATTTATATCGATAGAAAAATTATAAGTATTATCCATTTTAGCGTTAAATGTATCAATCATTGTCTGTGGTATTTTATCAACACTTTCTTTTGGTACATATTTTAATATTTCTACTACTTCTTTGTAGGCTTTAGGATAATTATTCTCCATCTATACTTACTCCTTCTCTTTGTTTTTCTTGTGTTCTAACATCTTTACTTACTCTATTCTGTGCTTCTTCTTTCTTGCTTTGTCTAATTCCCGTTGTTGCTTTACCAATATCTTCTGGCAATATTGTACTATCAAATTTGCTTAAATCTATTTCACCATAATTATCTTTATCAAAATGGCATTTTCTTCCATTTATTGAATGTATTTGTCTAGTAGGTTGCATTTTAAAAATTTCTTCTGTTGTTGCAGCAATCCAATCTTGTTCTGTATATGGTTCGTGTTCTTTTATCCATCCATCTTGATAAAATTTAACCATTGTCATATCAAAATGTCCCCATCTTTGTTCCTCTGGTAAATATATTAAACTCCAAGCATGTCCTGTAGTGCCTACTCCATCCACCGACATATGCTCAATTCCTAAATCTTCACAAATTCTTTTTTCAAATGTATGTGCATATGTACCGCAAACGCCATCAACAAGCATTCCATGCTCATATACTGGTTGTATATCTTTTGGATTAATTCCTTGTATTTCATCATATGCATCTTTATGTCTTATCTTTCCAAATTGTTCATAATCCCTAGCTTCATGATGTAGTACTGTCCCATATTCGCTAAATAATGAATCAATTGCTTTCTGTGTTAATGGTCTTCCTTCTAGTTTCATAAATACATTATTTAAGTCATTTATATAATCTTGTTTTAACTGCCCTGCATTTTCGCTAGTAATATTACAAAGTGGATACTTTGCTATTACCTTGTTTATATCTGGATGTTTACCATTCTTTATTTTTACAATCTGTAACTGATCATAGTTGTATGTAACATATTTTTGATAATATTGATAAACTAATCCCAATATTTCTTTAGTTGTATGTCCATACTCCTTTATTTGTTTTAATTTTTCAATAAATAAATCATAATTTGATATGTCTTCATCATTAAAAATTTCATCAAATTTTAATAATTCCATTTCTATCACTCCTAAATCTTATTTCACATTAACTGCTCTAAAAATGCTATCATACTCATTTTGCAATCTTCCAATATCGCCATTCTTACTGCTATGACTCATTATAAACTCTGATACTTGTCTAAAAATGTAATGTTTGTCCTCAAAGGTGAAATTGGAAAATGGAAAATGGGACGGTTCTCTTTTCCATTTATTTTTTTGAATAGTTTCCAACTAAACTTTTTGAAACTCCCATTATC
>CANQAB010000031.1 GCA_947589445.1 uncultured Clostridia bacterium | reverse complement strand
TCTCCTATACATTTAATTTTTTCCCATGGTATTACAATTTCGTTATTTCCACTAAATAAATTAAACATCTTATTACTTCCTGGCACAATGATGGAGGTTATCATTCCAGTTTTTAAATCTGCTGTTACGTCTTGAACATATCCTAGTCTTTTTGCATTATTTATATTAATTACTTCCTTATGTTTAAAATCAAGGCCTTTTTCTCCCATAGCGATACACCTCTTGTATATTATATGAAAAATATTACTATATATTATCCAATTCTTTATTGCTCTCCCTTAACATTTCACCTTGCATATCTTCATATAAATATATTTATCTATTTTATGCCATTTCAAATTTATGATATTGTTTTATAATTTCAGGCTTTATTTGTGAATAGAATATCCATGTGCCTTTAGGAGTCATTGTCCATGGTGCATTTACTCTATGTGTTAAATCAACTAATTGTCCTGCTGTTAAGTGACCATATCTATTTAAGGTACTATCAATACTTATTATCTTTTCAGTTCCATCTTCTGCAAACAATATTCTGCTTTTGGCTGGCATTTCTGAAACTGTTGTATCTATATTCTCTTTTTCTTCTTCTATTGGCTTATATCCATATTTTTTATATTTTTTATATACCGTATCTACTACTGGCCCATATTTAAATGCATATATTGGATCTGTAAATAATTCTTTTCCTGTAGCGCATAAATAATCTGCAAAGCACAAATATACTAATTTTTGTATCTTTAATTGAGTACATTTAGTTTTAGATAAAATATATTTCGCAATATCTATACCTTCTAATTTTCTATCTTGTTTTATTAATTTTATGAATTTCTCAAAGCTACCAATAACTTCAACACCTTTAAAGAAATGATCTGCCTTGCATACTGATTCCCAAGTAGCATCTTCAGCTTGTATCATATGTGTAGAAATAGATACATCTTTGCCACATTCTGCAGTTATTTTATCTAAAAATTCTTTTAGTTTATCTTGTATTTTATCATCATCAACGATAAAATTTAATGCTATTCTTTTTCCTAATGTGTAAGAACTGCTCATAAATATAAAATGTGTTATCATTATTTTTTACCTCCTTTATTCTCATTTTCCCATCTAACATAGTCTTGTTTATATTTTTCGTGCGAAATAATATTATTTACTTCATCTATCTTATTCCATATCTGTAATTCCCACTGAAAATTATAATTGTCCTTTTTAAAATATATGTGTGTTGCTTTATAATCGTTCTTTGTTGAATCTATACATTTTAGATTATCATATTTATTATTTATTAATTTTAAGACTTCATCAAATGATAGTTCTTCACTACAAATTATTCTTATACCAAATAAGTCATTAAAACATTTATTAATTGAAACTTTTCCATTTTCATGATTTTTTATATAATTTTCTATTTTAAATTCAATTGAGTTTTTTGCCTTTGTTCTAATATTAACAGTTGCATTTTCACTATTAAACTTTTTAAAATCCATCAATAGTTGAATGTTATTTTGGTTTATAAACTCTCTGTATTTAATTATTGTATCAAGTATCAATTTATTTTCTAACAAACCACAAACTTGAGTACTCTTCAAATTAATTTTAGTATAATAATCACTTTGTTCCCATTTAGTAGTTAATTGTACATATTCAGTTTGTATAAAGTTTATTAATTTATCTAATTCTTCTAACATATATTTACTATTTCCTTATTTATTGTATCATATATTTTTATTTTTGTGTCAACTATTGTAATTATTTTTAATAATAAAACAATTGTTCTTGTTTGTCAATAGATTTTTACAATTATTTATTATATATATTAAATAATTTTGTATTCATTATTTAGCATTTTTTAAATAATCTATAAACACATATTTAATTCATTAATTTTCTTTGCATTTTCTACTCCAACATATCTCCAATGTCAAGGCTCATAATCCACCTTAGTAATATTTTCTTTATCTTTTGATTTTTCTGAAATATATTGTATATTATTTTCTTTATATGTATATATCGTATTTCGAATTTTATCTACCGTCCATATATCTATAATCAAAGATATAATTAATATCATTTTTTCATAATTATCATCTTCCTTATGCTACATATATAGCATAAGGCTATATCTATCTTGTATCTATTTTATCACAAAAAAGAAGGTTTCCTAAAATAGGAACCCTCGTTTTTTTGTAATATGCAGTTATTCTATTTGTATGCTTTTCTTATTCTTGCAATTGCACATTTTTCTAATCTTGATACTTGTGCTTGTGAAATGCCAATTTCCTCAGCAACTTCCATTTGTGTTCTTCCATCAAAAAACCTTCTACTAATTATTTCTTTTTCTCTTTTATTTAGCTTTGTTAATGCTTGTGCTATTGTTAAATTTTCCACCCATTTGTCATCTATATTTTTTGTATCCCTTACTTGATCCATTACATATAAATTTTCTGTGCCATCTTTATAAACAGGTTCTTGAAGAGAAACTGGATCTTGTATAGCATCTAAGCAAAATGCAATATCTTCTTTTTCTACATTTAATTCTTTTGCTATTTCCTCTATCCCAGGTTCTTTTCCTGTTTCTCTGTTAACTCTTTCTTTAATCTGTAAAACTTTATATGCCATATCTCTTATAGACCTACTTACTCTTATGGAATTATTATCTCTTAAATATCTTCTTATTTCTCCAATAATCATTGGAACAGCATAGGTGCTAAACTGTACATTTTGAGATAAATCAAAATTATCTATAGCTTTAATTAAACCTATACAACCAATTTGAAATAAATCATCTGCATTTTCTCCCCTGTTATAAAATCTTTGTATAACACTTAAAACTAATCGTAAATTTCCGTTTATAAATTTTTCCCTTGCGGTTTCATCTCCATTTTTTATTTTAGTTAATAGTTCTTGTTTTTCTTCGTTTGATAATGCTGGTAATTTTGCAGTATTTACACCGCTTATTTCAACCTTTTTTATCAAAGAAAAAACCTCCTTTAGAATAATGATTTAACTTCATTATTTCCAAAAGAGGATAACTTTATACTTTGTTCTATAAATTGACTATCTAATTTTTACCCTGTTTTACTCAAAATTTCCTTCTTCATTTTTCCTATTATCTTTTTCTCTAATCTAGAAATATAGCTTTGTGAAATTCCGTAGCATATCAGCAACTTCTTTTTGTGTTTTCTCGTTGCCTGTTTTAAACCCAAATCTTAATTCCATAATGTTTTTTTCTCTAGGATTTAACTTGTTCATGCATATCCTCAATAGTTTTTTATCCACTTCATCTTCTAGCCCTTTTGATACAATATCTCCTTCCGTTCCCAAGATGTCTGACAAAAGGAGCTCATTTCCATCTCCATCTTGATTTAGTGGCTCATCAATAGATATTTCGCCTTTTAATTTATTACTTCTTCTTAAAAACATTAATATTTCATTTTCAATGCATCTCGATGCATATGTGGCTAATTTTATATTCTTATTAGCTTTAAAAGTATTAATAGCTTTCATTAATCCTATTGTTCCTATAGAAACTAAATCCTCTATACCCACTCCAGTATTTTCAAACTTTTTAGCTATATATACCACTAATCTTAAATTTCTTTCTACTAATGTCTGCTTCGCCTGAAGATTATCTGTTTTCATTAATTCATGAATTAATTTTTCTTCTTCCTTAGGCTCTAATGGCGGAGGTAAGGTTTGACTACCTGCTACATAAAAAATCTCACTTTCATTAATGTCACTTTTATTAAAATAAAATAACCTTGACTTTAATAATTTAATTATATTCATTAATATCTCTCCTTTCCATTTAAGCAAGTATCTAACTTACTTTCACATTCATTGTCTAATAAATTAAGTCCCATTAAACCTGAATATACTCCATTTTTTGTTATTTTATTTTGATAAATTCCTATTAATACTTTTTTTCTTATTTCCTCTTTGCTTTGCATATGTATTTTTATATAATCTGGTCTAAACCCTAACATAATTCCATTAGATTTTCCTATAGAAGAAAATGGAATTATACTGCATCTTTTTTTCAAATCTTCATCTATTTCATCTAATGTATTACCATGTAACATTTTTTCTAAACTTTCTAATATATCTTTAGGAATAATTTTATTTACTTTATTTTCTTCAACAATTAATACAGGTGTATTAGTAATTGGTTCTGTTAGCAAATTTCCTGTATCTAATATTACTTTTATATTTAATTTTTTTTCTTTATAAAATATCTCAATATCATATAGCATATCTTTTTTAGTTAATCTATTTTTTATTATTTTAAAAGAAATATTAATTACAAAAAATCCCAGGATTCCTCCTAATATTGCTATTTTTATAGGATATGTTCCTATAAATATACCATTTACACTTTTTATTAAATTGGGGTTAACACAGTATAATAAATAATATGCAGTACCTCCAAAACAAAATGAAGTCAAATAAAATATTAATAATTGTTTTAGCATGGCTTTAATATTTGGGGCACTAAATGCAATATAAACCATAACAATAGATAGTAATAATTTTGTCATTTGATTTGTATAAATTGGTGATTTTAAGAGGTAAAGCATAACAGCATATAAAGCTCCCAATATACTTGAAATAAAAATTCTAATTTGTTTTATATCTGACTTGCATATCATTCCAGCGGTTAAAATAATAATATAGTTCATAATAATATTTTCTATAAAAATCACGTCTATATAAAATGTCATATTACATACTATTCCTTTCATATGGCATAAGGCAATTTGGAACTTATATATATTATAGATTTATGAAATTTAAAAGTCTGTCAATTCTTAGGGTAGAAAAAAAGAAATAATCTACAAAATTAGATTATTTCTTTTTTTATTTATCTTTGTTCCTCTTCAATTTCTAAATTATTATCATTTTTATTTTTTTCCTTCTTGCATTTTCTACTATCTTCTATACTATACAATCTATCAAGATACATATCTACTTTTTGCTCATATTTTTTTTGTAGTATGTTATAAACTCTTATATCATATCCTTTACAATATTGTAATTTTTTTCTTGATGATACATACATCATTAAGTCATCATTACCAGCAAAAATTTTTTCTTTTATTAAATCTATTTTTCCTTTATTGCATATACCATTTGTTGCATATATATCAATATTATTTTCATACATTTTAAGTTTTTCTGATGGATTTTGTATAATATCAATTACCACAAGAAAATTCACGTCTGGTTTCCATTCATTATTACTTTTTTCTGAACATTGTGCTAGAACTTTTAATTTTTCAAATTGATTATCTAATGTTTCTTTATTATTTTCCTGTTCAAATTCGGATATAAACTCTTGTATTGTAATTCCTGTCATTAATATTTCTTTTAAATTATCATTATATTTCTTAATCTTTTTATTATTTGGATTTGGGGGTTTGCTGTTAATTATTGCTTTGGGCTTTTCTCTTCCTTGAAATTTGTAATATACGTTTAATCTTTTACATACACTAACAATAGAAATAGGTCTATTTTGTTCTGTAAAATATTTTGCAATTAAATAATCTGACCATCCTTGTTCTTTTAATTGTACTAACTCTTCATCCTTTATATTTGAATTTTCTCTTATTATTGTTTTTGGCTTTTCTCTTCCTTGCAATTTATAATATCTGTTTAATCTTCGACATACGCTATTATTAGAAATAGGTCTATTTTGTTCTGTAAAATATTTTGCAATTAAAGCATCTGACCATCCTTGTTCTTTTAACTGTGCTAACTCTTCATCTTTTATATCTGATTTCTTTGTTATTTTAGGTTTAACCTTTCCATGTAGCTTGTAATACCTGTTTAGCCTTTTATTTACAGTATACATAGAAATATATATCTTTTTATTCATAAAATATTCTTCTATTGCTTTATCTGTTAACCCTTGCTCTTTTAACTTTGCTAATTCTTCATCCGTTATTTCTTCTCCTATTCTTTTTATTTTACGTTTAATTTTTGGCTTTTCTTTTCCTAGCAATCTATAATATTTTTTTAATGTTTTAGCTACATATGTATTAGAAACGGTTATACCTTGTTCCGTAAAATAATCTGCTATTTCTTTATCTGTTAGTCCATTTTCCTTTAATTTTACCATTTCTTCTTCTTTTATATTTATACGTTTTGTTTTTGGTTTTTCTTTTCCTTGTAGCTCATAATATTTGTTTAATCTTTGATTAACTCTTAAACCAGAAATAGGTCTATTTTGTTTAGTAAAATAATCTGCTATTTTCTTATCTGGCCATCCTTGTTCTTTTAATTGTGCTAATTCTTCGTCTTTTATTTGCGTCATTTTTTCTCCTTTTATGAAAAAGTAGCCACTGAATTTATTCAATAACTACCTTTCATTTATATTATAAAATTATTATAATATTTTTCTTATTTCTTCTTATTTCTTAGGAAAGATGGGATGTCTAAGTCTGATGATGAATTATTGCTTTCTGTTGAAGTTGGTATAGAATTTACTTTTTTATCCCAAGCTTTGGTAACTAAATTTTCAACTCCTATACTTGTTAATGGTGCTTCTGTTTCAAATCCTGTAGCAATAACAGTTATTACAATTTCATCTCCTAATGATTCGTCTATTACTGAACCCCAGATAATATTTGCTTCTGGATCTACACTGCGTTGTACTAATTCAGCTGCTGTATTAATTTCTTGTAATCCTAAATCACTTCCACCTGTAATATTAATAATAACTCCTCTTGCACCTTCAATAGATGTTTCTAGCAATGGACTTTGAATAGCTTGTTTTGCAGCATCTTCTGCTCTATTTTCTCCAGAAGCTCTACCAATTCCCATATGTGCCATTCCTCTATTTAGCATTATTGTTTTTACATCTGCAAAATCTAAATTAACCAATCCTTCTATTGCAATCAAATCAGATATTCCTTGTACACCTTGTCTTAAAACATCATCTGCCATTTTAAAAGCTTCAACAATTGATGTTTTTCTATCTATAATTTGTAGTAATTTATCATTTGGTATAACTACTAAAGAATCTACTTTTCCTTTTAAACTTTCTATTCCACGTTCTGCTTGTGATAACCTTTTTTTACCTTCAAAAGTAAATGGTTTTGTAACAACTGATATTGTTAATATTCCCATTTCTTTTGCAGCTCCTGCAACAATAGCAGCAGCTCCAGTACCTGTTCCACCGCCCATTCCAGCTGTAACAAATACCATATCTGCTCCTCTTAAAGCTTCTGCTATTTCGCTTCTGCTTTCCTCGGCAGCTTGTGCTCCTATATCTGGATTAGCTCCTGCTCCTAATCCTCTTGTTATTTTTTCTCCTATTTGTATTTTTACTGGAGCTTTTGATTTTTGAAGAGCTTGTCTATCTGTATTAACTGCTATAAATTCTACGCCTTTGATTTCTGCCTCTATCATTCTATTAACAGCATTATTACCTGCTCCTCCTACACCTATTACTTTAATAGTAGCTGTTCCATCTATCATTTTGTTATTATCCATTTCTTCATACTCTAACATATCATTTCCTCCCATTTTAATATATAAATAATAAAATTAAAAATTTTCATTTAATTTAAGAATAAAAAAATTCCTTTATTCTTTCTATTATCATTTTGAACACATTATCCTCTAATACAGTATCTATACTACTAGATACTGATTTAGTAAAAGGCCTAGCTGCAATATACCTTACTAAAGAGTATGCTGTTCTGTAACTTGGCTTTACAGTACTTATTAGTCTCCCTGTAGACATTTTTACCGGAATATTTAAGATGATTTTTCCGGCTACATCACTCTTACTAATATTTGTAATACCTTGTCCTGTTAAAATAACATTATTTATTTTTGACTTTATTCCTTGTGAAATTATATCTTTATTTACTAAAGAAAATATTTCTTCAATTCTAGCTTCAATTACTTCGATTAACTCAGAACTTTTTATTGTTTTAGTTTTGCTAATGCCATTACATGTGTTTAAAACAACATCATTATCATTATCTATAAATGATTTCAAAGCCAATCCATACTGTCTTTTTATTTTTTCTGCCTCTTCAAGAGATATGTCTAATACAACTGCTATGTCGTTTGTAATATTGTCTCCTCCCAAAGGTATTGTATTAGTATATGTATATTTACTTCCTTCAAATACTCCAATATCCGTATTTCCTCCACCTATGTCTAATATCATTATATTGTCATTTAATTCGTTATTGTCTAATATTAAATTCCTTTGCGCTAAAGTATTAGGTATTATTCCATCTATCTCTAAATCAGCTTTTTTAAATATTTGATGTAATTGCTTTACATACCCCTTATCCGCAATAATAATTTCTGCATTTAAAGTGAATGTAGAACTAAAACTACCTATTGGATCAGATACTGTTTGTCCATCTTCTAATATAAAATTTTCTGGTACAATATCTATAATTGTTTTATTTTCAGGTAAATCTATATCTTTTACAATCATTAACCCAGAATTAACATCTTTTGCAGATATCCCTGCAAATTTATCTTTTATATCTTTTATTACGCTATTTTGAACAATTGTTACATATTTTCCTGGAATAGTTACATATGCAGAATTTATTCTCAAATTAGCTTCTTCTTCAGCATCGTTAATTGTTTTAGCAATTGCCATTGCAACTTCATCATCATTAATAATTTTACCTTTCTTTATTCCTTTGCATTTGCATTTAGTTGTGCAAATAATTTCAATTTGGTTAAAATTATTTACTTCTCCAACAACAGTTGAAACTTTGGAAGTTCCTATGTCAATGCCGACAATTATATCTCCTATTGCCAAGCTTAACTCCTCCATTTTTTCTTATATTTTTTCGTTCTTAAGAATATTATATTTTTTAAAAAAAGTCAATAGTATTTGTAATATTTTTGTAATATTTTTGTAATAAACAAGAAACATTATATTTAATTTCTTTTTTCAACATTATTAACTTTTTCTTTACCATTTTGAGACCATTTATCTATATAATATCTTCTAATAATTCCAAGGTTATTAAACATCCTTCCAACAAATACTACTATTGCACCTATGTAAATATCAACATTTAATTTTTCACCTAAATAAGTAAGCAATATAGATAAAATAGCATTACCAAAAAAACCAGATACAAAAGTTTTGAAGTTAAATTTTCCGTTTAATGTCGATGTAATGCCCCCAAATACTGAATCTAACGCAGCTACAATAGATATTGCTAAATAAGATGAAAATGTATATGGGATAATTGGTAAATTAATTCCAATAATTGCACCTAATACACAGCCCACGCAAATAGCTAATATAATCATTCTTGTTCCTCCTTTTTACCTCTTTATATATTTTAGTGTAACATCATTTAAGTACTTATTTATTTTTATATTATTTTTTTCTTCTATTTTAATATTATATCCTTCTTTTTGTAGTAAATCAAAATATCCATTTTTTATAGTAAGTGCACTTTTTAAATGTGTTTTATCTCCTATTGCTTTAATTACATATGGTGAACTAATATTTTCACTATTAACCTTAATATATTTGGTTGATATATCTACAAGATCTGTAAGATTAGTTACTCTTTGTTCATTTATTGAAATAGCTTTCGAACCTGCAACTTTTAGTTCATTTACTAAATCTAGTAAATCCATAGCTTTTACACTCTTTTCTTCATTATCCATTATTGTAACAATAATTCCATCGCCAATTACTTCTGTCAATCCAAAATTTTCTTGCGCTTCTGCTAACTCTTTTTCTACTAATTCTTTTATTTCAACATTATCTTGTAATTTATCTCTATATTCTTTTATTCTTTCATTGGTATCTTCTAATTCTTTGGAAGCTTGTTCATACTTTTCCTTCCAATTTGCAACTGCTTCATTTAACTCATCTTCTCTCATAGTTTCAATCTCTTCTATATTGGTTTGATTTACTACTTTAAATTGCATAAACATTACACAAGATAATATTGCACTCATAATAACAATAGTTATAATTATTGCTTTGGGCTCTTTTTTCATTTCTTCACCATCCTTATTTTTCTATGTTATTGTAATTTATAACTCCGCCATATTTACTAATTGAAATATTATCTTTTTTTTCTACACTGTTTACTAATCCATATGGTTCTAAATCATTTCTTAAATATCCACCCGGTCTATTAATTGCTCCAAGAATAGCCTCTGGTGATCCAATTATTTTGATGACAAATGGAGAACTAATCTTATTATCATTTACTAATACTACATTTCCATCACAAGTAATAGATGTTGTATTAATTATTCTTTCATCATTAATACTAATAGCTTCCGCTCCTGCATTTTTTGCTTCATTCACTAATATAAGTAAATCTCTATCGTGTATTAAATAATTATTTATATTATCTAACACTCCTACTGTGTCACTTGTAATACTATTATTGTCTGAAATAGTAATAATGACCCCTTGTCCTTGTACATCTGTTGTGCCTATTAATGCATTTAAAGTTTTTAATTGATGCTGTAAATCTGATGAGCTAGAATCATTATTACTTGCTATTTCCCTTACATCTTCTAATTCCTTTTTTGATTTTCCTAATTGAGAATAAATATCTTCATATTTTTCTTTCCATTTTAAAACTTCAGTTTTTAAGTCACTATTAATATTAGTTCCTGCAATTTGGCTTGCATTTTTTACAGTTTTATATTGCGTTACAACTGCTACTGTTAAAATAAAACACATTATTCCTAATATTGAAGCTATCCACTTTTTATTCATAAAAACCTCCACTGAAGCAATTAACATTGCTCTAAAAATAGTTTATTTTTAACCCACAAGATTTGTATATTTTTTCAAAACTTATAATTTAATTTTTAGAATAGAAATCACATTAATTTTCTTCTTCCCTAAAATAAACTTTATCCTCATTTAAATCTCCATTCATAAATATCTCTCCTTTTTTTCCTTTTTCATTTGTAAGTATTGTTTTTAATAAGCTTAATCTCTCACTTAAATTTGACGCATCTCCTAAATATACTATTTTTTTATCTTCTTCAAAATTTAAAATATAATTTTCATTATCTGAAACATCTATACTACTTATTTTATTTTCTATGCTATTATATTTACAATAATTTATAATTTTAGAAATATTATTCAATTTCAATAAATCATCATTTTCCAGTCTACTTCCAAGTTGTATTGTTTCTTCTTTTAAAGAAAATCCTTTTATAATTGGTACATCTTTTTTTTCTTCCTGTATTTCTAAAATATAACCTTGATTATCTAGATATGTAAAACTTTTAGAATACTGTATCTGATAACTAACTTCTCTTTCCGTTATATATAATTCAACAGTATTAGGTAATTTCCTTTTTACAGATACACTTTCAACATATGAATTTTCTTTTATGTTTTTCTTAATTCCACCATTCGTAAATGCAAAAATATTTGTAGAACCTATATTAATTCTACTTAAACTTATATATGTATCTGTTGGATTCCTATTATTACCATAAACATTTATATTTGTTACATTAAAAGCTGGGGTTGTTAAAAAATAGATTGTCCCACCAATTACAATAAGAATTAAAATAAAAATACTAATAGTTACTTTATTTATATTTCTTTTTTTTATATCATAACTATTTTTTTTGTTATTTTTATGTATTGTTTTTTTTGCATTATTTTTACTTGCAGATTTATTCTTAGTACTATGATTATTTATTTTATCTCTTTTAGCAGTAGACGAGTTTCTAGTACGAGTAGTTTTTTGATCTACTCGTACTTTATCTTTAGGTTTAGTAGTAATACCTATAATAATTTCATTTTCTATATCTTCATTATTATCCTTTATTATTTTTGCCATTTACTTTACCCTTCTTCTATATAAATATTAGCACCTAAACTTCTAAGTTTTACGTCTAAACTTTCATAGCCTCTTAATATATATTCTATATTTTCTATATAAGTCCTACCTTTAGCATTTAAGCCAGCTATTACTAAAGCAGCTCCTCCTCGTAAGTCTGTTGCTCTTACGCTAGCTTTGTTTAATTTTCTTACACCTTTTATTACCGCTGTTCTGCCTTCAATTGTTGTTTTAGCTCCCATTTTAGTTAATTCATTTAAATATTTATATCTATTTTCAAAAATATTTTCTACTATAACAGACGTGCCTTTGGCTACAGTTAAAGTAGTTCCTAATATAGATTGTAAATCGGTTGGAAATCCTGGATATGGCAGAGTTTTTATATCTACTGCTTTTAACTTTTTAGGTGCACTTAAAACAATTTCATTCTTATTTATTTTAATAGCACATCCCATTTCTTCTAGTTTACTTAATAGTGTATTAATGTGATTTGGAATAACCTTTTGCAACCTTATATTCCCACCTGTTATTGCGGTAGCACATAATAATGTTCCGGCTTCTATTCTATCTGGTATTATATTATAACTCAAATCTTTTAATTTTTCTACACCTTTTATAATAATATTATTTGTTCCTGCACCAGTTATTTTAGCTCCCATTGTATTTAATGCATTTTGCAAATCAACAATTTCTGGTTCCATTGCAGCATTGTTAATCTTTGTTACTCCTTTTGCAAAAACACTTGCAAGCATAATATTTTCTGTAGCTCCGGACACTAGGAAAATCCAAATGAATATCATTGCCAATAATTTCTTCAGCTTCACATTTTATATATCCAAATTCTTCTTTTACATTAATGCCTAATTTTTCAAAAGACTTAATATGTAAATCTATTGGTCTTGAACCAATATCACATCCTCCTGGATACGTAAAAATTACTTTTTTATTTCTTCCAAGTAGTGCTCCTGCAATAATTACAGATGACCTCATCTCACGCATTAAGTTTTCTGGAATTTCATGGTTATGAATATTCTTTGAGTCTATTATTATTTTACCATTATTTCGTTTTATTTTGCAACCTAAATCCTCCAATATTTTATACATCATTTTTGTATCGTGTATATTTGGAACATTATATAGCTTATTAATACCACCATTTAAAAGAGTAGCAGCTATAATTGGTAAAGATGCATTTTTTGATCCAGAAACATATGTAGTTCCCTCTAATTTTTTTCCTCCTTCTATTACGTACCTTTTCATATAAAAAATCACCTTCCTTATGTAACTTGTTATATTTTATGTTACATTTACGTAAAATGTGATTTTAAATTATTCATTTAAATACTAAAAGTTCTAAAATTTCAAGTTATTTGTTTAAAATTTTAGAACTTTTTAGTTGATTACAATTTGTTAGCGACTGGCTAGTAAATCTATCCAGTTGAACTTATAAGTATTTCTTATTAGTTCATATTTTAACTCGTAGGAATTTATTACAAGTTCATTTACCTCTATTGAATTGGTAACAACTTTTTACCAGTTAGTTAGCAATACTAACCAACTGATGTTTATTTAACCTGTTATTTTAATTTCTTCTTATCATTTGCTTTTAGTTGTTTCTGTTTCTCTTTTTCAATTTGTTTTGCACTCTTACTTGGTGTTGGTAAATCTTCTGGCATGGTACCTCCTATTCTTTTTATAGTTTGTCTAACAGCTTGTCCTACATTATGATGAGTTTTACAAGCATCATCTTCATTATTTATGTTCTTATTTTTTAATACTTCATCAGTTTGCGTAATTCTGAATAAATTAGCTGCAAGTTCTGTGCTACTCATATAATCTAATATATCTTCTTTTTCTGATATTCCTTTTCTATTCGCAATATCTTTAGCTGTTTCTCCATTATATAATCCTCTATATCCATAATTATTAAATTTCCCATAGTTTTTTACACCTGCTGATTTTGCTGTATCAAATAAATACTTATTTTTATCTATTACATTTTTTCTAGTATATAATCTCTTTTCATCTTCACTTAATTGTTCATATTCTTGTCTTGTTAATTCTTGTTTT
>CANQAB010000030.1 GCA_947589445.1 uncultured Clostridia bacterium | reverse complement strand
TACATAGATTACATAACTACAATTTTTGTACATCCTTATTTTTGATTTTTTGTTCATTCATATATTGACATTTATAGTCGGTCCTTGTATTTTAGCTATGCGCATGGCTTTTGATAAATTTAAATCTTTTCCTGGCAAAGCTTTAAAATTTGTTGCTGATGGATTTCCTGCTTATCTTCTTGCTAGACAACAATTTGCTCTAAACAAAATGGATTTCAATGTCACTCAAGTTGTTGGATTAACTAATGAAGATGAAGTTTCTAAAGAGTATCGCTGGCTTAAACAGATTATTGAAAGACTTAATCGTACTTTCAAATTTTCTTACAAAATTACTAATCGGTTATGGTTCTGATGTTGGTGCTTCTACTCATCTTGTATTATTTGTTGCTTACTACAATTTTTTAAGACCTCATCCTTATACTTATTGGAAGCCTTTAAATGAAGTTCCTGAATTAGAAAAAGTTGAACTTATGCCTGCTAAATGGCAAATCCTTATTGAACTCTCTCAAAAACTTATTTTATCTAAGCAAACAACCTAAGTTTGTGTAACTTAATATTTATCCTTACTTCTGCTTAATTGATTTAAAACGTATTGATAAATACTTTGTCAAATGCATTTGTCTTCTTTGCAAGTGACCACTTGACAAAGCATTTATCAATATCGTTAAAATTTTAGCAGTAGAAGTATTTTTATTATATCTGCTTTCGTATATTTTTAACTTTTCAATGTTCTTTTTTACTTCTATTGCATAGTGTTTTTCATAATCTATTTTTTCATAGCTTACTTTACACTATCCATATTACATCTATACTAATTATAACATAAATGAAAATTTATTGCAATATATCAATAAATTTATACAGTTATTCTATGCCTTCAAGAAATGATAAAATCTAATTTTGTAACAATCAAAAAGTACTTTCCAGTGGAAAGTACTTCTTGATTCTATACTAAATTTAATATAACAATAAAATTATAAAGTAAGTAACATAATACTAAAAAACTAGAAGTAGTAATTCCTATTAAAACACCTAAAAAAATCTTTTTTATCTTTTGCATATCTCCTCTCCTCACTTTGTTCGTCGTCCGTACTTCAAAAATTTATTTCGTAAATTTTTGAAGCTACGACAACGATAAAGACATGAATTTCTACTTTTAATAATATATATTCATAAAATTAGAAAATATGCATAAAATTTTTTAAAGTTCATTTTTTAGTCTTTCTGCAAGTTCTAAATTTATTCCTTTAACTTGCATTAAATCTTCTATAGACGCTTCTTTTATTTTCTTTACACTACCGAACTTTTTAAGTAAAGCAGTTCTTTTCTTTTCTCCAATTCCTTCTATGTAATCTAACTTTGATTTAGTCATTTCTTTATCACGAACTTTTCTATGATATTCAATTGCAGTATTATGAACTTCATCTTGAAGATTTGTAATAAAATAAAATAAATTTTCAGATATTTCAAATTCATTTTTATATTCATCTATCAGTGCTCTTGTAGAATGGTGGTTATCTTTTACCATGCCAAATACAGGTATTTCGACTCCGGACCTCATCTTTATATTCTGAACCAAATTATATATAACCTGAGAAAAAAAGTCAATTATTATAATTATTTTTTTAAAAATTGTTAAACTTTCACATGTTATTATTATTTTAATTTTTTAAATTTAATTGGCTTGTGTTCTAAATTTATATGTTTTATAAATTAGCTAATGGGTTATTTTCAACTGCATTTCTAATTTGAGAATTTTCAACATGAGTATATATCTCTGTAGTAGAAATACTTTCATGTCCTAAAAGTTCTTGTAAAGCACGTATGTCTGTATTTCCATATTGATACATTAAAGTAGCAGCAGTATGCCTTAATTTATGTACAGAATATTTTGTAGTATCTAACCCTGCCTTACGTAATTCTTTCTTTACAATATATTGTACAGTTCTATTGCTAATTCTTTCACGTCTCTCACTTAAAAATAGTGCATCCTTAGAATTATAATGTATACCTTCTTTTGGCCTAGCATTTTGAATATAATCTTGTATAGCGTTCATACATGATTTGTTTAAATAAATAGTACGTTCTTTATTTCCCTTACCAATTACATTTAATTTACATTCAGTAAATGTAATATCTTTTATATTGATATTAACAAGTTCAGATAAACGTATACCACAATTTAGAAAAATAGTAATTATAGCATAATCTCTTTTAGCATTTCTATTATCTTCCTCATTAGAAGTAGTTTCCAACAATTTTTTCGATTCATCTAAAGATAAATACTTAGGCATTCTTTTATCTTTTTTAGGTGTTTCTAAATTTTGAGCTGGATTGTTTTCAATTAATTTTTCTTTTTGAGATAAATACTTAAAAAATATTCTTATCGTTGAAGCTTTTCTTGCTCTTGTAGCAGGCTTACTTCTTAATGTTGTAGCCAAATAAGATAAAAAAGCATGAATATCTTCAAGTTTTATTTTTTTTATTTCAGAAATAGGAATATCAGATATTGTTATACGAGAAAATTCATCTTCATTTGTTAATTTAAAACGTAATTTTATAAATTTTAAAAACATAGCAATATCATAATTATACTCTTTAATACTATTAGGTGATTTATTTAATATTGTAACAGAATAATCTAAAAATGAATTTAAATAATCTGGATTATTTTCCCTATCAATCATAAAAAGCCTCCGTTAGAGAAACAAAATATTATTAATTAATTATAAAACATTTTAAAAAAAAATAAAACCAAAAAATAAAATTTCTAAAAAAATATCTTTTTTTTTAATTATATGGTTGGTATGCTTAATTCATCCCCTACATTTATATTACTATTGCTTAAATGATTAATATATTTTATTTCATCTACAATATCTCTAATATCTTTATTTTCAAAATAAGAATTATTAGATTTCTCATATTTTGCAATATTCCATAATGTATCTCCTGAAGATACACCTACTTTTTTATATTTAACTTCAGCATGAGAAAAACAGCTGTTAATTAATATGAACATGATAAATATTATTAGCATTAATGTTATCAATATACTTTTTATAAATTTGTTTTTATTTACTATTCTCATTATAATTACCCCTTTCTTTCGCGAAATGTTGTTCGATATGCTTTATTATATATCGAACAGAAGTTTTTGTCAATATTTTTTTCAAAAAAAGAAAATATGTTTGTTAAAATTTTAATGCTATTTTTTTCATAATATTAGATTATACATATAATATTGACAATTATTAGCTAATGATAGTATAATTATATATATTGGAGGAATAAAAAATGGAAACTATTATGCAAGCTAATTTTCAAAATTATCTTTCACAATGTATTAGAAAATTAATTATTTATTATGATATAGGATTTGTTTTTGATAATTTAGAATCTATTATATCTTTACCTATACCTTATAAAACTAGATCAATGACAATGGAACAATATGAAAGTAATAAAAAAATTGCATTGTCAACTATTAAAAAATCACAAACAGCATATAAAAAATTTTTACAAGAATTAGACTTTAGAAAAGAAACTTTTAATCAAATTAGAAATTATAAACCAAATTTTGCTAATAGAATTCAAGATAGTCTTTCTAAAGAAGATTATCAGATTTATTTAAATCTGATAAAAAGTTGCTCAAAAGATATCTCATCTTTAGTTCATACAATGAATGACAGAAGTAATGATTATTCTGATTTGTTATTAATAAAAAAAGATGCTATAAGCTCTATTATCGATTCAGAACATGCATATAGATTAACTAATATGGAAGATACTTTTATATTAAAAGAACTTCAAAATTTAAAAGATTTAAATTTAGATTCAGAAACCAGACGAAATTCTGAAAAACTAAAGAAAAAACTTTTAGGTCGTATAAAACAAAATGATATTTTTAACGACTTATATTCAAATAATAACCAAATAAAACTGATTGAAAAAGAAACAGAAAAAGGAGAAAGAGATTAATTGAAGTGAACTGTATATAGTTCATTTCATAATTTCTTTCTCTTTTTTTATAATTAATTACTATTTAAAAGAAATCAAATTTTATATCCTCTAAAACTTTTACTCTGACCTCAGTGCAATAACGGGATCTTTTTTTGAGGCTGCCTTTGCTGGTATAAGTCCACCAATTAGTGTAAGTATAACGCTTAATATAACTAATATTATTGCATTACTAAAGTAAAGAGTTACATTTAAAGGAATATTTCCTGTAAAATGATGCAACAATTTGTTAATTCCAGGTATTAGTGCATACGTTATCCCTATTCCAAACAATCCAGATAACAATCCTATAATAAATGTCTCTGCATTAAAAATAGAGGATATATTTCTTTTAGATGCACCAATTGCTCTTAATATTCCTATTTCTTTTGTTCTTTCGTAAACAGAAATATAAGTAATAATTCCAATCATAATTGAAGAAACAATAAGTGAAATAGAGACAAATGCTATTAGTACATATGTTACAGCATTTACAATTGTTTTTACAGATCCCATTAATATTCCTGTAGTGTCTGTATAATTTATTACTTTATCATCTTCATCTAATTCTTTCATTTTATTATTATATGAATTTACAAAGTCAATAAAGTGCTCTTTTCCATCAAAACTTTTAAAATAAAATGAAATATATGAAGGTTCTTCTTTATCTTGATAACCAAGAGATATTAAATTTGTCTTAGCTGTAGTTTTAGTATCTGACATCATAGCTGTTACAATTCTGGTTATTTCTTCTTCTGTCATTTTTAATTGAAATGCACTAGCTATTTTATTTGAATCAACATTAAAGGCAGATGCAAAACTATTAGTTAAATTCGTTGTAAGCTCTCCTACTTTAGATAAAATTGTTTTTTTCATTACAGCTTCTGTCATTGTTTTGGCCATTGTATTTGATGTTTGCTCTATAGCAGTACTAGTAGTAAAAGATGCAATAACAGAAGAAACAATTTCTTTATCTATACTAGCTACCATTTTATGCTCTGAAGAAGTAATAGTATTTTCATTGGCTTCTGAAGCAAGATTATTAAAATCTTCTGTTTCTTTATTTAAAAACGTTGACATTGTGCTATAAGTATTAATATATACTTGTAACAAGCTTTTTAATAAGCCAGAATATGTAGTTTTTAAAGCTTGTTTTGGTATAATAAATTCCTTTTCCATAGAAGATAACAATTGTGACGATTCACTTTTTTCCAAATAATTAGATACAATAGTATCTATATCATTAATGTCAAATTCGCCCTCAATACTGTTAAAAACACCATTTGCTAATGTTGTTAAATTACTTGTAAAAATTTTTTTAGCAGGAAGAGTATCTGTACTAACTGAATTGGCTATATCTGTCATATAACTTTGTGTTTTCTTTTTTAGATCATCTTGATTTATATTAATATTAAATGCACTTTGAAGCTTTTTATTATCTACACTAACCAAATCGGTAAAATCCAAATTCAAATTATTATTTTTACTATCAAATTTAGAACCAGAAAATATATCTACTTCTTGATTTTTTAATTGTTTTTTTACAATGTCAGTGTTAGATGCTTTATCGATAATATAATCTACTAAATCACTTGTATAAGAAACCCCTGGGTTAAGTGCAAAAGAAGAAACACCTTCTTTAGGACTAACAATTCCAACTATTTTCAGTGTAATAGCTTTATTATATAGTTTTTTTATATAATCTTTATCTTTAGTCATATCTTCATAAATATCATATTTTTTATTATATTTATATGTATCAGTTGGCATTATTAATTTAAGTTCAACATTCATTAGGTCTTCATACGAAAGTGTAAGTGGTTCATTATTAATATTTACAGTTTCACCATTCATTATTTTTGTAACAATACTAGATAATTCTTCAGGGTCTCTTAATCCTAATGAATATATAAGCAAATCTGAAATGCGATTTGGTTCAGGTAAAACAATCATCATTTCATCATATTTTTCTGGTAAACGTCCAGATAATATATCATATGAATTAGTAATAGCTTCCTTATCATCTATCATTTGAGAGTAAGAAGATGAATAAGAACTCATCATGCTAGATCCATAGATATTTGAAAATAAATTGCTTGGATTAACCTTTGCAATTTTTCCAGTATTGTCAGTTGTATAAATCATAGGATCTACACTATATGAATATTGCACAGATGATATGTCACTATTTATTTCTGAATTATTCTCCTCTAAATATTTTTTAAAACTTTTTAAATCATTTGTACTTAAATTAGATAACATTTTAGAAATATATTGTTCTTCTTTAACTGTTCCAGAGTTATCATTTTCAATATTCTGTGATGTCATTGACAATAATGCTCCTGTAATATCTGCAGATTCTTGCATAATAGTAAGTGGATAAGATGTTAATGTATCTTCTTGAATACTATTAACATAACCTTGAAAGCCATTTGAAACTGATTGCACTAATGCAATTCCTATAATACCAATCGAACCTGCAAATGCCACTAAAATAGTTCTCCCCTTTTTAGTTAATAAATTATTTAAACTTAACCTAAAAGCTGTCAAGAGTTTCATTGAAGTTCTTCCTATTTTTGATGTATCTGTATTTTCTACTTTTTCTTCAGATAAAATTGGATTTGTATCTTCTATCATCTTACCATCCAAAATTTTAATAATTCTACTTGAATATTTTTCAGCAAGTTCTGGATTATGTGTCACCATAATAATTAACTTATTTTTGGATATTTCTTTTAATATTTCCATTACCTGTACACTTGTTTTTGTATCTAATGCTCCTGTTGGTTCATCTGCTAAAATAATATCAGGATTATTAACTAATGCTCTTGCAATAGCAACTCTTTGCATCTGTCCACCAGATAATTGATTTGGCTTTTTATGAATATGTTCTTTTAGTCCTACTTCTTCTAATGCTTTAATTGCTCTTTGTTTTCTTTCTTTTTTGGATATTCCACCAATTGTTAATGCAAGTTCCACATTAGAAAGAATAGTTTGATGCCCTATTAAATTATAACTTTGAAATACGAAACCCACTTTATAGTTTCTATATGCATCCCAATCTCTATCTTTAAATTTTTTTGTAGATTTTCCATTAATTACAAGGTCACCTGAAGTGTATCTGTCTAAGCCTCCTATAATATTAAGTAAAGTAGTTTTTCCAGAGCCACTTGGACCTAAAATTGAAACAAATTCTTTATCTCTAAAAGAAACTGTAACTCCGTCTAATGCTGTTGTTTCATATTCTTTCATCTTATATGTTTTCTTTAATTTAATTAAATCTAACATGTGTATTCCTCTTTCTAATATAATCTAAAATATCATATACTATTTTATTAAAAAAGTAAAGAAAATACACTTAAAATTCATAAATAGTATATAAAAAAGTAAACCAAAAATGGTCAGCCGTTTTTGGTTTACTTACATTATTTATATTCATAATAAAATAGGCTGAATTTGCTCTTTATCTAAAGCATATTCTAATGTCTTTTTTATATAAGTTGGATCAAATACTATAGAACGTGGTTTTGTAATTGGGTTATCCTGCCTAAACGGAACAAAAAAATAATTATTTCTGTTCAATAATCTACCAATATTTTCAGCACTTCCGTGATAATCCGTCATTTGTTGATATAGCAATTACTAAAGGGTTAGAATTTCTTAAATGCGATTTTGCAGCCATTAATACAGGAGTGTCTGTTATTCCATTGCTTAGTTTAGCTATAGTATTACCGCTACATGGAGCAATAATCATAATGTCTGTCATTTTCTTAGGTCCAATTGGTTCTGCATCTTCAATTGTATTAATAATTTTATTTTGTGTAATTTTTTCTATTTCTTTTATAAAGTCTATGGCTTTTCCAAATTTTGAATCGATTTTGTATGTGTTAAATGACATTATCGGTAATACATTTGCTTCTTCATTTACCAATTCTTTCATCTGTAGTATAGTATTTTTTAATGTACAAAAGGAACCTGTAAGGCAAAAGCCTATATTTTTACCTTTTAAATTCAAAGTGTATCACCCTCCTTTTACATCATAATACTTCTTTATATTTTATGCATTTATGTTAATTAGAGTTCTATCTATCTTGACTTTTACGTAAATTTATTATATAATTTTATACTAGTAAAAATGTTAATAATCTCGCGTTTACTAAAATTCTAACTATTGGCACAGATAGTTATTCATATAAATTAAAATATATTTTTGGAGATGAAGAAAATGTTTATTAACATGAATTTTGAGGATTTAAATAGCTATGATAGAATAGGAGAAAAGATTCGTGTTCTACACGAACGTTCAACCGATACTCTGTACATTGAGTATAATGGTAATATTACTGTTATGCTTGACCCTAAAACCGGACTCCCTCTTACTTATGATATTTGGGAGAACTACTATAAAAAATAAAAAATAGCGAGAATGTGCCTTCTCGCTATTTTTTATATAATAGGAAATTTGTCCCAAAATCTTATTATACAAAAATGCTACAATCGCTATTGCCTTTGAGATTTTCTCACTTTGTTTGAAAAATCAAATATTATAAGCTGATATCATTTTCATTTTTATATTTCATATAATTTAAAAAAGTAATATATCTATTATATATTTTTGTTAATTGTTGAAATTGCATTTCTGGTGCTTCTCTCTTTTCCATAGATGCTTTTATAAAATTATAATCTCTTTGGAAATTAAAATCACCATTACTAAATATATAATCATAATTTGATTTTTCTCTTTCACGTAACAAACAATTAATATGATCAACTACTGTTAATTGCTTTTCTTGGCTATGTTTAGTTATTTTTTTAGGTATTGGATTTTGTTTAGGTCCTCTTACAAATATATTAACTTTTTCTGGAGGCAATTCTCTTAATGCATTTATTACTCCTTTATATGAGTCATCATGTCTTTTCAAGTCTGTTAGTTTTGCTTGTCCTAAGTTTATAGAATTTTTTAATTCATGTTCATACCTATAGTGTATAGCTAAAGAACTTATTAAATCTCCCACTGCCAAAATATAAAACTGGGTATTATAATTTTTATTATTTAATTGTTCTAGATCTATTCCTATTAATCCTTGCTTTTCTGATGGAGCACACTCAAATAAAATATCATAGTTATTTTCTATTGCATAATTTCTAATATTATTAGCATGGTCATACGAATCAATTCCAGTAAGAGCACCAAAATGTGTTGGATCTTCTTTTAATATTTTTTCGACTTGAGGATTAAACTTTTTATATAAATCTGGATTAATAATTATAGTATTAGGTTTTTCATTTAGTATTAAGGCTCTTAAATTAGTTTTTCCTGCACCAGTTTGTGATACTAAAATAGAAGCTTCTGGTTTGTCTGATGTTTTTTTATGAGAAAAAAATGTATGAATAACTTGTAAGAAAGCAATCAAGTAATCTTCATCGGATAATCTATGCGATAGCATAGATTGTCCAAGAGAATATGTAATATTCTCGGAAATTACTGGATCTGTTCTTCTTGTTGCATACTTTAAAAGTTCCTTAGGAGAAGTAGGTAAATCTCTTATAAATTCTGGGTTTAATTTTGATAATACAGCATTTAAGCTATCTTCACTTATATTTCTAACAATTTTATCATCCATTTTATATCATTCCTTTATAATTCTTTTCTATAACTTTTTTTATAATATTTTCGTTTCCTAAATATATTTCATCTTTTATTTTATTTAATATATTAATTTTATCCTTTAATTCATTGCTTTCTTTTTCATCTTTTGTAACTGAAAATTTTTTAGTTAATTCAGCTATATTATTCATAATAATATTAATAGCTCTTTCCATATTAATATCTAAATCAATATCTTCCATTTCATTCTCCTCTACTCATATAGTTCTTTTTTATTTTCTCTAATTGCTCGTATTGTTCTTTTGGTGCTAAACGTTTATTCATTTGATTTAATATAAATTCATATCTTTTTTTAAACTCTTTTTTAGTTTTATACAAATCTTTTTTTCTTTCCTCAGCTATTGCATCTATTGGAGTTTTATATTCTAAAGTAGGATAAAGAAGAATAGGATTAAATTCCTCTTCAAGTATTCCTCTTTTAAATACTTTTATAACTTCAATTTCTTTATTTTTAATAGCTTCTTCTACATTTGGTATTAATGAATCATATGACTCATTATGTCTTTGTAAACCTGTTAATTTTGCAGTTTGTAATCCACTTATAATTTGCAATTCATATCTTTCATGAGTTGATAAAGAACTATTAAGGGAACTAACAGCTAATATATTTAAAGATATGGTATAATTTTTTTGCTTTAATTCATTTATATCCACTTCAATTAATCCCTTTTTACAAGAGGGAGCCGTTTCTTTAATTATATTATATTGATGATCTAATGCATAAGAATAAATATTTTCAGCATGATCATAGGCATCCGGTCCTGTTAGGAAAGGATATAATAAAGGATATTTCTTTGAGATATCTATAGCATCAAAGCGATAATGTTTATATTTGTCTGAATCTACAAATATATAATTATCATTTTCTCTTAAAATTTTAGCGGTTAAATTGCTTTTTCCACTACCAGTTTGAGCAGCAACAATTGTCAAATTTGGATTAACAACTGGTTTCTTATTGTAAAAACTGATTGCCATTACATAATAAAAAGTTCTTAAATATTCTTCATCACTTAACAAATGCTCTTGCATTAATTTTTCTGTATCTTTATCTACATTAGAAGACACTTGCATTTTTTTTACTCTTGTTGCATATTCTAATAATTTTAGTGGTTCTTCGGGTAAAATATTTTTAATTTTTTCTGGCAAAATTTTTATAACTTTGGAATATGTATCTATTGAAATTTTTCTTCTTTCCATATTTAAAACTTCCTATTTAATATATTTAAAATTGCTTGTCTATTTCCTTTATATGCATTTTCTTGCAAACCTATTAGCATTTCTAATTTTTCTTCTATTTCTTTTTGTTCTTTCTTATCATTTACTTCGGTAAGATGAAACATTGTTTTTGCTATTTCAGCCATAATTACTTCTAATGATACCTCTAATTGTACATGTTCTTGCATAAAAGTACCTCTTTTCATTACTATTTTTTAATTAAATTCTTTGTATCTCTTGCAATTACAAGTTCTTCGTTTGTAGGAATAATATATGCTTTTATTTTGGATTCAGGTTTGGTAATTAATGTCTCCTTACCTCTTACATTATTTGTATCTTCATCAATTATTAATCCCATAAATGTTAAGTAATTACAGATTTTTTTTCTAATATTAATTTGATTTTCACCAATTCCACCAGTAAATACAACAATATCTATTCCACCCATAGACACAGCATATTTTGCAATGAATTGTGCAATTGTTTTTGTAAATAAATCAATTGCAATACGTGCTTTTGGTTTATCTTCATCATAAGAAGCAAGTTCTATCTCTCTAAAATCTGGATTTAATCCTGTAATACCATATAAACCAGATTTTTTATTTAATAATGTATTTACATCTTTGGCTGTTAAATTTTCTCTTTCCATAATATCTGTAACAACAGATGGGTCTAAGTCTCCTGAACGTGTAACCATTGGAATGCCACCAAGTGGAGATAGTCCCATAGATGTATCAATAGATTTTCCTCCATCTATAGCAGTAATACTTGCACCTTGTCCTAAATGGCAAGTTACAATTTTTAGGTTTTCAATTTGTTTACCTTCTAATTCTGCTGCAATTTTTGAAACATATTGATGAGATGTTCCATGTGCTCCATATTTTCTAATTCTATATTTTTCATAAAATTCATATGGTATTGGATAAATGTAGTTCTCCACAGGCATTGTTTGATGAAATGCTGTATCAAATACTGCAGACATTGGCACTCCTGGCATCTCCTTTTGACATGCTCTAATTCCCAGAATAGCAGCTGGATTATGTAATGGAGCTAAACTAGCACATTCTTCAATTTTGCTAATTACATCTTCATCTATTAATACAGATTTATTAAAAATTTCTCCTCCATGTACAATTCTATGTCCTACAGCATCAATTTCTTTTAAAGAGTCTATTACTTTGTATTCTGGATTTATAAACTGTTCCAAAATTACTTCTAAAGCTTCTGTATGATTTGTAACAGCCTTTTTAATAACATATGCATTTCTATTTACTTTATGTGTTAAAAATGCCTCTTCTTCTCCTATTCTTTCAAAATTTCCTTTTGCTAAAACTCTTTCATCTTCCATATTAATTAATTGATATTTTAGAGATGAACTTCCACAATTTACAACTAAAATTTTCATGACATTTTTCCTTTCTAATTTTATATATTTAAATATTTTTTATTACTGCAATATCTTTTTAAATAGAGTTTGCAAATCCCTTTAATGTTATTTCTGCATACATCCTTACACGTGGTAACTCATATTTATCCATTCCAGGTTTTACTTTTTTATTAACAGTCGTAAAAGCGACTTTAAATCCTGCTTGTTCTGCAGCCTTTTTAGTTCTGTCTGTGCAATCTCCATAAGGATATGCTAATGCATCAGAATTTCCACCAAGCTTTTGGATAGATTCTTTTAAATCTGATGTTCCTTCCTCTAAAGAAAGCGCTGGAAAAATTCCACCATGTCCTATTGATCCACCAGCTCTATGCATATTGTTTGTATGAGATTCAAAATCAATTGTAGAATCTTTATATGTTTCTAAGTTTTTCGTATCAAAATTTTTGGTTATAATAAATGCTGTTGCAGGAATATTATATTTATTAAGAATTGGTATTGCTAAACTGTATACACTTTTATGTCCATCATCCATTGTAATAACAACACTTTTTTTAGGTAAATCTATTTTTCCATCTGCAAAATCTGCAACTTCTTGCCACGTTGGATAATAATAGTCATTTTCTTTTAAATACTTTAGCTGTTCTTCAAATTTAGATATCTCCATCCAATTAGAGTTTTTTGCCTTTTCTCCTTTAGAAGAATCATAAAAATAATGATACATAAGAACAGCTAAAGAGTTTGTAGATTTTTTACCTTCACTAAGTGGTATTGCCCTTGATTCACTTTTTGTTTTATTAGTAATTACATTTTCAATCTCAGAAACTTGGATTGTATTTTCAACTTGCTTAACTGTATTATTTTCTGCAACATTATAAATCTGTTTCTTTTCTCCCACACATGTAGTAATTATACCGTATTATTTTAATAATAGCAAATAGAATTAGCAATAGAATAATAAAACAAAATAATAACTTAGGATAATTAATTTTTCTGTTTTTTTGGGTTTTCATTGTATATCCTCCAGTTTAATCTTCTATTATAAACAAATCATAAACAATAAGTACTAGGCATTGGAAATTAAAAAGCGAATGCACACTTTTGTATATTGAGTATTTTTTAATTTCCAATAACGACGTAATGAGAAGCTTTTCATTTGTTTATTTGTTGGGATTGAACTGCTGTAATAGCCACAACCCCCACAATATCATCACTACTGCAACCTCTAGATAAATCATTTACAGGTTTTGCTATACCTTGACACAAAGGTCCATAGGCTTCTGCTTTTGCCAATCTTTGTACTAATTTATATCCAATATTACCAGCATTTAAATCTGGAAATATTAAAGTATTTGCATGTCCTGCTACTGTACTACCTGGAGCCTTTTTCTTACCAATTTCTTCTATAATGGCTGCATCTAATTGTAATTCTCCATCTGCTTTTAAATTTGGTACTTTTTCTCTTAATAATTTAGTAGCCTCTACTACTTTATCCACCATCTCTGATTTTGCACTCCCATAAGTTGAATAAGAAAGCATAGCTACCTTCGGTTCCTTACCTACTAGTTGTTCAAAGCTTTTGGCTGAAGAAATTGCTATTTCTGCAAGTTCTTCACTACTAGGATTTGAATTTAGTCCTGCATCTGAAAATATAAAAGTTCCATTTTCACCATATTCACAATTTGGAAC
>CANQAB010000029.1 GCA_947589445.1 uncultured Clostridia bacterium | reverse complement strand
TGTAGAAAAGGAGCAAAAAATGGAGAAAAAGAAACAGTTAGAATTTATAAATACGTTAAGATTTTTAGCTGTTATATGGATTGTTTTTGCACATTTTAATTATCAATGTTTTTCTTATTATGCTCAAAATAATATATTAGAAAAATTTTGTTATAATAATACTTCATGGTTATACTGGATATTTTATGGTGTAACAGGAAAATATGCAGTTGCAATGATGTGTATTATTAGTGGATTTTTAGTAGCAAAAAAATTTTACAAAAAAGCAATTGATTTTGGAAAGTTTCTATTCACTAGATATTTAAGATTAATGCTACCTATATTCGTTACCTGCACAATTTATGTAATTATTAGGATTTTTCAAGGAAATACAATTTCAATATCTTCGTATTTAAATGGAATACTATGGCTCGGAAACAGCGGTATTAACGAACATTTGGGGTATATTTTAGATTTCTTTTTAGGAAATGTTTTCATAGCATTATTAACTTATTTATTTTCTAATAAAAAATATTTTCCACTATTGTATATTCCATTAATATTATTACTATATTATATGGAAAAAATTTGGATATTATCAACTGTAATGGGAGGATTTACATATCATTTATGTGAAACTATAAAAGAAAAAAAACTATATAAATATTGGTATTTAATAATTATTATTCCAATTATATGGTGGCTTCCAAGAGGAGAAGAAGCCAATAAGATTTATTTAAGAGATACAGTTGCATGTTCTCTAATTATGATAACAATTTATTGCTTACCTAAATTACAAAGTTTGATAAATTTGAATAAAGTAAAAAATATAAAGAAAATAAGCTATTCTTTATTTGTTACACATGGATTAATTAATAGTTTATGTTCAGGATGTATAGTACAGTATTTTAAGAATATAAATATTATAAAAAACATATACGTATTGCAATTATTTACATTTTTAATAGTGCTATTAATTGATATATTAATTGCATGGATAATTTATTATTTGGTGGAAAATAAATTATATAATTTTATAAATAATTTATTATCAAAAATAGTAAATAATTATGAAATAAATTTATTAGAAAAGGGAGAAAAATAAAATGGAAAATAAAACATTGATAAGAAAGTTACATATATTTGTTATAATTATTGGTATAATTTTTATATTTTTAAGTGTTTTTCATTCAAATATTTGGTTTGATGAAGCATATTCAGTAGGTATGGCTAATCAAACATTAGTGGACATTTGGAATATAGGGGGACATGATGTACATCCAGTTTTATATTACTGGATGTTAAGATTTGTTAATTTACTAACTAATGGTTCTATTATTGCTTATAGACTATTTTCAGCATTGCCAATTGCTTTATTAGGATTACTTGGATTTACTCATATAAAAAAGGATTTTGGAGAAAAAACAGGAATATTATTTTCGTTTTTATCTTATTTTTTACCTATGATGGCGGTATATGCAAATCAAATTAGAATGTACTCATGGGCAATTTATATTGTTACTATTCTTGCCATTTATGCTTATAGAATTTACAATGGAGATGGAACAAGGAAAAATTGGCTTATATTTGGAATATTTAGTACAGCAAGTATATTTATTCATTATTATGGATTAATGTCAGCTGGTTTAATAAATATGTTTCTATTAATATATTTTATTAAAAACAAAAAATGGAAAGATTTAAAATGGCAATTATTATTTGGTATTATCCAAATAATATTATACATACCATGGTTAATGTACTTAGCGTCCCAAATGGAACATGTATCTAAAGGATTTTGGATAGGATTTGACTTTAATTCTATATTAGAACTAGTTGGTTGCCAAATGACAGGAAAAGCTGTTTCGTGGCATTTATGGGTAGGTACTATAGCAAATTTATTATTATTTATATATCTAGGAATACTTATTTTTAGAAAAAGAAAAGAAAAAACAATAAATTTAAAACCAGCAATTTATGCTGTTGCATTATATTTATCAGTAATTATAGCGGCAATAATTATAACTCAAATTTTAAAAACGCCTATTATATATTATCGTTACCTATTTGTTGTTACAGGAATGTATATTTTTGCAGTAAGTTATATATTATCTAAAGAAGATAATACACATATTATCTTAATAATATGCGCAATAATTTTAACATTAGGAATAATTAATAATGTACAGCAAATAAAGGAGAATTATGCAAAAGGAAATGGAAAACAAATTGAATATTTGAGAGAAAACATACAAGAAGGAGATGTATTAGTATATAGTAATATAGGAAATGGCTCTGTTTTTGCTTCTAATTTTACAAATTATAAACAGTATTTTTATAATGGTGCAGATTGGGGTGTACAAGAAGCGTATAAGGTATGGGCACCACAAATGGATACATATGTAACCACAGATTTTTTAGAAGAATTAACAGGAAGAGTTTGGATTATTGATTCTCAAGATAATGGATTTTATAATGAATTGTTTAATACGGATGAATTTAAGTATATAAGTACTGAATATTTTGATACTCCATATCAAAATTATATTTATAATATTACTCTTGTGGAACGAGTTACAATTTATCAAAATAATTAAATAAAATTCAAAAAAAGATGCACAATTTATATAAAATATGATATGATAAGAAAAAATAAAAAAATGGAGGTTTTTTATGGAAAACATAAAATATAAGAGAGTTTTATTGAAACTTAGTGGGGAAGCTTTAGCAGGAGATCAAAAAACAGGTATTAACCCTGAAATTATTGGTAAAATTTGTGATCAAATTAAAGTTCTAATAGATTTAGGAGTTGAAGTATCTATTGTAGTTGGAGGAGGAAATTTTTGGCGTGGTAGATATGGACTAAATATGGAAAGAACTACATCAGATTATATGGGAATGTTAGCAACTGCAATGAATGGTTTAGCATTACAAGATTCATTAGAAGCAAGAGGAATATATACTAGACTACAAACAGCAATTGAAATGAGAGAAATAGCAGAACCATATATTAAAAGAAAAGCTTTAAAACATTTATCTAAAAAAAGAGTTGTAATTTTTGCCTGTGGAACAGGTAATCCATACTTTACTACAGATACAGCAGCTGCATTAAGAGCAGCAGAAACAGATGCAGAAATTATTTTACTAGGTAAGGCAATTGACGGTGTATATAGTGCAGATCCTAAAATAGATAAAAACGCAACAAAATTTGATAAAATAACATATTTAGATGTATTAAATAAAGACTTAAAGGTAATGGATTCTACAGCCACTGCTTTATGTAAAGATAATAATATACCAATATTAGTTTTTGGAATTGCAGAACCAGAAAACATGGTAAAAGCGGTAAAGGGTGAAATTGTAGGAACTATAGTTGAATAAATAAAATATATAATTAAAATTTATAAATAAAAAAGGAGATAAATATGGATTATAGTGAAATTGAAAATAGAATGGATAAAACAATTGATGTTTTTAAGCAAAATTTATCAGAGGTAAGAGCAGGTAGAGCTAATCCAGCCATACTTAATAAGGTAACAGTAGAATATTATGGAACACCAACACCAATTAACCAGGTAGCAGGAATATCTGTTCCAGAAGCAAGATTAATAGTAATACAACCATGGGATGCTAGTATATTAAAAGAAATAGAAAAAGCAATTTTAGCTTCAGATATAGGTATTAATCCTAATAATGATGGAAAAGTTATAAGATTATCTTTTCCTGAATTAACTGAAGAAAGAAGAAAAGAACTAGTGAAAGATATTAAGAAAATGGCAGAAGAATCAAAAGTTGGTATAAGAAGTGTTAGAAGAGATGGAATAGATAAGGCAAAATCAATGCAAAAAAATAGTGAGATAACGGAAGATGAACTAAAAGTAGCAGAAGAAAGTATACAAAAGATAACAGACAAAAAAATAGAAGAAATTGATAAAATTTTAGATGATAAAGAAAAAGAAATTATGAAAGTATAAATTTGAATTTATAAATATATTTTAAATATTACCTAAATACCTTAAAAATTGGAGAAGTTAAATATGGACGAAAAAAATAATTTACCTACTCATATAGCTATTATTATGGATGGAAATAGAACATGGGCTAAAAAAAATAATTTAGATCCACGACTAGGACATAAAAAAGGAGCAGAAACCTTAGAAAATATAGTAAAGTATTGTAATAAAATAGGAATTAAATATTTAACAGTATATGCATTTTCAACAGAAAATTGGAAAAGGAGTAAAGAGGAAGTTGGAGCATTAATGCTACTTTTAAAAAATTACTTAGATGACTTTGCTAAAAAGGCAGATACAGATAACATAAAAATAAAAATGCTAGGAGATAGAGAAAAATTATCTGCTAGTCTCTTAAAGAGTATTGATAATGCAGTTAAAAGAACAGAAAATAATACAGGATTAACTTTTAACGTAGCATTTAATTATGGAGGAAGAGACGAAATTGTAAAAGCTGTAAGAAAAATAGCTGAAAATGTAAAAGAAGGAATAATTGATGTTAATGATATTAATGAACAATTGATTTCTAATAATTTATATACATTCGGTCAACCAGACCCAGATTTAATGATAAGAACAAGTGGAGAAATTAGAACAAGTAATTTCTTGCCATGGCAATTAGTGTATTCAGAGTTTTATTTTACAGACAAATTATGGCCAGACTTTACATCACAAGATTTAGATAAAGCAATAGAGGAATTTAATAAAAGAACTAGAAAATTTGGAGGAAAATAAAATATGGATTTTAAAAGAATTACTTCTGCATTACTTGGTTTACCAATGGTAATTATAGTATTACTATTAGGAAATAAATATGTAATAGATTTTGCATTAGCAATTATAGCAGGTATATCATTGCATGAATATTATAATGCTTTTAAAGAATATAAACCAATTAAATGGATAGGATATTTAGGTGCTATTTTAATATGTTTTGTACATATTATTTCAACAGAACAGTTATTTTTTTATATAGCATTATCTATACCATTTATTATTGTACTTTTATTTATAGAGCTTATTTTAAAAGATATGAAAATTAATATTATAGATATTGCAATTACTTTATTTGGAATTTTTTATATAGTATTATTTATTATGTTTATTCCTCTTTTAGCTGGAGTAGAAAATGGAAAAATTTTGATATGGTATGCACTTTTCAGTGCATGGGGAACAGATATATTTGCTTTTTTAATCGGGAATACATTTAAGTTAGGAAAACATAAATTTAGCAAAATAAGCCCAAATAAAACAATAGAAGGATGTATAGCTGGAATACTAGGTTCTATTTTATTAACGTTTATTTATACTGTATGTATTAATAAAATTTCACCTATATGTATTTCATATTCTAAAGCAGCTATAATATCTATTATGTTAAGCATTATAGGACAATTTGGTGATTTTGCTGCTTCTAGTATAAAGAGATTTGCAGGCATAAAAGATTTCAGCAATTTAATTCCAGGACATGGAGGTTTGTTAGATAGAATAGACAGTTTAATATTTATAGCACCATTCGCATACATATTATTAACAATGATTTAATTTAAGCAGGAGGAGTAAATTTGATTAGTTTTCTATTAAGTGCTTTAAAAATAATAATATTATTAGGTTTTCTTGTGTTTATACATGAAGGGGGACATTTTTTAGTTGCAAAACTATTTAAAGTAAAAGTGAATGAATTCGCAATTGGATTTGGACCTACAATATTTACAAAGGTAAAAGGCGAGACAAAATATGCTCTTCGCCTTATTCCTTTTGGCGGATTTGTAAGTATGGAGGGAGAAGAGCAACATTCAGATGAAAAGGGATCATTTAGTGGAAAAAATATCCCTACCAAAATTGCGATTGTATCTGCAGGAGCTATTGTAAATATTATATTTGGCTTAATAGTTTATTTTATTATAGTTACTGTATCTGGTAATTTTTATTCAACTACTGTAGATTATACATTGGATAATTATGCAGCACAAGAATATGGCATTGTTTCAGGAGACAAAGTAATAAAAATAAATAATAAAGAAGTAAAAAATAGAAACGATATTACAAAGTTATTAAATAAAAACGGTGGAAAAGAGATATATATTACTTTAATTAGAAATGAGCAAGAAGTTACAATTCAATTAATACCTACAATTATTGAGGACGAAGAAACAGGAATAAAAAGTTATTATTTAGGAATTGTATTTACACGTATAGAAAATAATCTATGGAACAATATATATTATGGTTTAATTGAAACAAAAGATTTTTCGTTATCTATTATTGATAATCTAAAAGAATTGTTTACGGGAAAATCTTCAGTTGATCAAATGGTAGGTATAGTTGGGATTTCTGATATAGTAGTAAGTACTAATGGTATTTATGAATATATTTATATTATTTCTTTAATATCATTATCATTAGGCGTTACAAATCTTTTGCCATTACCACCATTAGATGGAGGGAAAATACTAATTTACATTATAGAAGGGATACGAAGAAAGCCATTAAAAGAAGAAACAGAGCTAAAAATACAAACATTAGGATTTTCAATCTTAATTGCATTATCAATATATGTTACGTATAACGATATTTTAAGAATATTCTAGAGTATATAAAAAGAAATATAAAATAATTTTAATTATGGGAAGACAATATATGTGTCTTCTCATAAATTAAGATAGAATATTAGCATAGAAGCTTTAAGAAAGGAAATAAAAAATATGGAACAATTAAAATCAATAAAAGATATATTTCCAGATTTAGCAACAGATACAGCAATATTTAATTCAAAAATAAAAAATGTAAATTTATATAAAAAAACAAATCAACTTGTAATTACATTGTTAACGAATGAAAAAGTAAATTTAATTAGTTTATATAAATTTGAAAATTATTTAAAAATTAGATTTAAAGTGAAGGATGCAAAGATTATAATAGAAAATAATTTAAATTTTAATATAGATATTGAATGGGAAAATATTGTAAAATATATTAATGCAAAGCATCCAATGACAAGAACTATATTAATTAACAGTAAACCTATTATAGATGGAAAAAATCTAAAGGTAGAACTTGCTATAAAAGGAAAGGATTTCCTTATAGCCAGAGGATTCAAAGGAATATTAGAAGAAATTTTAAAAAATTTTTATGGCCAAGATTATAAAGTAAGCTACACAGAAAATATAGATGAAGAGTTAATTCAAAAATATGAAGAAAATGTAAGAAGAACAGAACGAATGGCAATAGAACTTGCTGAACAAGAAATAACTGTTGATTTAGAACAGAATGAAAATAAAGAAAGTGCGAGTGAGACTAAAAATTCAAATGAGAATAAAAAAATAGAAGAACAAGTACATTCTGAATCTAAACCAAACAATGAAATTATAAATGAAAAAGATAATCAAGAACAAACACCTCTTATTTTAGGTCGTTCTTTAACTATTAAAGAACAATTAGTAAAAGTTGAAGATTTGACTATAGATAGTGGAAAAATAGCATTGGAAGGCGAGATTATAAATATGGATTCAAGAGAACTAAAGAGCGGTAAATTTTTAGTTACTTTTGATTTATATGATGGTACAAGCACTATTACTTGTAAAGCTTTTATTGTTCCAGAAAAGGTAAAAGAAATAATGGGAAGATTGAAAAACGCAAAGGGAATTAAGATTTCAGGAACAGCACAATTTGATCCTTTTGCCAAAGAATTAGGTGTAATTGCAAACGTTATTATAGAAACCCCAGGTAGAAAAAAAGAAAAAAGAATGGATAATGCATCTGAAAAAAGAGTAGAATTACATCTTCATACACAAATGAGCCAAATGGATGGAATTACTTCAGCAAAGGATTTAATAAAAAGAGCAATGAGTTGGGGAATGAAAGCTATGGCAATTACTGATCATGGTGTAGTACAAGCTTTCCCAGATGCACATAAATTATTAGGAAGAGATAATCCAGATATGAAAATTATCTATGGAGTGGAAGCGTATTTAGTACCAGATAAAACACCAACTGTAACTAATTCTAAAGGACAAGATATTGAAACAACATATTGTGTATTAGATTTAGAAACAACAGGATTATCTTTTAGAACAGAGAAAATAACTGAAGTTGGTATTATGAAAATAAAAAATGGCAAAGTAATTGATACATTTGAAACATTTGTAAACCCAGAAAAACCAATACCATATAAAGTAGTTGAAGTAACCAAAATTACGGATGATATGGTAAAAGATGCTCCGAAAATAGATGAGGTATTTCCAAAAATATTAGAATTTGTTGAAGATAGTGTTTTAGTTGCACATAATGCGGATTTTGATATTGGATTTTTAAAATATAATGCTTCAGAATTAGGATATAAACTAGAAAATACATATATAGATACTTTGCGTTTAGCTAAGGATTTATTTCCTAATTATAAAAAATACAAATTAGGAATTATTGCAGAAAATCTTGGAATTAAAGTAGAAGTTGCTCACCGTGCTTTAGATGATGTAGATACAACTGTAAAAGTATTTAATATAATGCTAAAAATGTTAAAAGAGAAAGGTGCAAAAACATTAGATGATATAGATAAAGTTTCAGTAGATAAAAATTACGAAAAAGAAGCATATAAAAAATTACCTTCTTACCACGCAATTATATTAGCTCAAAATTATGTAGGACTAAAAAATTTATACAAATTAGTATCTATATCGCATTTACATTATTTTTATAAAAAACCAAGAATTCTGAAAAGCATATATAAGAAATATTCAGAAGGATTAATTATGGGGAGTGCTTGTGAGCAAGGAGAATTATATAGGGCTATTGTTGCTGGAAAAGATGAAGAAGAAATAGAAAATATAGCAAGAGATTATGATTATCTAGAAATACAACCAATAGGCAACAATGAATTTATGGTAAGAAATGGGACTGTTTCAGATAGAGAAGCACTAAAAGACATTAATAAAAAAATAGTAGCTTTGGGAGAAAAGCTAAATAAATTAGTAGTAGCTACATGTGATGTTCATTTTATGGACCCACAAGATGAAATATACAGAAGAATTTTACAAGCAGGTCAAGGGTATGATGATGCAGATGAGCAGGCACCATTATATTTAAGAACAACAAATGAGATGCTTGAAGAATTTGAATATCTAGGAATGGATAAAGCATATGAAGTAGTAGTAACAAATACAAATAAAATAGCAGATATGTGTGAAAGAATTAGTCCAATTTCACCAGAAAAGTGTCCACCATATATACCAGGTTGTGAAGAAACAATAAAAGAAATTGCATATAGTAAAGCTCATGAACTATATGGAGAAGAATTACCTCAGATTGTAGAAGAAAGACTTGAAAAAGAATTAAATTCTATTATAAAAAATGGATTTTCAGTAATGTATATTATAGCTCAAAAGTTAGTATGGAAATCTAATGAAGATGGATATATAGTAGGATCTAGAGGTTCTGTAGGTTCTTCTTTTGTTGCAAATATGACAGGAATTACAGAGGTAAATTCACTTCCTCCTCATTATAGATGTCCAAAATGTAAATATTCAGATTTTACAGACTATGGATTTAAGAATGGATTTGATTTACCAGATAAAAATTGTCCTAAATGTGGAGCAAAACTAGATAAAGATGGTATGGATATACCATTTGAAACATTCTTGGGATTTGATGGAGATAAGGAACCAGATATAGACCTAAATTTTTCAGGTGAATATCAAGCTAAGGCACATAAATATACTGAAGTTATATTTGGAAAAGGGACAACATTCAAGGCAGGAACTGTAGGTACAATTGCAGATAAAACTGCATTTGGATATGTGAAAAAATATTATGAAGAAAGACAAATACCAGTAAATAATGCTGAGATTGCAAGACTTTCCATTGGATGTACTGGTATTAAAAGAACAACAGGTCAGCACCCAGGTGGTATAATTGTTGTTCCAAAGGGGAGAGAAATATACGAATTTACACCTGTTCAGCACCCAGCAGATGACCCAGATTCGGATATAATAACAACACATTTTGACTATCACTCTATAGATCAAAATCTATTAAAGCTAGACATACTAGGTCATGATGATCCAACAATGATTAGAATGCTATACGATTTAACAGGAATAGACCCAACTAAGGTACCATTAGATGATAAAGCAACAATGTCTATATTTAAATCAACAGAAGCACTTGGAGTTACTCCAGAGCAGATTCATTCAGAAGTTGGAAGTTTTGGAATTCCAGAATTCGGTACTAAATTTGTAAGGGGGATGTTGGTAGATACAAAACCAACTACATTTGAAGAACTACTTAGAATTTCAGGGCTATCCCATGGTACAGATGTATGGCTAAATAATGCACAAACTTTAATAAATGAAGGAACAATTACATTGCAAGAAGCAATATGTACCAGAGATGATATAATGCTTTATTTAATAAAACAAGGAGTTCCACCAAAGCCAGCGTTTAAAATAATGGAAACAGTACGTAAAGGAAAAGCATTAAAAGATCCAGAAAAGTGGGCGGAATATAAGCAAATTATGAAAGAAAACAATGTACCAGAATGGTATATAAAATCATGTGAAAAGATAAAATATATGTTTCCTAAAGCCCATGCAGCAGCATATGTAACAAATGCATTTAGAATAGCATGGTTTAAGGTTCATCAACCAATGGCGTATTATACAGCATATTTTACAATAAGAGCAGATGAATTTGATAGTGAATATATGATATATGGAAAAGAAAAAGTAAAAAATAAAATGAAGGAACTAGATTTGCAAGGAAATAGTATATCAGCAAAAGATAAAAATATGTATTCTATATTAGAAATAGTATTAGAAATGTATGAAAGAGGTATAAAATTTTTGCCAATGGATTTATATAAATCTCATGCTACAAAATTTAAAATGGAAGAAGATGGAATACGACCACCATTAAACAGTATTCCGGGGTTAGGAACAGTGGCTGCAGAAAGTATAGAAACAGCTAAAAAAGATGGAGAATTTATGTGCATAGATGAGTTGCAACAGCGAGGAAAAGTAGGAAAATCTGTAATAGAATTACTTAAGAAATTTGGATGTTTAAATGGTATGACACAAAGCAATCAAATGAGTCTATTTGTATAAAAAATTAAAAACCGAGGAATTAAAAATGAATTTTTTAAATACAACAGGATTAATTGTATATTTTACACCTTTTAATGTAATTACATACTTAATAATAATTAATTTAATTGGTGTATTAATTATGTATATAGATAAAAGAAAAGCGAAATATGGTAGATGGAGAATACCAGAAAAAACATTATTAACTGTAGCGCTATTAGGAGGAGCTGTTGGTACATTAATAGGAATGTATTGGTTTAGGCATAAAACACAAAAAATAAAATTTGTACTAGGATTCCCAACCATATTAATATCTGAGATAGTTATTATAACTTATTTTTTGTTAAAATATTAATGAAATTTCAATAAATGTAATTTTAGAAAAGTTGCAATTCTACATAAAATATGATAACATATAATTGTTAATTTAATTACCTGGTCGAGACCAGTTTATATATATTAAGAAATAATATACTTTATTTAATAAAATAATTAAATAAAGTATGTTAAAAAACTCTTTTCGATTAAATAAAGGGAGGTATGTAGGATGATTTATTTGAGATTCGAATCATCAAAAATAATGGTTAATTATGTTAAAATTCAGAAACCTCTGTTCCAAGAAGAACTTGAAACAGAATTAAGTAAATATTATAATTTACGGATTGCGAGTAGATATGCAAGCATAATAGATAAGTTCATATATGAAAATATGAATTTTCCGACAGATGGAATATATTATGTTAATTCACAAACCAATACTTTTTGGTTATATTCAGAACAAGATAATTGTTGGTATGATACAAAAATGGCTCCAAATAATTATATTATAAAATCTGAAGACTTAATATGGAAACAATTCTTCAGCCAAAATATCTATTTGGAACAATTATCAAAAACGATAACAAGTATTGTAATGAGAAAAACGGAATCTCTTTTTCATATGAATAAATGGAAAAATATAAGTTCCATAGATATTGAGACAGGAAAAATATGCGAAGATAATGTAAACATACCATTTATATTAGATGAATATTTTTCTGAAAAAAGAGTGCACGAGCTTTATTATCAAATCAGAAAGGAATTATTTGGCGCATCAGACGATAAATTTATTTTAATTATGAAAGGCGGATGTGCAGAGTATGTAATAACTGAAAGCAATGTAATAAAATTGAGCGAAGAAAGATTTCATGAAGTTAAGGATATCCTAAGTTGTTATCTCAAAGAAGATGATTTAGATAAATTCATGAATACATTAAAAAATAAAGTTATTTATAATAACTTTAACTCATTTTATGAAATTACATACAAGGATATCAATAATAATGTATTTACTAATTATAATGGTAATAAAGTACTACTTGATAAATCTAAATTATACATTAAAGCATCAGACAAACTTTTCAATGCCATAAAAAATGCACTTAAGAACAGCAAAGAATATAAAGAATTCTTTAATGATGTAAACAAAGTATTTGATAAAAAAGGCAGATGCATTGATAGGTATCATGTATGTAAAGTGAAAGATTTCAAACTTTTTATTTCTGAATTCAATATAACAGTTCGTATACATGCGAATTTATTTGATGAATATTCTTTGTTTGACGGATGTTCAAAAACTTATTATTATGCTAGATTTTTTACTGAATGTAATAGTTGTTTTGGCGTAAATATAGCTAAGATTGACATGCATTCTAGAAAGGATGTAATTGCTAAATTTGATTCTGAGGCAAAATGGATAAGAGTATATGAAAATTAACCATTATAAAAATAGACTGTATAATAATACACAGTCTATTTTTGTATAATATAAATATATTTGATAAAAAATTATCAATGTAATCTTTTTTTGAATGAACAAAGGCGAGGAACTTGCTAGTTTATAAATTAGTAATAGTATTATTGAAGTTCACAGATGTTCTATAAAATTAAAGATTATATTATAATTTATTTGTAAATATATACAATTATTTGATTTTTAAATATTGACATATGTTTACAATAATGATATAAAAATAATTAATACTATAAAAAATAACAAAGGAGGAATAAAGTTAAAATGAAATTAAAAAGAAAAACAAAAGAAGGGGAAAAGGATATAAAATTCCATATTCAACATCCCATATCTAATTGTTACGGAATTACTTTAATTGCATTAATTATTACAATTATAATTTTACTAATTTTAGCAGTAGTAACAATAAATGCAGTGCAAGGGGATGGTATAATAGGTTATGCTCAAAGAGCAAAAAATGCATGGGAAGAAGCAAGCGAAAATGAACAACAGCAGTTACTTAAGATAGAGGCAGATATAGCAGGTGGACCATGGAAACAAGAAGAAGGCAAAATCACAAATATATTAACAAAACAAACATTAAACATAGGAGATAGTATAAGTTATATTCCAAGTTCAACACAATCAACTTACTCAAGTGAAAAATTAGGCAAAGCCTATACTGGAAGTGAAAGTAATACAGATATAACACAAGATTCAAGTTTACAATGGAAAGTATTAGGTGTAGATGGAGGTTGTTTAACTATAATAAGTGAAAAACCAACAAGTACGAATATCTATTTGGAAGGTGAAAAGGGATATAATAATGGAGTATATATACTAAATGATATTTGCGAAAAATTATATAGTAATTCGAATTTAGGAAAAGCAAGAAGTATAACAATAGAAGATATAGAACAGGGATTTAACGATGAAGGAAAAAAAGCAAGAGATGAATATACAGGAGGCAAAAATGGCAACGATGAGAATACAGCTACACAATATAATCATACAAAAACATATTCAAGTGAAAAAAATCCAGATGGAGAACAATACCCAGTAATCTATGCAAAAGAAAATGGATCAGGGATAGGAGTTGGAGAAACTGATGCAGAAACAAAAATAAAAAAAGATGGAATTGATGAAAGTGAGCCTTATTACAATGAAGAACAATTAAAAAACAAACCAGAAGGAAATGAAACTAATACTACAAAAGATAGTCTAACATGTACTGAAACGTATTACAGTTTAAAAGCTAATAAATCACAGTTTGATAATTCTGAATTATATAACTTGTTTTTTGATACGAGTAGCAATTATTGGCTAGCCTCACGATGTGTATTATGTTACTATAATTGTGCACACTTCGGTATGCGCTCTGTTGATAAAAATAGTTTACGAGGAAAAAGTTTATTCCTCTCACGTGGTGAAACCTATGAAGAGGAATCAAGTACTACTAATTATGCTCTTCGACCTGTAGTTACACTAAATTCTGATGTAGAATTAACAAAGGCTACTAATGATGGAACAACAGCATGGAATATTAAACAGTAGAATCTATGCATCTAAAAAAATATAACCCAAAAAAACAAAGGAGGAATAAAGTTAAAATGAAATTAAAAAGAAAAACAAAAGAAGGGGAAAAGGATATAAAATTCCATATT
>CANQAB010000028.1 GCA_947589445.1 uncultured Clostridia bacterium | reverse complement strand
TAAAATAATAAACAGCATAGACGAACCAAATAGAGTATACTGGTATGTAAAAAACGGAGACGGATATTCAGTTGGAAAAGACAATATGGAAAGAAGAAATCAAGTAAGTAATAGTGTTACAAAATTCTCAGACGAGCAAATGACTGTTTTAAATAATATGAGAGATGGAAAGTCTGCTGATGAATCAAAAGTAAATGAAATTATTAAAGCAACAAATATGAATGCTAATACTACACAACAAATGTCAGTTGAAGTTGAAGCGGTAAACAATGAATTTAAACAAAGTGATGTATTTGGAGAATATAATATTACAAATATGAACTTTGGTATAGCACAAGTACCAGTAACAACAATAGACTTACAAAAACATATTAAAGCAATTACAATAAAAGATTCTGCGAACACTAATACAATAGCAAAATTAGAAGTAAAAGATAATGGTGAATGGACAATAGAAGGATACATAATAGGACCAGACAAGGTAAACAAGACTATAAATTTTGCAGATATTAGTATAGAAGACGAAAAAATGCAAGGAGCAAAATTACAGGTAACATACGAAATAAGTTCAGCATTAAATGTAGAGAAGAACTTTGATAATACAGAGGGAACAGTTGCTACAATAACAGGACTTGTAGACTTAATTAATAATAATTTATCTTATAACCAAGCATTAGGAGAAAATAGTAAATATTGGGAATTAACGACTTATGATGAAGTAAAAGCTACATTTACCAATAACTACTCAGAATCAAATTTAAGAGATAAAGCAAAAGGAACAGTAGACCCAGAAGGAACAAAATATACAACAATCGTAAAAGCAAAAGCTGAAAACCCAATATTAACAAATAATGTAGGAACAGGTAAAGCAACAATTACATTAGAACAAGTATTATCATCATCAAATGCAACAATTGAACAAATTATAACAAGTACAGTAGGCACAGAAGAGTATGAAAACATAGTAGAAATAACAAGTATGAACTATCAAAACACAAAAATTGGTGGAAAAGATGGAACAATACAAAGAGACAGAGTAATAATACCAACTAAATTTATTCCATTAGCAGGAATACAACACGATTCAGCACAAGCAGAACTTATAACAATTCACGAACCAACAGGTGTTGGAAATAGCATAAACACAACATACTATGTATTAGCAGTAATTTCTTTAGTAGTGTTAGCAGGAGGAGTATTCGGAATAAAAAAATTTGTTCTTAAAAAATAAAATTTAAATCTATAAACATAAAATTAATTTACAATCTAAATATAAGAAATAAACATAAGAAAAATTTCTATCTAAATAAATTTTGATGGTGTCCTAAAATAGGAAACCGAAAGCCAAAATTCCAGTGAAAAATCGCTGGAATTTTTGTGTAAAACAAGGAAAAATGATTTTAGGGACGTGTCCCAAAAACACAAATTAACATGGAAATTTCTCCGAAATTCTTATTATAGAAAATTGGTTAAGTATTATAGAAAATCTATTCCGAAACCCCTTTAAAAATTTTTAGTTATATGCTATAATAGAAAATAGGGAGAAAATACGAAAATGAATCAAATATTAGTTAGTGAAAAACTATATGTAACGCCAGAATTAAAAAAGAAAAAGAAATTATATAAATTTACATTTATTGTTTCTATTATACTTATTATTGCATTATTTACTTATTATGTTTATGCTGAATATGATAGAAATAATGCAGATAAATCTGAGGAAATTTTATCTCAATTACAAGTGGTAGAAACACCAGTAGATAATACAATGATAGACTCTACAGTAAAAATGCAAGATGATGTATTGGTAGTTGTACTAGATGAAACAGAAGAAACAACACAAGAAATTGATTTAGATGAATTAATGAAAGCCAATAAAGATGCTAAATCTAAAATAGATACAAAGCAATATACAACTAAAAACGGAGCAAAATACACTACTGTTGCTGTAATTCAAATACCAAAAATAAATATTATTTATCCTGTTATTTATAGTGAAAATACAAGTGAACAAACAATAGAGGATTTATTAAAAATATCAGTAGTAAAATATTGGGGACCAGAACCTAATACTCCAGGTAATTTCTGTATTGTTGGACACAATTATCACAATAAAAGGTTCTTTAGTAAAGCATCTACTTTAGTAAAGGGAGACATTATTTATTTAACAGATACAAATAATAAAACAGTGGAATATAAGGTATACGACAACTATGTGGTAGAGCCGGATAACTTAAAATGCACAAGCCAAATAACAAATGGTGCAACAGATATTACTTTAATTACATGTACAATGACTGGTAAACAAAGAACGGTAATAAAAGCAAGAGCAACAAATGTAGATTAATGATTATATAGCTTGGTAATTTCTAGTAAATAGAAAATTTAGTTGAAAACCTCCCTGATATTATGTTAACATAATATCAGGGAGGTTTTAGAGTATGAGCAAGAAAAATATAGGTTTAAAAATAGTATCTTTAACAATATGTATATTCATGGTATTATCCTTGGCTATGCCAATTATAGTTAAAGCATCTAGCCTAACAGACTCAGCTAAAAAAACAGTATTAAAAACTATAGAAGATATAGAAAAATATGTAGATAATAGTAAATATCCAGGATATAAGGATAAATTACTAGCATTAAAAAAGGCTAATCCTAATTGGAAATTTACTTTGTACTATACAGGACTAAACTGGGACACAGTTATATATAATGAAACAAAGGGATTACATAGTAGAAGCTTAGTACAAGGAAAAACAGGAGAATGGCTTTGCGAAAATTGTGGCAGTAAAGTATATGATGCTGGTGGATGGATGTGTGCATCTGAAAAAGCGGTTAGTTATTTAATGGATGTAAGGAATTACTTAACAACAAGTTACATATTCCAATTTGAAGAATTATCATATAATCCAGATACATATACAATTCAAGGAATAGAAAAAGTATTAGATGGAACCTTTATGTATAAGAAAAATATAAGAGAATATTATAAAAATTCAAAATTTGCGAATATTACTTTTTCAGATGCAATTATGCAAGCTGCAAACAGTAGCGGTGTAAGTCCATATTACTTAGCAGCAAGAATTAGACAAGAGGTTGGAGTAAATGGTTCAAACTCTATTTATGGAACATATAAAGGATATGAAGGATATTATAACTTTTATAACATTGGAGCAACAAGTGGTACAGACCCAATAGGAAATGGATTAAAGTATGCATCTAATAAATCTTCAGGTAAATACTTATTACCATGGAATGACCCTGTAAAGGCAATAAAAGGTGGAGCAATTTGGATAGCAGAAAATTATATTGCAATAGGTCAAGATACATTGTACTTCCAAAAGTTTGATGTTGTACAAAATGGTTCAAGTTTATACACCCACCAATACATGCAAAATATATATGCAGCAAGAAATGAAGGATATACAACATATACTACATATAATAAATTAGGTTTAATAGATAATAATTACAACTTTATTATACCAGTATACGAAAATATGCCTAAATCACTATCAGCAGAACCTAGTAATACTACTACCCAAAGTTCATCAACAGAAAAAGTAAAAGTTACAGAAAACAACGTAATGGTAAGAGAAAAACCAACTACATCTAGCTTAAGATTAGCAGTATTAAAGAAAGATACACAATTAACAAGATTAGAAAAAAAGGTCGCATCTAGTAATGGATACAGCTGGGATAAAGTAAAATTATCAGATGGAACTATAGGTTATGTAGCAACAAATTATCTAACAGCTGTTATAACAACAAGTAGTAGCTCAAGTTCAGAAGAAAAAGTAAAAATAAATGCAAATAGTGTAAATGTAAGAAAAAGTGCAACAACATCAAGTACAAGAATAACAACACTATCAAAGGGAAGTATAATAACAAGATTACAGAAGAAAGTGGCTTACAAAAATGGATACTATTGGGACAAAGTAAAATTATCAAATGGAGCAATAGGATATGTAGCAACAAATTATTTAACAGCTGTTACAACAACAAGTAGTAGCACAAGTTCAGGAGAAAAAGTAAAAATAAATGCAAGCCGTGTAAATGTAAGAAAAAGTGCAACAACATCAAGTACAAAAATAACAACTCTATCAAAAGGAACAGTAGTAACAAGGTTACAAAAGAAAGTAGCTTACAAAAACGGATATTATTGGGACAAAGTAAAATTATCAAACGGAACAATTGGATATATCGCCTCAAAATATTTATCATAATAAAAAAACAATGCATATTATATTTTGAGGGGGGACCAAAAAGGGTCAGACCCTTTTTGGTCCCCCCTTTCTTTTATTTATTTAGGAGGTGTTTTTATGAAAGATGTTGTTTTTAAAGGTTGTGCTACTGCTATTGTTACTCCATTTGATAAGGATAATAAAATTAATTTTGATGAATTTAAAAAATTAGTAAATTTCCAAATAGATAATGGTGTAAATGGAATTGTAGTTTGTGGAACAACAGGAGAAGCAGCAACTTTATCTAAAGATGAAAAAAACGAGTTAATTAAATATTGTGTAAAGGTTGTAAATAAAAGGGTACCTGTTATTGCTGGCATTGGTGGAAATAATACAAATATGGTTATTGAAAGCGAAGTTTATTCAGAGAAGGTAGGTGTAGATGCTTTACTTGCGGTTACTCCATATTATAATAAAACAACGCAGGAGGGATTAATACAACATTTTAAAGTGGTGGCTCAAAATACTAATTTACCTATTATTTTATATAATGTACCGAGTAGAACAGGTTTAGATATTTTACCAAGTACATATTTAGAGTTGTCTAAGATAAAAAATATAGTAGCTACAAAGGAAGCTAGCGGAAATATTTCTAAGGTATTAAAAATACGAAATTTATGTAAGGATAATTTAGCAATTTACTCTGGAAATGATGACCAAATTATTCCTTTTCTATCATTAGGAGGTATTGGCGTAATATCTGTATTATCTAATATTATGCCTAAATATACTTCTACTATGGTAAGCAAATATTTTAATAATAACTTAGAAGAAGCATCTACTATGCAGATAAAGGCTTGTGGATTAATAGAAGCTTTGTTTAAAGAGGTAAATCCTATACCAGTTAAAACTGCACTAAATATGCAAGGGTTTAAATGCGGAAAGCCAAGATTGCCATTGGTAGAATGCAGTGAAAAATTAAAATTAGAATTAGAAGAACAACTTAAATTTATATAAACAATCGTATGCAATATATAATATAAATAACAAGCAGTACAACGCCATTTGACCTACTTAAGGTATGTTTTTTGTTGCTAATACTATATAACCAAATTAATATGCAAGATGCTAATAATAAAATAATATTTTCAATGTAATTTACATTTAAAGTTAGATTAGATATAAATGCACCTACACCTAATATTAAACACAAATTTATAATGCATGAACCCAAGATGTTTCCTTCTGCAATATCATCATCTCCTTTTAAAACTGCAACAGTAGATGTTACAAGCTCAGGCAATGATGTACCTAAAGCAACAATAGTAAGGCTTATTACTCTTTCTGGTATATTAAAAATATAAGCTATGTTACTTGCACTATTTACTACAAAGTCGCCACCATATTTTAAAGCAAAACAACCCATTAAGATATAAATAAAGCATTGTATAATATTAATATTCTTACTAGTTGATGTATTCTTTGAATATTTTGATGTTTTTCTTTCTTTTATATGTTTTATAATTGGATATGCAAAATATATGCAAGCTATTAATAAGAGAATGATTGCATCTAATTTGGTTAAAACAAGCTTACTGCTAGAAAATATACCAATTCCCATTATTAGAACTAGTAAAGTTGTAATGTTAAGAAGAGGCAAGCTTTGCCTTACAGAAGTTTCTTCAAAATCAATCGGTTTTAAAATTGCTAAGAAACCTAAAATAAGTAACAAATTACATAAGTTACTTCCTATAACATTTCCAAGTATAATGTCTGTATTACCTGTTGTAGCAGAAATAGTGGTTACAACTAATTCTGGCAAAGAAGTTCCTAGAGCAACAATGGTTAATCCAATTAAAATTTCGGATATATTAAATTTTTTTGCCATTCCAGATGCACCTTTTATAAGAAAATCTGCTCCAAATATTAATAGAGCAAATCCAAAAATTAAAATAGATATTTGAAAAAACATTTTTAGCCTCCTATTAATATTATGAGTTGTATTCCAAATTATAAACAAAATTTTGAAAATTTAAATAACACATTTTATATAGAATAGTCATAATATACATTATTATAAATTAATAGCTTATATGGAGGGATTTATGGCTAGAATATTGGTATACAATAATGATACAAATAGAATGGAAACATATATACGTGGAGAAAATGAAAGCATGCCATATAATACAAATGGTACTCTAAAGGTTAGAGAATTTAGAGGTTCCAGCAAAAGTAATATATTATGGACCACAAGAAATACAATGAGAGCATGGAATTCCACAAGATATTTATATGGGGCACCTATTCCAGTTGGATTTGCATTTAAAAGGTCTTGGGAAGGAGGGCATTCGCGGGCAGAGTCAGCATTATGCAGGAGTGGCTTTTGATGTTGGGCAAACATTAAGTAATAGTCAAAGAAATGCAATTAGAAATGTAGCAAGTTCTTCGGGTGTTTGGAGCTATGTAGAACCAGCATCTTTAACACCTACATGGGTACATTTTGATAAGCGTTCTTTTCCATCTGCATGCATTTCAGGAGGATATCCACTTATTAGGCAAGGAAGCAGAGGTGTATACGTTTTAGTAGCGCAGGATGGACTAAATACCTTAGGTTTTACTACCGGAGGTTTAGATGGGATTTTTGGTACACAAACAAGAAATGCTGTACTATCTTATCAAAGAAGAAGAGGTTTAGTAGTAGATGGTATTATAGGTTGCAATACATGGAGATCAATACAAGAGGATGTTATTGGAAGAGGCCCTACATCTACTACAATTAACTAAAGTTTTTAACTATTAATTACTAACAAGATAAAGAAAATATAATATATTAAAACAGAGGGAAAATTAATGAAAGTTGGATTGTGTTTATCTGGTGGCGGAATTAAAGGGGCAGCACATATAGGTATTATTAAAGCTTTAGAAGAGGAAAATATTAAAATAGACTGCATTTCTGGTACATCTTCGGGTAGTATTGTTGCTACAATGTATGCAATGGGTTATAGTTCTGATGAAATATTTAGATTATTTAGAAAATATGGAAAAGAAATTAGTAAAATAAGCTTTTGCCATGTATGGAAGCTAATAATTGGATTTATTTTCAGAAGAAGAATTTGTATAGAGGGTCTAAATAATGGTAGCAGATTATGCAAAATTATTAATACACAAGCAAAGAAGAAAAATATTAAACTTATTTCAGATATAAAAATGCCATTAATTATACCTAGTGTAAATTTATATGATGGGTCAGTTTATCTATTTTCTTCTGCAAAAAACAATAGGCATTATTCCGATAAAATATTTATTTATGGTAATATAGATGTTGGAAAAGCAGTGCAGGCAAGTTGTGCTTATCCTGGTGTTTTTTGCCCTGTTAGTGTATATAATAAAAAATTTGTGGATGGTGGTGTAAGAGAAAATACACCATGGAAGGAATTAAAAGAAATTGGAGCAGATAAAATAATTAGTGTTGTTTTTGAAGAAGAAAAGAAAGTAAAAAAAGATGTAAACATTTTAGATTGTATAACTGGTTCTATGGGAATTATGATGCATGAATTATATAATTATGAAACAGAAGGCATAGATTATTTATTAAAAGTTGTTACAAAAAAAACATGGCTATTAGATGTAGAAAGAACAGATGAGTTATATGAGCTAGGGTATAAAACAGCTAAAAAAGAAATAAATAAAATAAAAGATTATTTAAAAAAATAACTATTTATTTTTTTAAAAAAGAGTGGTATTATATAAAATATAAAATATAAAAATCAGGAGAAATTATGTTTAATACCATTAAAATTTATTTCCTACTATTTTTAACATATTCTTTTTTAGGTTGGTGTATGGAAGTATGTTGCAGTATATTCGAAAGAAAAAAGTTTGTAAATAGAGGATTTTTGCTTGGTCCATATTGTCCCATTTATGGATGTGGAGCTATATTAATTACATTATTATTAAAAGGATTTACCAATAATCCTATTATTTTATTTATAATGGCAATCCTATTATGTGGAATACTAGAATATTTAACTAGTTTTTTCATGGAAAAAATATTCCATTTAAGATGGTGGGATTACAGTAAGAAAAAATTTAATATTAATGGAAGAGTTTGCTTAGATACTATTATTCCTTTTGGAGTACTTGGAATGGTTATTATATATATTAGTAATCCTTTCTTGTTAGACAAGGTAAAACTTATTCCGGATAATATTCTAACAATTATATTTTATGTATTAATTATTATATTTGTTATAGATAATTTTATTTCATTAGCAACTATATTAGGAATTAGAAATACAACTTCAAGAATTAATAAAGAAAATAGGGAAGATAATACAGAAGAAATTACAAAAAAAGTAAGAGAAATATTACTAGGAAAATCTTTTACACAAAGGCGTTTATTAAATGCATACCCTAAATTACAGGCAATTAAAATAAAAGTAAAGGAAAAAATAGATAAAACAAAAGACGAAATAGAAAAACAAAAGGAAATATTAGATAGAAAGGTTACGATAGCTAAAAAACAGATAGATAGAAAAATTAAGAAAGCAACTAAAAGACAAAAGAAAGAATAGGTATTAATATGAAAGTTTTATTTAGAAATACTACAAAATACAATAAAGAAAATTGTAAAGAATTTATTAATTTTCATAATAATAAATATGGAAAAAAGGAACTAACCAAATTAATATTTATTACTCTAATAATATTGTATATGATTATATTTAATATTATTTATAAAAATTGGATTCTTTTTTTAGTTGTTATTGCAGTTGGTGGAGTAATTTATTTAGTAAAAAAATATCAAACTAAAAGAAAAGCTAAGAAAAAGAATAAAGTAAAAGTGTTTACTTTTTACTTTTATGAAAAGTATTTTAAAATAAAATATAAAAGGAAATTTGAAAGATTACTATATTTGCAAATACATAAAGTGTTTGAAACAGAGAAATATTTCTTTTTATATTTAGATGAAAAAAGTTCTTTAATTTTAAATAAAGAGGGATTTGATATTGGAACAGCAGAAGAATTTTCAAAATTTATTAAAGGTAAAGCTTTACTAAAGTATAGAAAAGAAAGTAAAATGTAATAATAAAAAATAATTATGTATATTTCTTGAACGAAAGAGTAAATATAGACTTTTCAATTGTTAAATTTAGATAATTGAAAAGTCTATATTTGTTATATAAAAATATTTCATAAAATAATTTTAGAATGATTATCTTATACGTTGATATTATAGAAATATATTTTAAAAAATTAAATTCTTTAGTGCAAAACCTTGATAAAATACAATAATTAATATATAATAAATGATGTTAATTATTAGGAGGAAAAACAATGAGTGAAGAAAAAAAAGCAAGATTAAAAGATATATTTGAATGGATATACTGTATTATTATAGCAGTTATTTTAGCATTGTTAGTTAGATATTATGTTGGGACACCAACCATTGTAAGACAAACATCCATGGTACCAACATTTCAACCAAATAACAGATTAATATTAAATAGATTATATAGAACTTGTAAAACACAGCCTAAAAGAGGTGATATAATTACTTTTGAAGCACCTAGTGTATCATACCTTAATGGAGAAGTAGCAGACTTAAATAATCCAGTAGCAATTTACGATAACGAACCACAAGGGATATTTTCAAAGTTTTTTTATTATGTAGTAGAATTTAATAAAACAAGTTATATAAAAAGGGTAATAGGACTTCCTGGTGAACATATACAAATAAAAGATGGCAAAGTATATATTAATGGAGAACAACTAAAGGAAGAGTATTTGGCAGATGATGTTATAACAGATGCAAATAATGGACAATTTATTGATTTAGTTGTTCCAGAAGGTACTGTTTTTGCAATGGGAGATAATAGAGAAAATAGTGGAGATTCAAGAAAATTTGGATGTATTCCATATGAAAAAATAGAAGGAAAAGTAGTATTTAGATTTTGGCCATTAAATGTTTTTGGAAAAGTTTAATATAAGAACATTTGCTATATTTAACTTTATTTAAGAGGTATTCAATGAGTTTTAATGAATTAATTGGCAATGAGAAGATAAAACAAAACTTAATTAAAATATTAAATTCCGATAATATAACACATAGTTATATGTTTATAGGAACCAAAGGTATAGGAAAAAAACTTTTTGCAAAAGAATTTGCAAAAGGGATACTGTGTACGAATAATAATCAAAAACCATGTGAAAATTGTAAGTCTTGTTTAGAATTTGTAAATAATAATAATCCAGACTATTATGAAATTAATTTAGAAAATAATGAAAATAGTATTAAAATTGATACCATTAGACAAATGCAAAAAAAGGTACAGGAATTGCCAATTGTGTCTAAAAGAAAAGTATATATTATAGACAATAGTGAATATATGACAAAGGAAGCTCAAAATTGCCTATTAAAGACTTTAGAAGAACCACCAAGTTATGTAACAATAATTCTTATTGTATCTAATGAAGATAATATTTTAAATACAATTAAATCTAGGTGTTTAAAATTTTATTTTAATGATTTAACTAATGAAGAGTTAAAAAAATATATTGCAGGTAATTTAAATTTACAAGAATTTTCTACTAACATGATAAAAGCTTGTCAAGGTAGTATTGGTAAGGCACAAGAAATAATAAAAAATAAAGAAATTTATTTTAAATTAGATGAAATATTTAGTAATATAGAAGATTATAGTTTAACAGATATATATCAAAATATTGATATATTATATAAAAATAAAGAGGAAATTCAAAATATATTAGAATATTTAAATACTATATTTATAAATAAAGCAAAAGGAGATGTAACTTTTGCTGATTATATAAATTATATAGAAGAAACCAAAAGAGATATACGCTTAAATTGTAATTATGATATGTGTATAGATAAATTATTATTTAAAATGAAATAGTTACTAAATGGAAAAAAATTTTTTCTAAATATAAAGAAAGGAAGAAATAAGTTGAATACAACTGTAATAGGAGTTAAATTTAAAGAATTAGGTAAAATATATTTCTTTGATCCTAAGGGAGAAAAATTAAAAAAAGGGGACCACGTTATTGTAGAAACAGCTATGGGAGAAGAGTATACAGAAGTAATTGTACCAAATAAAGAAATGCCAGCAACAAAGTTAACTGCTCCACTGAAACCTATTATTAGAAAGGCAAATTACAAAGATAGTAAACATAATGAAGAAAACAAGAAAAAAGAAAAAGAGGCATTAAAAACGGCAGAACGTTTAATAAAAAAATATAAATTAGATATGAATTTAACTGGAGCAACATATACATTTGATAATACAAAACTTTTATTTTATTTCACAGCAGATGGAAGAATTGATTTTAGAGAATTAGTAAAAGAACTTGCAAGTATTTATAAGACTAGAATCGAGCTAAGACAAATAGGAGTAAGAGACGAAGTAAGAAAAATTGGTGGAAATGGTATATGTGGAAGAGAGTTATGCTGTTGTACTTTTTTAGAAAATTTTGATACAGTTTCTATTAAAATGGCAAAGGAACAAAATATTGCATTATCTTCTTCAAAGATATCAGGAAATTGCGGAAGGTTAATGTGTTGCTTAAGATATGAGCATGAAGTATATGAAGAAAAGTTAAAAAGACTCCCTAAAGTAGGTGCTACTGTAAAAACAGAAGATGGAGAAGGAATAGTAGATGCCATAGAAACATTAAAAGAAAAAGTAAGAGTAAAACTAAAAGATGGAGAAGGATTTTATTATAAAAGATATGATGCAAAAGATATCAAAGTAATAAAAGATATAGAAACAAAAGATGAAGAAATAGATGAAGATGAAGAACTAAGAAAATTAGAGGAAGAAAGCTAAGAAAGGAGTGATAAGTATGGCATATAAAATAACAGACGCATGTATTTCTTGTGGAGCTTGCGCATCAGCTTGCCCAGTAGAATGCATTAAACAAGGAGAATCAAAATACCAAATAAATGCAGACGCATGTATCTCTTGTGGAACATGTGCTGGGGTATGTCCAGTTGATGCACCTGTTGAGGAGTAAAATAAAAAATAAACTACGTCTTGCGTTGTTAAACTTCAATTTAAATTTAATCAACGTGCAAAAAGCACGCCTCATAAATTTAAATTTCGTTTGCCTAGCAATACTTGTTTCTTTTTTATTTTAAGTTTATAACAAAAAGAAGCAAAAAATCTCTACTAATTTTTAGTAGAGATTTTTTTACTTTATTCTTTATTAGTCATTGCTTCTAAATCTAATAATTCTTGCCATCTTGAATCTACTTCTTTTTGGAATTCTTCTATCATCCATTCATTACCTGGTTTAAACATATGTTTAAATCTTTTTTGTGGTTTTAAAAATTCTTCTATTGGAAGTTTCTTAGCAGGTTTGTAGTTAATTACATATCTACCATCAATTACTTCATATAATGGCCAATAGCATGTTTCCACAGCCAGTTTATTAATTTGCATTAAATCATCTGTAGCGTATCCCCAACCTCTTGGACAAGGTGCAAGTACATTTAAGAAACAAGCTCCTTTAGTATAAATTGCTTTTTCAGATTTTTCATATAAATCTTTAAAATTACTAACAGCAGCAGTTTGTGCAATATATGGTAAATGATGCCCTACCATTACTTTTGTTAAATCTTTTCTTGATTGCATTTTACCAGGTATAACACTTCCAGCAGGGGAAGTAGTTGTATCAGCAAATTTAGGTGTAGCAGAAGAACGTTGAATACCAGTATTCATGTATGCACCATTATCGTAACATACATATACCATATCATGTCCTCTTTCCATAGCACCAGATAAACTTTGAATTCCAATGTCGTATGTACCACCGTCTCCACCAAATGCAATGAATTTAGTATGTTCATCTTCTGGTAATTTTCCCTGTTTCTTCAAAGAAACATATGCTGCTTCTACACCAGATAAAGTAGCACCAGCACATTCAAATGCAGTATGTATAAAAGAATCTGTCCATGCAGTATATGGATATATAAAAGTAGAAACTTCCATGCAACCAGTTGCATTACAAATAACAGCGTGGTCTTCTTCTTTTAAAGCTCTTAAAATCATTCTTCCTACAACAGGAGCGCCACAACCAGCACACATTCTATGACCTGATGTAAATCTAGAAGGTTTATTTGCTATAACTTCTTTTAAATTATATCCCATTTATTTTTCCTCCCTTCTAAGACCTAAATATCTATATGCATTATCAATTTTTCCAGTCTCTTTTATTTGTAATAAATCTGTAAAAACAGATTCAATATCACTTGCTTTTGTATCTCTTCCACCTATACCATAAATATAATTTACAGTTGGAACAGATACTTTATTTACGTATAAACTTGAAACAACATCTTCAAATAATGCACCACCTGCACCGTTTAAAGAATCTGATTTATCTAAAACAGCAACAGCTTTTGCGTTAGATAATGCTTTTGCAACTTCCTCTGTTGGGAAAGGTCTATATACTCTTATTTTTAAAAGACCAGCTTTTATTCCTTTTTCTCTTAGATTATCTACAACATATTTTGTTGTTCCAGCAGTTGAGTTCATACAAACAATAGCTACTTCGGCATCTTCTAATTTATATTCTTCAAATAAAGAATAATGTCTTCCAGTCATTTTTTCGAAGTCTGCAGATACATCTAATATAACTTGTTTTGCATTTCTCATTGCCTCTGCTTGTTGGAATTTATGCTCAAATAAATAACTTTGTAAATCTAATGGACCAACAGCAATAGGTTCTTTTTTATTTAACAAATAATGTTGAGGATGATATTCTCCAACAAATTTTTTTACTTTTTCGTCTTCAATTAACTCAATATTTTCAATTGAGTGTGAAGTAATAAAACCATCTTGACATATCATTAATGGTAATTGCACATCTTTATGTTCAGCAATTCTATGAGCCATAATTGTATTATCGTAAGCTTCTTGGTTATTTTCGCTAAAAAGCATAATCCACCCAGCATCTCTTACTCCCATTGCATCTGAATGGTCGTTATGAATATTTAAAGGTCCAGATACAGCTCTATTTACTAAAGATAAAACAATTGGCAATCTAAGGCTTGAAGCAATATAAATCATTTCCCACATTAAAGATAATCCATTTGCAGACGTAGCAGTCATTGCTCTTGAACCTGCTGCTTCTGCACCTATACATGCACTCATAGCACTGTGCTCACTTTCTACAGCCACAAATTCTGTATCGACTTGACCATTACTTACAAAAGTCGAAAAATATTGTGGAATTTCAGTAGAAGGTGTAATAGGAAATGCAGCGACAACATCTGGATTAATTTGCTTCATAGCTGTTGCGACAGCTTCATTTCCACTTAAACGTTCTCTAATTGACATATTTTTTTCTTCCTTTCATTTTATATTAATATAAATTGTAATTTGTCGCTAATCTTTCAGCCTATTTTTGAGCACATTTTTTTCAAAATTAGACCCTCCAAGCCAAGGGGTATTCCCCGCCTCAAAGGGCTGTCGGGATCTAATTTTTCAAAA
>CANQAB010000027.1 GCA_947589445.1 uncultured Clostridia bacterium | reverse complement strand
TTAAATTTTCGAGCAAGTTACGGGTGGGGACCGGCAAGCTTAGAGTATGTTTAGAAAAATTTTCGCAAGGAAATTTTTCAATACATACTCTGCGCAGTTGGGGCGTTGCGATGAAAATTTAAATAAATCATCGGGAGCGAAAATAAATTTAGTGATAGACAAATTACAATTTATATAATAATTATTATTTCATATACATAAAATATAAAAGTATAAGGAAGTGATAAAGTAAATGATTACAGACATGAACTATTATAAAAAAGTTGCAAAAAGATTAGCAATTTTTATATTTACATTAATAGCCATATACATAGTTTTTAAACTCTCTATCTTTTATGTTCCATTTCTAATTGCATTTATTATTAGTTTATTAATAGAACCACTTATTAGAAAAGTAATGAAAATAACAAACTTAACTAGAAAAGTAAGTGCAATTATTACATTAATTATTGTATTCTCAATTGTTATTGGTTTACTTGCGTGGGGAATTGCAGGTGCAATTACGGAGTCTAGTAATATACTTAATAATTTGAATGAAAATATGCAAAATATAACTAAAAAAATCTTAAATTTGTTAGTTAATTTTAAATTAGATAATGTTCAAATTCCAGAAGAATTAAAAGCTATACTTCAAGCTACATTTGATAACGTTATGGGAGAGGGAACAAATTTTATACAAAATTTTTTAACTAAAGTAATAGATACAGTTAAACATATACCACAAATTTTAATTTATATTGGTATTACTATATTAGCAACCTATTTTGTATGCACAGATAAAATGTATATATTAGATCAAATGGAGCATCATTTACCAAGAAATTGGGTAACAAAAGTTGGATATAAGGCAAGAAAAGTTATTTCTTCGTTAGGCGATTATTTAAAAGCAGAAAGTATTTTAATTTTAATTTCATTTATTATAGTATTGGTTGGATTGTTTGTATTTGAATGGATTGGTATGAACATAAAATATCCATTAATGATGGCATTAGCAATAGGATTTGTAGATGCTCTTCCAATATTGGGCTCTGGAACGGTAATGCTTCCATGGGCTGTTATATCTGCATCTTATGGAGATATTCAATTAGCAGTAGCACTTATAATTTTGTATATTATTGTTATTGTTGTAAGACAATTAATAGAACCAAGAATTGTAAGTAGCCATATTGGAATACACCCAATTTTTACACTTATTGCAATGTATACAGGATTTAAGTTAATTGGAGTTATTGGAATGTTTATAGGCCCTATTGTACTAATAATTTTGAAGAATATATTTGAAACAATGATAGATAATGGAGTTATAAAAACAATATTAGACAGAAAATAATAATGTGTAACTGCCAAGTAAAAAGTTATTTTTATTAATTTATGGGACACTATTTAAATAGTGTCCCATAAATCTTTTTATAATATAAAGTTTATCAAAAATTCTTATTATATAAAATATATTTAACCAAAAAATATCAAAGGAATTTTTCTATGTTGAACAAAAAACACGGACTTTATACTTATTTAAAAAAGTAATGATGTCCGCTTATGTTTTTTATAGAATTACAGATGTTGGAATATATGTTCCATTTGGAGGATAGACATATGCGTCATCAGGCCTTTGAGTTTCTTCCATTTTAGTAATATCAATTACTGGAATTTCGTTGTGATAATATCCTTTAATAATAGTTCCAGTCACATTTACCCAAGTGCCTTCTTTAAAATCTTTAGCTTTATCATAAGAACATAAAAAACCAACTACAACACTTTGAGAGTCTGAATTAATTAACATGTCTCTAGCTAAAATAAATTCTGAATCTTTTAAATCGTATAATTTATATATATATCCTGTAAAATTAATAGATTGACCAACATAGTTATTAATATCTTCATACACTTCTTTTAGAACGCTAGTATATTGATTAGATTCTATTTTAGCTACGGAGTTTGCAGGTAGAGTATCATTTATAATAAATTTGCTTTTATAACTAAAATTATACACAGATAAAGATAGAACTAATAATGCAATTAAAACAATGAATATAATTACAAATTTAAATAATTTATTTTCATTTACTTTTAAATTATATATAAACATAAATACCTCCGTTTTTACGTAATAATATCTTTAAAGATAGAATAAGTAATGTTTTCTGTTAAATACTATTCATTTTTTTTATTTATATGTGAAAAATTTACCAAAACCCTTTATCTTTTTTATTTTTTATAATATAATAATAAAGTGTATTATGCTGAAAAGTAACTTTTATTAAAAATGAAAGGAATAGGTAGTAAGTATGAAAAAAAATGTAAAGCCAAAAGAAAATAATACTAAATCAAAAAAAGGAAAAACAACCAAGAATAATAAGAAAAGTAAAATATGGAAAAAAATAGCTATTGCAATAGTTATAATTATTATCGTTTTAGCTGGCATATGCGCAGGACTAATATTTGGATTAATGAGCAAATATGCTATTACTAAAGATGACTTAATTATTGATTATTCAAATAGTATTGTAGTAGATAGCGATGAAAAACAATTAGCAGTTTTAAGCGCGAAAGAAAATAGAAAAATATTAACCAAAAAAGAAATGGGAGAATATTTACCCAATGCTTTTGTTTCTATAGAAGACAAGAGATTTTATTCTCATCATGGTGTTGATATTAAAAGAACTGGTGGTGCATTATTTACATTTTTATTTCACAGTGGAGAGTCTTCTTTTGGAGGTAGCACAATTACACAACAACTAGTAAAGAATATTACAAATGAAAAGGATGATAAAGGAGTAAAGGGTGCCGTAAGAAAAGTAAAAGAAATGGTAAGAGCATATCAAGTAGAAAATATACTATCAAAAGACCAAATTTTAGAGTTATATATGAATATAATATTTCTAGGTGGTAATGTATATGGAGTTGGAATGGCATCACAATATTACTTTAGCAAGGATGCTACAGACTTAAGCTTAGCTGAAAGTGCATTTATAGCAGGAATAACACATTCACCTAATTATTATAATCCATTTATAGATAATCCAAAAACTGATCATATAAAATCAAGGACAACCACAGTGTTAGAAGAAATGAAAAAACAAGGAAGAATAACCGATGAAGATTATAACAAAGCAGTAGCTGAAGTTGAAAAAGGATTAAATTTTAAACAAGGTACTATTATAGATAAAGCTTCATATTCTTCACATACAGAAGCTTTAATAAAACAAGCAATTAACCAATTAGTAAATGAAAAGGGAATGGATAGAGAATATGCAGAAACATATTTATATAGCAGTGGATTAAAAATTTATTCAACAGAAATTAGCTCAATACAAAGCGCAATTGAAAGTGAGTATGCAAAAACAAAATACCAAGTAACAACAACTGTAACCAAAAAAGTAGATGGAAAGGATAAAAAAGTAAAAGAAAAAGCACAGTCAGCAATGGTTATTATAGATCATTCTAATGGATATGTTGTGGGTGCAGTTGGAGTATTAGGAGAAAAAGGAGCAGGAGAATTAAATAGAGTCAATCAGGTAAGACGTCAACCAGGGTCATCTATAAAACCAATCGGTGTTTATGGACCTGCATTAGAAGAGGGAACTATAACTATATCATCTGTTTACGAAGATAAACCTCTTAATTTTGGTGGATGGCAACCTAAGAATTCATATTCTGGTTATAAAGGATTGCTTAATATGAGGCAAGCAATGAAGATATCTTGTAATACAGTAGCAGTTCAAGTATTAAAAGATGTAACACCTACAAAATCACTACAATATTTGAAAAAATTAGGTATTACTTCATTGGATGAGGAAAAAGATAATAATTTACCATTAGCACTAGGTGGAGTAAGCGATGGAATTAGCCCGTTACAAATGGCAGGTGCTTATGCAGCAATTGCAAATAATGGAGAATATATTACACCTACATTTTACACAAAAATAGAAGATAGAAATGGAAATACAATTATAGAGGCAAAACAACCAAAAGAAAAAGTATTTTCAGAGAAGACAACATATTTATTAAAAGAACTTTTAACAGAGCCAACGAAATCTGGAGGTACTGCATCTGGATGTAAAATATCTAATATGGATACAGCTGCAAAAACAGGAACTACCAATGATGTAAAAGATAAATGGCTTTGTGGTTTTACACCATATTATACAGCGGCAACATGGTATGGATATGATACTGCTACTACTATTCCAAGTGGAGCTAGGTCAAATGCTAATACAATTTGGAAAAATGTAATGGCAAATATTCATAAAAAATTATCAAAGAAAACTTTTGAAAGACCAGGCAATTTAGTAACGGCCAATGTATGTAAAGATTCAGGTTTACTTGCAACGGATCTATGCAAACATGATCAAAGAGGAAGTAGAGTATATACAGAGTACTTTGTAAAAGGAACAGTACCAACCAAAACTTGTAATGTACATGTTGAAGCTGAGGTATGTAAATCTTCTAATAAATTAGCAGGAGAATTTTGCCCTGAAGTGGAGAAAAAAGTATTTATTACAAGAGAATCAGATACTTCATCAAAGAATTCAACAGATAAAAAATATATATTACCGGATGATAAATGCGATTTGCATAATGAAGATACATCAGTGCCAGCTATTACATTAAATGGAGTTAATCCAATGAGCATAAAAGTGGGAGAAAAATATATAGAGCCAGGAGCAAAAGCTACAGACACGACAGATGGAGATTTAACATCTAAAATAATTATTACTGGTACAGTTAATAACGTTGTTGCAGGAACATATACTATAACATATACTGTATCAGATTCTTCAGGGAATGTAGCAACAGCAACTAGAACAGTAAATGTTGTAGCAACAACACCACCTGCTCAACAGGGAAATAATACAAAAGATGAAAATACAGTTAATAGTAATACAGCAAATAATAATACTTCTCAATAAATAAGGAGGAAATATGAGTTTAAGAATATACAATACACTTACAAGAGAAAAAGAAGATTTTATACCAATTGATAAAAATGAAATAAGAATATATTCATGTGGGCCAACTGTATATTACTATGCTCATATTGGTAATTTAAGAGCGTATCTTTTTATGGATAATTTAAGAAGAGTATTAAAATATAATGGATATAAATTAAAACATGCAATGAACATAACCGATGTAGGACATTTAGTGTCAGATGCAGATGATGGCGAAGATAAAATGCTTAAAGCATCTAGAAGAGAAAACAAAAATCCATTTGAAATAGCAGATTTTTATACTAAAGCATTTCTAGAAGATATGAAAAAGTTAAACATAGATATGCCAGAAATTATTTGTAAAGCTACAGAGCATATAGATGTTATGGAAAACTATGTAAAAAGAATTATAGAAAATGGCTATGCATATGAAACAGAAGATACTATTTATTTTGATACATCTAAATTAGACAAATATGGAGTTTTATCTAATAGAAACATAGAAGAACAAAAAGCAGGAGCTAGGGTAAAATTCGATAATAAGAAAAAAAATGTTTCAGATTTTGCTTTATGGATAAAGGCACCGGAAAATCATTTAATGAAATGGGATAGTTTTTGGGGAAAATGTTATCCAGGCTGGCATTTAGAGTGCAGCGCTATGTCAGAAAAATATTTAGGAGAAGTATTCGATATTCATACTGGTGGTATGGATCATATTCCAATACATCACGAAAATGAAATTGCTCAAAGCAAAGGTTATAGTGGAAAAATTCCTGCGCATTATTGGATGCATGTAGATTTTCTTCAAGTAAATGGTGGAAAAATGTCAAAAAGCTTAAATAATTTATATACATTAAAAGATTTAGAAGAAAAAGGATATAAACCAGAAGTATATAGAATGTTTAACTTCTCATCACACTACAAAAAACCAATTAATTTTACGTTTGAAGCAATGGACTCAGCCAAAATTGCATTAAGTCGATTAAAAGAAGGATATAAAAAACATTTATTAGGAAATGACAATATAGATGAAAAAATTATACTAGAATTTGAAGATAGATTTTTAGATGCCATTAATGACGATTTAAATATGCCACAAGCTATGAGTGTTGTATGGGACATAATAAGATATGAGAAAAAATCAGTAAAGCTTGCAAAAGTTTTATTAAAATTTGATTCTGTTTTGGGATTAAAGATTGACAAAGATGAAGAAATAGATTTACCAGAAGAAATCAAGAAAATAGTAGAAGAAAGAAAGGTAGCAAGAGCTAATAAAAATTGGAGCAAATCAGATGAATTAAGAGATAAATTGCTTAATTTAGGGTATACTGTTAAAGATACAAAAGATGGTATGTCAATACAGCTAAATGAATAATAATTTGATTTACGTTAAAATTGAAAAACATAATCTTATAAGGAGAAAAAAATGTCAGAAGAAACTAAAAAAACAAATTTTTTTAAAGATTTTTTTAAAAGTATAAAAGATTTAGACAAGTATGAAGATTTTGCAATAGAATTGCCTAAAAAAGCATTTATATATTTATTAAAATTAATAGCTATTTTTTGCATTATTATTTCTATTTTTTATACTTATAAAATTGTAGAAAATATTAATAATTTATATAGTAATCTAAAAGAAAAGTTACCTGATTTTTCTTATAGTCAAGGAAATTTACAAATGAATTCAAAAGAACCAATTGTAATTGAAGATTATAAAGATTCAATTGGAAGAATAATAATAGATACTAATATTACAGAAAGTGAAGTGGATAAGTATAAACAAGAAATTGATGAGAAAAAAATAGGTGTTCTTATTTTAAAAGATAAATGTATTTTATTATCAAATACTGCAATTGGACAAGTATCATATGCATATACAGATTTAGTTAAGAGTTACGATATAAGTGAATTCACAAAACAAGATGTTGTAAATTATGTAGAAAGTATGAATATTATATCTATTTATGTTTCTATATATTTTGTAATGTTTGTATATTTATATATAATATATTTTATTTCTATATTAATGGATGTAATTTTACTTTCTATTTTAGCATGGTTTGTTTCAAGAATTTCTAGAATAAGGCTAAAATATGCTCCTTCATTAAGTGTAGCAATTCATTCAATTACATTACCAGTTTTATTGAATTTAATATATATTATTGTTAATTTATTAACAGGATTCAAAATAAAATACTTTCAATTAATGTATAGCACAATTTCATATATTTATGTAATTGTAGCAATATTAATGATAAAGACAGATTTTATAAACAGGCAAATGGAATTAATTAAATTAGCACAAGAGAAAGAAAAAATAAAAAAAGAGATGGAAGAAAAGGAAGATAAAGAAAAGCCAGAAGAAAAGAACAAAAAACCAAAGGAAGAAGAAAAGCCAGAAGTAAAAGAAAAATCTAAAAAAAGAAAAAAACAAGATGGTGATAATGATGAAAATGGAGTAGGAGCAGATGCACCTGCATGTGAAGAAATACCAAAAGAATGAAAAAGGAGCTAAAAGGAATGTCAAATAAAGAAAATAAAAAGAAAGAGAACAAAAATAATAAAAATTCAAATAATTTATATTATATACTTGCAACTATAGTACTTATAGTATTAATAATTGCAACAATATGGGGATATTTTTATTTAGAAAAAAATAATAAAGATAATGAAGTAGCTTATACAGAATTAATTAAAGAAATAGAAAACGATAAAATTGAAGAAATAGAAATGACGTCTGGAAGTAACACAGCAAAAGTAAAATATAAAGGTATAGAAGAAAAGAAAACAGTAAGCATTCCTAATACAGAGGCTTTTACTGAGTTAATTCAATCTAAGGTTGTAGAAGGAAAAAATGTGCCAATTTTAAATCAAAAACAAATAAATCCAATGTTAAAAATATCTTCTATATTTTTACAATATCTACCAACATTAGTTATTTTAGCGATGGTTGTTTTACTGTTTAAAATGCAAGGCTTTGGGGGAGAAAAGAAAATATATAACGGAGAAGAAAATGACACTAATGTTAGATTTAAAGACGTTGCAGGATTAGAAGAAGAAAAAAATGAGTTAATAGAAATAGTAGATTTCTTAAAAAATCCTAAAAGATTTATAAATATGGGAGCCAAAGTTCCAAGAGGAGTATTACTTTGCGGAAAACCAGGAACAGGAAAAACATTAATTGCAAAGGCAGTTGCAGGAGAAGCAGGTGTTCCATTTATTTCAATGAGTGGTTCAGAATTTATAGAAATGTTTGCAGGACTTGGAGCATCAAGAGTAAGAAAATTGTTTGAAAAAGCAAAAAAAATGGCACCTTGTATTATTTTTATTGACGAAATAGATGCTATAGGAGCAAGACGTACAAGTAATAGTGGAGCTGAAACTGAGAATAATCAAACATTAAATCAATTATTAGTCGAAATGGATGGATTTGAAAGCAACGAAACTGTTATTGTACTAGCAGCAACCAATAGACCAGAAATGTTAGATACAGCTCTTTTAAGACCAGGAAGATTTGATAGACAAATTACAATTCAAACTCCAGATGTCAAAGGAAGAGAAGAAATTTTAAAAATTCATGGTAGCAATAAAAAGTTAGAAGAAGGTTTAGATTTTAAGTCTATTGCCGAAGATACAGCAGGATTTACAGGTGCAGAACTTGCTAATGTATTAAATGAAGCTGCAATTGTAGCCACAGTAAATAAACATAAAGCTATTACGCAAGAAGATTTAGATGAAGCAATAAAAAAGGTAACAGTTGGAATTCAAAAAACAAGTAGGGTTATATCAGAAAAAGATAAAAGGTTAACAGCATACCACGAAGCAGGACATGCAATTGTAAGCAAATTCTTAGAAAGTGTAGAGGATGTAAAAGAAATCTCTATTATTCCTAGAGGGTTTGCTGGAGGATACACATTATATAAAACGGACGAGGATAAATTCTATATTTCAAAAACACAAATGGAAGAAAAATTAGTTGCATTACTTGGCGGAAGAGTAGCAGAAAAATTAGCAATTAACGATATCTCAACAGGAGCAAGTAATGATATAGAAGTTGCAACAAAAATTGCAAGGGATATGGTTACAGTTTATGGAATGAGTGATACTGTTGGACCAATATCTTTAAAAACAGATAATCCTTATGAATTGCAATTATTTGGAGATAATATTGAAGATATCGTAGGAAAAGAAATAAAGAAATTAATAGATGATGCATATAAAAAAGCGCAAATTATTTTAAGTGAAAATATGAACATTTTACATGAAGTTGCACAAGTACTATTAGTAAAAGAAACTATAACTGCAGAAGAATTTGAACAATTTTTTATACAATAGGAAAGTTGTCATTTTCTACTGTATAAAAACCCTGTGGCAAACAGCTTAAGCTCATAGTAATGTTTAGAATTTTATTAAAATAAAAATAAATGTAAATTTAGGAGGTTAGAATGAGTCAAGAAGAAAATAACCAAGAGCAAGAATTAGATTTAAATAAGCTAATGCAAGTAAGAAAAGATAAATTAGAAGAGCTACAAAAGGAAGGAAAAAATCCTTATGAAGTAACTAAATATGATAGAACAGAATATGCAAATCAAATAAAAGAAAACTATGAAGAATTTGAAGGAAAAGATGTATCTGTTGCAGGTAGAATTATGGCAAAAAGAATTATGGGTAAAGCATCTTTTTGTACAATTCAAGATACAACAGGAAAAATACAAAGTTATGTAAGCATTAACGATTTAGGAGAAGAAAGCTATAAAGCATTTAAAACTTATGATATAGGAGATATTATAGGATTAAAGGGTTTTGTATTTAAAACTAGAACAGAAGAAATTTCTATTCATGCTAAAGAAGTCGTTCTACTTACAAAATCTTTAAGACCATTACCAGAAAAATTCCATGGACTAAAAGATATGGACTTACGTTATAGACAAAGATATGTAGACTTAATAGTAAATCCAGAAGTAAAAGATACATTTATATTGAGAAGTAAAATATTAAAAGAAGTAAGAAAATTTATGGATGAAAAAGGATATATGGAAGTAGAAACACCAATGCTTACAACTGTAGCAACAGGTGATGCTGCAAGACCATTTATCACTCATCATAATACATTAGATTTGCAAATGTATCTAAGAATTGCTCCAGAATTAAATTTAAAAAAACTAATTGTTGGAGGAATTGATAAGGTATTTGAAATTGGAAAGAATTTTAGAAACGAAGGAATGGATATTAAACATAATCCAGAGTTTACTAATATGGAATTATATTCTGCGTATGAAGATTATAACGATATGATGAATATGGCAGAAGAATTAATTTCTACTGTAGCAAAAAATGTATTAGGAACTACTAAAATTACATATGAAGGAACAGAAATTGACTTAGCTCCATCATGGAAAAGAATAACAATGATAGATGCTATTAAAGAAGTTACAGGAATAGATTTTAATGCTATTAAAACAGATGAAGAAGCACAAAAAATAGCAAAAGAAAAAGGTGTAGAATTTGAAGAAATAAAAAATACAAGAGGGCATATTATTAATGAATTCTTTGAAACATTTGTAGAAGAAACATTAATTCAGCCAACATTTATACTAGATTATCCAGTAGAAATATCACCACTTACTAAAAGAAAAAAGGATGCGCCAGAGTTAGTAGAAAGGTTCGAATTATTCATTGGAGGAAGAGAATATGGTAATGCATATTCAGAACTAAATGACCCGATCGACCAATATCAAAGATTTTTAAAACAAGCTGAAGCAAAAGCAAAAGGTGATGAAGAAGCAGGAGGAATGGACGAGGATTTTGTAACTGCATTAGAAATAGGTATGCCGCCAACAGGAGGATTAGGAATAGGACTAGATAGACTAATTATGCTTTTAACAAATTCATCTTCTATAAGAGATGTCTTGTTTTTCCCTACAATGAAACCATTGGCATAGAACATTTGAAAAATTCTAAAAAGTTTTAATAGGTTTAAAAAAGACTTAAAGACAGTAAAATAAAGCATTGTAGCAGTTTTATAAATAACACATAAAAAGACAAAATTTTAATGAAATTTGTCTGATAGCATTAAAATAGCATTAAAAATATGAGGTAAATAAAATGAATAGAGAAGAAATAATGCAATTGATAGAACAATATAGTAATGGAATTCAATTTATTACTCCAGAATTAAAAGGACAAGTAGTAGATTTATGTTTGCAACAAAATATGCCTAGAGAAGAATTGGAAAGAAATTTAATTCGAATGAGGAATATTATAGAAAAATGTGAAGAAATAATAAGCAAAGATATTCCTAAAACAATTACAGATAAATCAGTAATTTTTATTGGACCAATGTGTGCAGGAAAATCCACTATAAGTAAATTAATGTCGGAAAAAACTAAAATGCCTTTAATATCTTTGGATAGTAGAGAACAATTAGCGGAATATTATGACAGAATAAGTGCTATCGATAGGTTTAAATTACGAGAACTAGCACTTGTAGGATATGTTCTTTCTGAATTAAAAGAACCTTCAATAATAAATTTTGGTGCAGGTCATTCAATACAAGAAAATTTAATTTATAGAATGCAATTACAGAAAATGATGTCAAAGTTTAAAAATGTAGTTTTAATAGAACCAAGTAGAAATCCAGAAATAAGTGAAAAAATATTAGCAGAAAGAATAAAATTAAGGGAACATGATAATAATTATTCAAAAAAAATAGAACATAATAAGTATTTTATAGATTGTGGATATAATGAACAGTTAGCAAGTCATATATGCGAAACAGCGGGAAAAACTGCTGAAGAATGTGCAGATGAGATTATAAATATAGTAAGTAAAGATAGTATTGAAAATGATATAGAATTGTAAATTGCTTGAAAAACAATCACAAATATGTTATGACACAGAAATAGGTTAAGTTTTAACCACTTTATAAAATATAAAATTATTAAAGGAGCTTTTAATGAAAGAAGAATTAAGTGATTTTTTAAAAACTGCATACAAATATGGTAAAGTTAAAAATGTAAAAGAGGCATTTGACGAATACCCAGTTGAAGAGGAATGGCATAAAGGAAAAATCGAAAATATATTAAAAGAAGAAGAGGAATCTTATAAAATAAATTATGAGATTGGTGACATTGTATTTGTAAAAGAATATACCTATTCCGATGGTAAGATTGGTAAAAACCATTTATTTGTAATAATAGACCAAGATAATACAGCGGTTCCAATCGAAAATTTTGGAATGCTTATATCTTCAAATATAGAAAAATTAAAATTTAATTCAAATAAATTATTAGAAAAAGATAATATAAATAACTTACATAAAGATAGTATAGTAAAAACGGATGTAATATATAAAATTTTAAATGAACAAATACTATTTAGGATTGGCAAAGTAGATAATGAAAAAATAGAAGAATATAAGAAAAGCTTTTATAATAATTTAAAAACTAATAATGATTAATAAGTTTTAATAAGTTAAATGGCGTAGCATTAAAATAGCATTTTTTAAAAGTAAAAAAATAGACTAAACAATAGTAATCAAGCAAATTACGATGAATTTGCATATTTGCTCAATGAAACCATTGGCATAGAACATTTGAAAAATTTTAATAAATCTTAATGAGTTTTAATAACGATTAAAATCAGTTAATGCAATAATTACATGGATTATTATACAAGATACAAAAAAATAAAAAGCTATTTACATATTCACTTACAAAAATTGGGAAAAAATGCGAAAATGAATTAAAGTTATCACTTAATCAAAAAACTCAAATAGGAATCATAAAAAATGAAATAGATTTTTTAAGGTACAGGCACATTTTAGATGAAGATGGTAGCATAACAAGAAAATTAAGAGTTTCATCTAAACAAAGACTAAAAAAACAATACATAAATTAAGAGTGAAAAATATTGTTGGTGATGAATATATGTATATTAGAAAAAATGCCTTTTATAATCATATTAAAGACACAAAAGAAAGTAAAAAGTTAAAGAATGAAACTTTTCCCCAAAAAAATTTAACAGTATTTGAAAAAAATTGTAAAAAAAAAGTTGTTATGGTACAATGGTAAAAGAAAGAGTATGTTTATATGAAAAATCCTATAAACACAAAGGGGTAGTATATTATGAGTAATTTTACTTTTTTAACCGAAGAACAATGCTTTGGAAATGATAAATTAGATATATTAGAAAAAAGAGGAACACAGGCAGCAATAACAGATTTTTCTGTATTGCTTGGTGGATGGCTTTCTAATTGTCATGTAGATAATGATAGTTCTTTAGAGGGAAGAACAGGATGGTATTGGACAAAATCAGATTACGGGAATAATGACGCGCGCGTGGTTTTCGGGAGTGGTAATAGCTCTTGCAACAATGTTGATAGACGCGATGGTGGGGCGCGCCCAGCTTTACCGTTCTCATCAATCTCTAGTATCCCCACGAACGGAGAGAGTGGGAAAAGAGGAAGAGATGGTATTCTTGAAGTAGAATATGGGTATTATCCACAAAAAGCAGTATCAAAGGATATGCAAAAAAGATTAGAAAGAGAATATAAAAGTGGTAGACTTTCAAAAACAAGGAATAGCTATACAACAGATTCAACTCGATACACTGAATGCGAAACATCATTTGAGCCACAAACTCATCAAGAATATGAATACAATGGAAAAAGATATGTTAGAGTTAAAGCAAATTCATATTATGATGGAAATAACTTTACACTTTCAAATGGAGAACAGTACAAAGATGGAGATAATGTATGGGTTGAAGTGCTACCAGTTAAATGGCTAGTAGATGAAAAATCCCGTATGATGATAACTGAAAAGCTAATATTTGCAGGAGTGCAATTCTATAGAGAAAGAGATTATCATACAAGAGATTTCGATAAAACAGATATAAAAACTTTTATGGATAAATATTTATCCAAAGAATTAGAACAATCAAGAGGTACAGTCACTTTAGGAGAACAAACAGAAAAAGCAGAAGATTTTAAGCCAAGAAAGTCTAGATTACAAAAATTAAATCCAGATAAAACAAAACCAGTTGATAGAGCTAGAATGACAGATACTGAAATAATACAAAATTGGATTGAAGCAGGAGAATCAGTATTACTTCGAGGACCATCTGGAATAGGAAAAACAGAAAGAATAAAAACATTATATCCAGACTTAATTTATATGAAATTAACAAATAATATGTTCCCAGAAAAAGTAGTGGGATCAGTTAATTTACAAACAGGACAAAGCATACCACCAGACTTTGCAAAGACTGCTATTATGCAAGAAGCAACAGATGAAGAAAGAAAACAAATTGAAGAAAATATACAAAGTATATATGATATAGCAGATACAGTTTATGAAAGGTCGAAAGAAAGCGATAAAAAAGTTGTAATTATGCTAGATGAGCTTTTAAATGTTAAGCCAGCAGTTCAAAGTTTAGTATATACTTTGGTATTAAATAGAATGGTAGAGATAGGCAAAGGACTAAAACTACCAGACAATGTAGTAGTAGTTGCAACAGGAAATCAAAAGAAATATTCAAGAGTAGCAGAGGATTTAGCAGAGCCACTGGAAAAGAGATTTGACCATATACTAGATATGGAGCCAAAAGTAGGAGAATGGATAACAGAATATGCCATACCACAAAAAATACATCCAGCGGTAATAGGATATATGTTATCAAAATACAACAACTCTGGTAAAAGTGAAGATATACAAGACATAGGATATTTCTATGAAGAGCCAGAAGTAGGAGAAGAGCATTTAGATGCAAATGGATGTAAAGGAAGAACAAACGATCCACGTGGATGGACATCAATCTCAAATACATTATATAATTTTGAAAGAAGTTTAGAGGCAGGAAAATATGAAGGAAAAGATGTAGAAGATATAATACAAAGGTCAATAGGCTCAAAACTTCGTATGGAATGGGCAAGTGAATTCTTTGATTTTTATAATCTTCCAACATTAACACCAGAAGAAGTAACAAAAGGAATGGGAGAAGGATATACACAAGCAGATTTACCAAGAGATATAAGTGAAAGATTTGCATATATGACAGCATTGATAACAGCAGATGAAGGACAAGTTGAAGCATGTAGAGAATT
>CANQAB010000026.1 GCA_947589445.1 uncultured Clostridia bacterium | reverse complement strand
TATATTCCAAGTTCAACACAATCAACTTACTCAAGTGAAAAATTAGGCAAAGCCTATACTGGAAGTGAAAGTAATACCCAAGATATAAAACAAGAAACAGATTTTGGATGGAAAGTATTAGGCGTGGATGGAGGTTGCCTAACGCTAATAAGTGATAAACCAACAGATACTTATGTTTATTTTAATGGTGCAAAGGGATACAATAATGGAGTATATATACTAAATGATATTTGCGAGAAATTATATAGTAATTCAAGTATAGGAAAAGCGAGAAGTATAACAATAGAAGATATAGAACAGGGATTTAACGATAATGGAAAAAAAGCAAGAGAAGATTATAAAGGAGGAGCCGATGCCGATGCAGAAAATCCAGATAACACGGCAACAAAGTACAATGATACAAAAACGTATACAAATATAAGCGATGAACAATACCCAGTAATCTATGCAAAAGAAAATGGATCTGGAATAGGAGTAGAAGAAGATGATGCTAAATCAAAAATAAAAAAGGATGGAATTGATGAAAGTGACCCTTATTACAATGAAGAACAATTAGAAAATAAACCAGAAGGAAAAGAAACTGGCAATGCAGAAGATAATCTAACGTGTACAGAAACATTTTATAGTCTTAAAACTGATCAATCAGAGTTTTATAATTCTGAATTATATAACCTTTTTTTTGGTACGAGTAGCAATTATTGGCTAGCTTCACGTTGTGTATTATGTTACTATAATTGTGCACACTTCGGTATGCGATCTGTAGATGAATCTAACTTACGAGGAAAAAGCTTATTTCTTTCCCGTGGTGATACTTATAAAGGAGACTCAAGTAGTACTAATTATGCTATTAGGCCTGTAGTTACTCTGAATTCTGAGGTACAATTAACACAGGTTAATAATGGTGGAACAAATGAATGGAAAATTGGAGAATAAAAAATAATAGTAAATACTTTTTAATCTTATTGGGTATAGTCCCTTAGAAACAAAACGATTATATTTTCAAAAAATAGAATGTATGGTGTCATACATTCTATTTTTTTATTAAATTAAAGTTTGACATTAAAAATAGTACACATAATATTAAAAATAATTAACAGAACATTAATTTGTAAACTTATCATTTATGCAAAAGTGCAAAATTTTAAAAAAATAATGTGCATTTTAGGTTATTCACAGAGTTATCCACAATATCCACATTGAAGAATTATAATTTATATGTAAACTAATTACACAAAAAAAGTTACATAAAACTCGACAAATGAAAAGCAATTGTAAAATTTATGAAATATATTTGCAATAAAAAGAGATAACAAATATATGTATGCGTTGAAAATAAAAGATTTTATAAATACATAAGATAATGAATATATAATAAATTGAATTACAAAAATATTACAAAAAGGTAACTTTTTCTATACAATAACAAATTTAATACTATAAGAATAATATATAGTATGAGTTTTTTTAGAAAGAGTGTGAATAAAATGATAAATTTTAATAAATTATGGAAAAATATTAAAGTAGCTAAAAAATTTAAAAGGGAAATTAAAGAAGTAAATTTTCAAGATATAGATTTAAGCGAATACAGCATTTTGGATGTAAGAAGCAGAAGGGAATTTGCAGAGAACCATTTAAATGGAGCAATTAATATTCCGCTTCCAGAAATAAAATTAAATACAGAAAAATATTTAAAAGATAAAAATGAAAAAATTTTGGTATGTTGTCAATCTGGAATTAGAAGTAAAAAAGCAGTAGAAATATTAGAAGATATTGGATACATTCATGTATATAGTTTAAAAGGTGGATTAGAAAATATTTAAAAAGATATTGTATTTTATTTTTTTATTGGTATAATAATAGTAGATTGATTGAAAAGGAGAATTAGAAATGATTAAGAAAGTAGCAATATTGGCAAATGGAGGAGATGTTTCAGGATTTAATGCTGTTATAAGAGGTATAGTAAAAACAGCAGAAAATAATGGAATTGAATGTTATGGATTTATTGAAGGATATAAAGGACTATTGAATAATGAATTTATAAAGTTGGATTCATCAACTAGTGCTTCTGGTATTCTTCACAAAGGAGGTGCCATTATAGGCTCTTCCACAAATGCTAATATTTTTAATTATAAAGTAGAAGAAAATGGACAAGTTGTTTATAAAGATTTATCCGATGTATGTGTAGAAAATGTAAAAAAAGATGAGTTTGATTGCATATTTACATTAGGTGGAGATGGTACACAAAAATCTGCAAGAGATTTTTCTTTAAAAGGTCTAAAAATTATTGGTATTCCAAAAACAATAGATAATGATGTTGCATGCACAGAGATTACATTTGGATATAATACAGCAGTATCTGTTGCAACAGAAGCAATAGATAGATTGCATACTACAGGAGAAACACACCATAGAATAATGGTTTTAGAAGTAATGGGAAGATATGCTGGCTGGATAGCACTAGAATCAGCAATAGCTGGTGGGGCGGATGTAGCTTTAATACCAGAAATACCATATGATATTAGTATTGCTGCAAAAAAAATAGAGGAAAGAAAGAATAAAGGAAAACGTTTCAGCATAGTGGTTGTAGCTGAAGGAGCAGCTCCTAAAGGAGGAACAATTACTGTAGAAAATGTAAGAAATAATGGAATAGGTGTAGATAACACAAAATTAGGAGGTGTAGGAGAGAGGGTTGCTAGAGAATTAGAAGCTTTAACAGGTTTAGAGGCTAGAAACACAACATTAGGTTATATGCAAAGAGGAGGTACTCCTACAGCATTTGACAGAGTTTTATCTACAAAATATGGTGCAAAAGCAATGGAACTTGCTATAGAAGGAAAATTTGGAGTATTAACTGTTATAAAAAACGGAAAATTAGATTATGTTTCATTAGAAGATGTTGTTGGAAACAATAAACAAATAGGTGCTGTATCAGGCAATACTGCTGAAAGCAATATAAGAAAAGTTACAAAAGACCATGAACTATATAGAACAGCAGTAGATATAGGTATCTCATTTGGAGAATAAAAATTGTTTTTAAATTTTTATTAAAAGTGTATTTTAAATGCATTTTTTTGAAAGTATAAAATAAAATGATTTAAATAAGGAGGAAAAAAATGGAAGAAAAAAATGAAAAATTTTCTATTGACACAGAAAACCTAAAAAATGAAACGGTAGAAACAGCCAAAAAACTAAAAGAAAGTATGAAAGATACAGATTTAAAAAAAGAAACACTTGCTACTAAGGGATTTATTACAGAGATGATTAAAAATCCATTGGAAAAAATAAAAGAAGTTGCTAATGATAATTCAGGAAAATTTTTAAAAACAGCTATTTTCCTAATTATTATTTGGACGATAATTGTATTTATAGGTTCTACCTATTCTACAATATCTTCTTGGGGATTCTCAAGAGTATTTAATAATATATTAAGTGTATTAAAGAAAATATTAGCACCTGCTTGTGGAATTCTTGTATATTCATTAATTATATACATTATGAATGATAAAAACAAAAAATCATTAACAAATATTATTTCTACAGTTACAGTAACGCAAATACCTTTAATATTAGCATCACTTGTATCATTATTAACAATTATAAGCTACAAAATATCACTAATTACTTCTCCTTTTTCACAATTATGTGAAACGGTAGCAATTGTATTAGGATACTTTGGATTTAAAAATTTATTTGCAGAAGATGAATCTAAAAAATTCATCAAAAAGTATGTCTTAATACAACTTATATACTACATAGCATATATTGTAATTGGTTTATTAGGAATTTATATATAATGGAAAAAAAGAACATATATAACTTGCATATATGTTCTTTTTTTAGTATAATAAGTACATTAGAAAAGGAGAATTTTTAAAATGATTAACTTTATAGAAGAAATTGCCAAAACAATATCACAAGCAGTTAATATAGATATTGATGAAATACAAGGATACATAGAAGTACCACCAGATGATACAATAGGGGACTATGCTTTTCCATGCTTTAGATTAGCCAAAAGTTTAAAAAAATCTCCGAATATAATAGCAAACGAGTTAAAGGAAAAAATAGATTCTAGTATTGAAAATGTTGCTATTGAAAAAGTAGAAGTAGCAGGTGGATATTTAAACTTTAGTATTAATAAAAATCTTTTAATAGAAACAACTATACAAGAAATAGATGAAAAGAAAGAGGAATACGGAAGGTCAAATATTGGAAAAAACAAGAAAATAATTGTAGAATATTCATCTCCTAATATTGCAAAACCATTTCACATTGGGCATTTAAGAAATACTCTAATTGGACATAGTTTATATAATATGTATAAGTTTTTAGGATATAATACAATTGGAATTAATCATTTAGGAGATTACGGTACGCAATTTGGTAAAATGATAGAAGGATATAAACTATGGGGAAAAGAATATAATATTGAAGAAAACCCGATAGAAGAATTAACAAAAATATATGTTAGGATTAATGAATTATGCAAACAAGATGAAACTATACTAGAAGCTTGTCGTAGTAATTTTAAAAAATTAGAAGATGGTGATACTTATTGTGTAGAGATTTGGAATAGATTTAAGGAATTAAGTTTAAAAGAATTTAATAGAATTTATGATATTTTAGGTGTAAAATTTGATTCTTTAAATGGAGAAGCTTTCTATTCAGATAAAATGGATGAAATAGTGAGTTTGCTAGAAAAATCAGGTAAATTAATTGAATCAGAAGGTGCTAAAATTGTAGATTTAGAAGAAGAAAAAATGGGAGTTTGTATGATAAAAAAATCTAATAATTCTACAACTTACGCAACAAGAGACTTAGCAGCTATTCTTTACAGAGCTAGGACATACGATTTTGATAAATGCTTGTATGTTGTAGCATATGAGCAAAATTTACATTTTAAACAAGTATTTGAAGTGGCAAAGTTATTAGGATTAGATGAAAAATACATCAAGGGGTTAATTCATATTCCATATGGGATGGTCCATTTAAAATCTGGAAGAATGTCTACGCGAGAAGGAAACGTTATTAAAGTAACTGATCTAATAGAAGAAGCGATTACAAGGGTAGAAAGTATTATAGAAGAGAAAAATTCTAATATGGAAAATAAATATGAAAATGTAAAGAAAATTGGAATTGGGGCAATAACATTTAGTAATATAGCGACAACTTTAATTAAAGACCAAGTTTTTGACTGGGATACAATTCTAAACTTTAATGGAGAAACGGGGCCATACATACAATATACTTATGTAAGAACAAACAGTATATTATCTTGTATAGATAACATACCTAATGTAAAAGAAATAGATATAAATCAGTTAAACAATAAAGAAGCATTAAGAATAATTAAATTAATTTATAATTTTCAAGAAACAATTATTGAAGCTACTAATAAAAATGAACCATCTATTTTAGCAAGGTATTTAATAGATTTAGCGAAAGCATATAGTAGTTTTTATAATGAATATAAGGTGATGTCTCAAAAGAAAGAGGAAAGAGATGCCAGAGTATTTTTAACTTATGTGACAGGTTTAGTTTTAAAAATAGGAATGAATTTATTAGGAATAGAAATGCCTGATAGAATGTAAAAAAAGAGGATTAATATGAATATTATAAATGATATATCTTGGGAACGAACAAATCTAATTTTAAAGTTTGATGAAGTAGATAAAAATAGTAAATTTATTTTAACAAACCAAAAGGAAGAATTTGAATTAAAGAGTGAAAACAATCAAATAAAAATTCTATTAACTAATACACCAGAAGGTACAATACTTCCAGAAGGAAAATGGAATATTTTATCTAACTTAGAAAGTGTTCGAGTTACAGAAAAAATAATTTCTAAGTTAGATGATTTATCAAGAATATATAAATATAAAGGTAATACCTATGCTTATATTGTAACATTTTCAATAAATGAAAATATGGAGTTGTCTATTCATACTCAATTTATGATGAAAAATAAAAAGCCAGAAAAAGTAAGACCTCTGTTTGAAGCTAAAAAAATAAAGAAAAAGATAAAAAACGTTATTCAAATTATAAGTTTAGCAGTGGCAAATGTTATATATAAAATAGTACATACCATTAATTTTAAAAAACAAAATTCAGTTTTGTTTTTAAATGAAAATGGAGATGAGCTACAAGGTAATTCTTTGTTTTTCTATAATTATTTAATTACAAGGGGTAAATATAATATAAAAAAATATTGCAAAAATGTATTTACTAAAAAACTTAATTATTTTGAAAGATTATCGGAGATAATTTCAATAGCTTCATGCAGCTATATTATAGTGGATAATTATACCCCTCTATTGACATATTTAAATATTGGAAAAGACGTAAAACTTATTCAATTATGGCATGCTGGTGTGGGATTTAAAGCTGTAGGATATGCAAGATTTGGACAAAAAGGTTCACCACACCCATTTATATCAGGACACCGAAAATATGATTATGCAATTGTAGATAATGAATCGTTAATTGACGTATATGAAGAAGTTTTTGGTATTAGTAAGTCAAAATTTATACCAGTAGGAATGCCTAGATTAGAAGGATATTTAAATGAAGATAAAATTAAGAAAACGATAAATAATTTTTATCAAAAAAATAAAAATTTAAAGAATAAAAAAATTATATTGTTTGCTCCTACATACAGAGGAACAGGACAAGTTAATGCGTATTATGACATGGATATGATTAATCAAGATAAACTTGCAGATTTTTGCAAAAAAAATAATTTTATTACAATATTTAAATTTCATCCTTTTGTGAATAATAAAATTGAAATCAAAGAAGAATATAAAGATATATTTTATGATTATACATTTCAATATGATATTAATGATATATTTTATATAACAGATGTATTAATTACAGATTATTCTTCATGTGCTTATGAATACTCATTATTTGATAGACCAATTATATTCTATAGATATGATAAAGTATTATATGAATATCTTCGTAAAATGCATACAAAAGATGTATTTAGCAAAGAAACCTATGAAACGAAGGATTTTAACGAACTAATAGATATATTACAAAAGTTATCAAATAAGCCAAAATGTAGCATAAAAAAAGATATTAAAAATTTGCGTAATACTAATTCATGTAGTATAATAGAAAAAAATATATTTGAGGGGTAAATATGAAGTCAGTAATTTTATATATAATGATATTTTTTTTAAATTTTATATATACCTTTTTAAAATTACTACCACAACAAAATAAGATAGTTTTTATATCTCGTCAGTCAAACAATGTAAATTTAGATTTTCAGCTATTAGGAAATGAACTAAAGAAGAATCATAAGGTCGTTTACTTATGCAAAATGTTAAATAATAATGTAATGTCTATATTGTCTTATGGATTACATATGATTAAGCAAATGTATCATTTAGCAACATCGAAAGTATGTATATTAGACACTTACTGTCCTACAGTAAGTATATTGCATCATAAAAAAAATCTTACAATTATACAAATTTGGCATTCAATAGGTACAATGAAAAAATTTGGATGTGCTATTTTAGATAAAAAAGAAGGAAGCAATAAAAAAATAGCCAATATAATGAAACAACACAAAAATTATAATATAATATTTGCATCAAGTGACGCTTATAAAGATCATTTAGCTACAGGATTTGGATGCAGTACAGAAAAGATAATTACTATGACACTTCCAAGAATAGATTTACTTTTAGATACCACATATCAAACTAACAAGAAAAAAGAAATTATAAATGAATATCCAATATTGGATTCTAATAAACAAAACATAGTATATTGTCCTACATTTAGAAAAGATGAGCAATTTTTAGAAAATGCAATTAACGAAATGGCTGAAAATATAGATTATAGCAGATATAATTTAATTATTAAATTACATCCACTTTCAAAAGTAGATGTACATGTTAAAAATGCAATTATAGACAAAAAGTTTTCTACATTTGAAATGTTATCCATTGCGAACAAAGTAATTAGTGATTATTCATGTATTATTTATGAAGCAGGTATTTTAAATATACCTTTATATTTTTACAACTTTGATATGGATAAATATAACATTTCAAGAGGATTAGCAATAGATTATAATGAATTACCTGGATATAAATCAAGTAATCCAAAAGAAATCGTAAAATATCTAGATAAAGAGTATGATTATACGTATTTAAAAAAATTTATAAATAAATATGTTACAAATAAAGAACAATGTACTAAAAAAATGGTAGAGAAAATTGAACAATATTTATTTTAAAAAATATAAATAAAGAAAGAGAGGTTTAATATGAAGAATATAGCTGTAATATTTGCAGGAGGAACAGGTCAAAGAATGAAAACAGAAATTCCTAAGCAATTTTTAAAGGTACATGGTAAAGAAATTATTATTCATACATTGGAAAAATTTAACGACAACAATGTAATAGACGAAATATATGTGGCATGCATAGAAAGCTGGATACAACATCTAAATAAACTTATAAAAAAGTTTAATATAAATAAGGTTAAATCAGTATTTGCAGGAGGAGCTACTGGCCAAGACTCCATATTTATTGCTTTATCAGAAGTAAAAAAAGATCACGAAGATGCAATTGTACTAATACATGATGGTGTAAGACCATTAATTACAGAAAAGACAATTATAAAATGTATAAGAAGTGTTAAAGAATTTGGAAGTGCAATTACCGTTACACCTTGTTTTGAAACGCCTATAAAAAGTCTTTCTGGAGAGACTGTAGAATCTATGCCATCTCGAAATGAAATGTATACAGCACAAGCACCACAAGGATTTTATTTAAACGAATTATTAGAAGCTCACTTAAAAGAAAGAGAAAAGAATCCAAGCTATGAAGGAATAGTTGATTCATGTGGACTTATGTTCGCAAATGGTAAGAAATGTCACCTAGTGTTAGGAAATCCAGGAAATATTAAAGTAACAACACAAGAAGATTATTGTACTTTAATTGGAAATTATAGTGTTAATGACTATAGAGAGTTCCTAGAAACAAATAAAAAATAGGAGGAATAAACATGTTCTATTCCAAAATAGTAGATGAAGACATTGAAAAAATAATTGATGAATGTACTTCTAAATTATTATTAGAAAAATTAAAGGATAAAACAGTTTTAATTACAGGTGCATCTGGAATGATAGGGTCTTATTTTTTATATACTTTATTAAAATTGAACAAACTTTATAATAGCAATATTCATATTAAGATATTAATAAAAAATGAAAGAAAAATAGATAGCAAGGTAAAAGAAAATCCATTAGTAGATATTATCATACAAGATGTTACTAATGAAATAAAAATAGACGAAAAAGTAGACTATATAATACATGCTGCATCTCCAGCAAGTCCTAAGATAATGAAAGAATATCCAGTAGAAACGAATTTTGCAAATACAATTGGAACAGCAAATGCTTTAAAATTGGCTCTTGAAAAAAAAGCCTTAGGATTTTTATTTATCAGTTCAAGAGAGATTTATGGAGAACCTAATTTAGGTCAGGAAGAATTTACCGAGAAAGGAATATTAGGACAAGTTAATCCATTAATACCGAGAAATGGTTATGCAGAAGGAAAAAAAGCTGCTGAAAATATGTGTGCATCATTTAAAGAAGAATATGGTTTAAACACAAAAATTGTTAGATTAGCACACACATATGGACCAGGAATGTCAATATACGATGGACGTGTTCAAGCAGATTTTTTAAATAATATTATGCACAATGAAAACATTCTTTTAAAAAGTGATGGCTCATCAGTTAGAACGTACACATACATTGCAGATGCTATTACCGCAATGTTTTTAGTTTTATTAAATTCAAGAGATATTGTATATAATATAGGAGATGAGAATTCTAAAACTACTATAAAGGAATTAGCTGAAACATTAGTAAATATAAAAAAAGAAAAAAACTTAAAATTGATATTTGATATACCAAATGATAGTATAAATAAAGGATGTGCTTCATTTAAAAATGGTATACTTTCAACAAAAAAAATTCGTTCAGAATTAGGATGGAATCCTAAGTATGGAATAGAAGAAGGTTTTAGAAGAACTATTAAGCATTTAGAAGAGGAACTATCAATACAAGTGGAGAAAAATTATGATAAAAATATTGAAAAATATAATTAAAGATCATATTGCATATAGACAACAAATTTTAAAACTAGCAAAAGCAGATTTAATAAAAACGTATAGAGGTGCTGCGTTAGGGTGGACATGGGCAATTATTAAGCCTGCTGTAACAATATTTGTTTATTGGTTTGCATTTCAGATTGGATTAAGAGCTGGAAAGGATGTTAATGGTTATTCTTTCTTTTTATGGTTAATTGCTGGGCTTGTTCCATGGTTCTATATGGGAGATATGATATCTCAAGGAACAGACTGTATTAGAAAATATAAACATTTAGTAAATAAAATGAAGTTTCCAATTGCCACAATACCAACTTTTTATAGTATGTCAAAATATATTACAAACATTATATTAATTTTAATAGTTATTATAATATTTTTATTTAATGGTTTTTTACCAGACATTTACTATATACAAATACCTTTCTATGTATGCTTAACTTTCATTTTCTTTACTTCATGGTCTTTATTTGGTTCTATGTTATCTTGTATTAGTAAAGATTTTGCAAATCTTGTAAAATCTTTTGTAACAGCAGTATTTTGGCTATCTGGTATATTATGGAATCCTGAAACCATTAAAATAGTATGGCTAAAAAGACTTTTAATGATAAATCCAGTAACTTATTTAGTAACAGGATTTAGAAATTGTTTTATTAATAAAGTATGGTTTTGGGAACAACCAAAGCAATTATTATGTTTTTTACTATTAACTGTTATAATGATTATACTATCATTATGGGCATATAAAAAACTAAGAAAAGATATACCAGATGTATTGTAATGAAATCTATTTAGCTCATTAGTGTAAATTTGTTTATAAGATATTGTACAGTATTTAAATAAAATTTACTTTTACAATAAAAAGGAGTAAAATAATGTCAAAAACAGTAATTGAATTTAAAAATGTATGTAAAACATATAAATTATATAAAAATGATAAGCAAAGATTTAAAGCTATATTCTTTAAAAAAACACCATATAAACCTAAAAAAGCAGTTGATAATGTTTCATTTAAAGTACAAAAGGGTGAATCTGTTGCGTTATTTGGAAAAAATGGTGCAGGGAAATCTACAATTTTAAAAATGATAACAGAAGTTGCATATCCAACAAGTGGAGAAATAATAATAGATGGTAGGGTTAGTGCACTGTTAGAGTTAACATCTGGATTTGATCCTGAATTTACAGGAAGAGAAAATATATATTTAAAAGGGCAAATATTAGGACTTGAAAATTCAGAAATAAAAAAGATAGAAGGATTAATTGTTGATTTTGCTGAATTAGAAGAATATATAGATCAACCTGTTAGAACATACTCTAGCGGTATGAAGGCAAGATTAGGATTTTCTATTAATGTTAATGTAGAACCTGAAATATTAATTGTAGATGAAGCATTAAGCGTTGGCGATGAAGAGTTTAGGAGAAAATGTATAAAAAAAATAAATGAGCTTATAAAAAAAGATAATGTAACATTACTATATGTTACTCATGCTACAAAAACTGCACAAGATTTTTGCAGTAGAGGGATGGTAATGCAGACAGGAAAGCTAATTTTTGATGGAGATATTGAAGAAGCAATGCAAGTGTATACCGAAACAATAAAAGGTTAGTATATAAATAATATAATAGATTATAAATAAAAATGTAAATTTTTTTGTAAAAATTTACATTTTTTATTTACTTTTTTGGTTATTTTGTATACAATAATATAAATTACAAAAGATAATTTTGAAAGGAGCATTTGTTTTATGAAAATACTAATGCTAACATGGGAATATCCACCAAGAATTGTAGGAGGTATTGCAAGAGTTGTTCATGATTTATCTAAAAGATTAATCAAGGATGGACATGAAGTTACAGTAATAACTTACAGAGAAAGCAATATGCCATACTTTGAAGACGATAAAGGTGTAAAAGTATATAGAGTAGATAATTATATGATAAATCCAAATAACTTTATAGATTGGATTATGCAATTAAATTTTAATATGTTATCAAAAGCCAATGAAATAATAAGTAAGGAAGGAAAGTTTGATGTTGTTCATGCTCATGATTGGCTAGTAGCTTATGCAGCAAAATCTATAAAAAACTCTTATGATATACCAATTGTTGCAACTATACATGCTACAGAGGCAGGTAGAAATAATGGAATTCATGATGAAACACAAAGATATATTAATGATACTGAATGGATGTTAACATATGAAGCAAATGAAGTAATTGTAAACAGTAATTATATGAAGTGTGAGCTACAAAGAAATTTTGGTTTGCCATTTGAAAAAATAAATGTAATACCTAATGGAGTAAATTTAACTATGTATAGCGGAATTGAAAAAGATTATGACTTCAGAAGAAATTATGCATCAGATAATGAAAAAATTATTCTTTATGCAGGTAGATTAGTATATGAAAAGGGTGTGCAATACCTAATTGGAGCAATGCCAAAAATATTACAAAATTACCATGATGCAAAATTAGTAATTGCCGGAAAAGGCGGAATGTATGATGAATTAAAAGCTCAGGTTGAATATTTAGGATTATCAAATAAAGTGTATTTTACAGGATATATGGACCATAAGTCTTTATGCAAGCTTTATAAATGTTCAGATATTTCAGTTTTTCCAAGTACTTATGAACCTTTTGGAATTGTTGCATTAGAAGGAATGCTCGCAGGAAATCCTATTGTTGTGTCTGATATAGGTGGACTTAATGAAATAGTAGAACATGGCGTAGATGGAATGAAAAGTTATGCAGGAAATAGCAATTCAATTGCAGATTCTATTCTAACATTATTGTTTGATTATAAATTATGTAGTGAACTTTCAAAAAATGCAAAAAATAAAGTAAAAGAAATATATAATTGGACAAAAATTGCTCAAGATACGCATTTTGCTTATCAAAAAGCAATATGCGAAACAGTTGCTTCAAGACAAGCTAGACAAATAGAACAAGAAAAAGCATCTAAAGTAAAAAGAATAAAAGGACAAGAAAAGGAAATTTCAAAGTTGCTTGAATTTAGAAAACGTCAAGCATATGCTTAAAATGTAAGTATAAAAAGGAGATAAATTTTATGAATGTTTACGATACTGTTAATCAATTAGCACAAGAGATAAAAAAATCTGAAGAATTTACTAATTATAAAAAATATAAAGATTTAGTAAAAAATAATGTAGAAGTTAATGAAAAGATAAAAAAATTCGAATCATTAAGATATGAAGTTCAAATTTCTGCAATGCAAGGAGCAGAGGCCAATAAAGATAAAGAAAAAGAATTGCAAGAAATTTACACAGAATTATTATCAAAAGAAAATGTGAAAGAATATTTTGATGCAGAATTTAAATTTAATATTTTACTAGCAGATGTTAACAAAATTATTGGTGATGCAGTAAAAGAGGTTTTAGAATAATATTAATGAGAATAGCGTTTAGTATTGCTATTCTCATTCTTATATAAATGGAATGTTTAATTTAGTATTATATAAAAGTGCTATTAAGTTTGATATTTTCTAATTATGATTAGAAAATTAAATCGGCAAGAATAAAAATGTGAAAAATTCACTTGCCTTATAAGGAGTGTAATTTATGTTTGAAATTTCAGTGATTATAATATGCTTATGTACGTTAGTATTATTAAAAATTTTTTTAAATATTAATTTTAAAGATATTAAGAGAATGGAAATAAAAGAATCAGAAATTATTGAAAATATTTCAAATAAATTTCCACCGGATGAAAAAATGTGTAATGATATATTAAAAATGTTAAATAATGAAAGTGTAAAAATAAAGATTAACCCAGAATATAATAGTTGTCTATATACTGTATTTAACAATACAATTACATTAGGAAAATTTGAACAAAACTATATGAAACCACAAACAATAGCACATGAATGTATACACTCATGCCAAAATAAAAGAATGTTATGGGCTAATTTCATATTTACTAACATTTATTTATTATATTTTATTATAATATTTATATTAACTTTATTTAATAAAATTCAATTTACATCTATTCATATTGTATTATTAATATTTTTAAGTATTATTCAGTATGCAGTAAGATTTAATTTAGAAAGTGATGCAATGATAAAAGCAAAGTATATAGCAAAAGAATATATTGAAGAAATTAATTTATTAACAAAAGAAGAAGAAAAAGAGCTTTTAAAAGTATATGACAATGTAAATGAAATTGGAATTCCGTTTATGAATTATATTTTAATTAGTAATAATATAATTAAAATAATATTATATGCATTTATTTCCTTAATTTAAATACAAAATTGGAAGTTATAGACTATAAAATTGTATTTTAAAGCTTAACTTCCAATTTTTAATTTGAATATAGTTTAATTTAAATTGTATAAATTATTTTCTACGAGTAATTTTGCTCTTTTGGCTGTTTTTTCATCAGCATTTAAAGATTGTTTTATAAATTCAGGATGTAAAGTTAAAAAGTTTCTCATTGTTTCATCAGGATTATCAAAAAAATTATTTAACATTTCTTTTTGTGCTTTATTAATAAACTTCATTTCTTCAGCCTTTGCAAATAACGATTTATCAACTTGTACTAAACTTAAAGGTAAAATTCCTTTTTCCTTAATTTTTTCTGTTCCACCTTGCATTCTGTCTACTACTACACATGACCAACACATTTTAGCTCCTAAATTTTCTATTGCGGGAATCCAAGCTCTTATATAACTTGAGGCAACAGTTATTAAGTCAGCAATATGTAAAACTTTTTTACCATTAATATTTTTTACAAAAGTTGTTTCTGCAAATTTGCTATCAGATACAACGGCGCTTAAATCTTTATAAATAGAAATATGTTGTTTATTTAATAAATAAGCAATTATATTAGAAAAAAACCAATCTCTTCTTTCTCCACCAGAAATATAATCAATTTCATCTATATTGATATTTGATTTAATCATATTTATCATTGTATCAATTACATCTTTATAAATAGTATTAGTATTATATTGCAATAAAACTTTTTCAAATACATTTTTAGGCAAAGAGATTTTATCTGAAAGCTGTTCATCTATAAAAGATAGTAATTCCTTTGCCTCGGATTCATTACCATAAATAAAATGAGTATTAATAAAATATGGACCAATTTTTCCAGAAGTATACCAAAAAGGCATGTTTTCTTCGCAAAATTTAATAGCATTTGTTTGAAATAAATAAGATATAATATCTGACATAATATTACCTCCATCTTCAATTTTTTCTAAGTATATATCAAATTCAATAAATTGTCTATATCTATTATTATAAATATATTACAATTTTAAAAAATATCGACAAAATAAAAGTGGATACATAATTTGAGAAAAATATTGCAAATAAATTTTAAATAAACTATAATGGAGTTTAAGGAGCATAAAAATTGAAAATATGAAAAGTACTCTGCCTATTAGAAAAAAATATATAGGAATATAGCAATAGAAGAGTATATAATTATGCCTAATCATATACATAGATGA
>CANQAB010000025.1 GCA_947589445.1 uncultured Clostridia bacterium | reverse complement strand
TTTTATAGTTTTTAAAACATAAAATTAAATATATTTTTAATTTTGTGAGGGCTTATGTTAAAAACAATTTTTGTTTTAGTTGGAAGTTTTGTAGGAGCAGGATTTGCTTCCGGAAGAGAAATATATAATTTTTTTACTATATATCAGTATAATAGTTTTTTTTCTATTACACTATTTTGTTTTTTACTATTTTTATTAATTTACAAATGTCTAAACGCTAAATATAGTTTACATATAGATGATTATGGTGAATTTATTGCTTACCTTGAAAAAAAATACAAGTTTTTAAATTCACGAATATTTACGTATGTTATTAATATTTTTCTTGCGTCATCTTTTTATATTATGGTAATCGCTTTATCATCTCTTTTTAATTATCAATTTAATATCGCAAAATGGATAACTATTATAATTACAATTTTTATATGCTATGTTATTTTTTATAAAAAAAACATAAACTTTGTTTATATTATTAATTCTATTTTAATGCCTATTTTAATTATTTTTATAATTTCGTTATGTTTGTTAAATATTAATTTAGAAAACATTCAATTTACAACTTCTAATAATTTTATTATTTTTTTTAAAGATATTTTTATGGGACTATTATATTTTAGTTATAATAGTTTATTATTAATACCAATTATTTTTGACTTAAAGTTAATTAAAAATAAAAAAATGAATTTAAATGTATCATTTTTTTTCTCACTTATTATTTTTATAATAACTTTTTTAGTTAATTTATTACTATTAAGTTTTTATAATAATATTTCTAATATCGAATTGCCAATATTATATATTTCTAACAATTCTTTTTTCTTTTTTTCTTATTTTTATTTTTTTGTTATTTTATCAGCAATTTTTACAACCATGATATCATGTGGATACTCTTTTATTAATAACTTTAATAAAAAACATTTTCATAAAAAACTAATATTATTTTTATTTTTATCATTCATTTTTTGTATGTTTTCATTCTCAACTTTAATTAATTTCTTTTATCCTTTATTTGGATTAATTGGTCTAATACAAATATTTTTAATATTCATTGATAAGACTTGAAAAAAATTAATAAAACTGATATAAATTAATAAAAGAAAAAAAGAGGAGAAAAATATGCCTATTATAAAATTTCCAACACAAGAATTAAATAAAAAGAAAATAATTAGTTTAGTATTAATATGTTTTATTATTTTAGTTTTTATAATTTTAGGTATTATATATACTTTAAATTCTTCATTTAGACATTTCATAGATATCTACATTTTCAGAAAAGAAGTTAATTCAGATAAATTACCTTTTATTGAAATAGTTTCTAATGAAGACCAATATTTTTATGCATATGATAAATACATTACTGTTTTTAATAAAAATGTATTATATACTTACACATCTTCTGGTCAAGTTTATAGTCAAAATGATATTAATATTACATCTCCTATTTTTGCTAGTAATAATAAATTTTTAGCTATTGCTGAAAATAATGGAAATAATATATTCTTAATTTCTGGAACTAATATTATTTGGCAAAATACCATAGATGGTAATATTTCTAAAATAAATGTTAATAAAAACGGATATGTTTCTGTTATTGTTTCTGGTACAAGCTATAAATCTGTAGTTATTTTATATGATTCAAAAGGTAAGGAACTATTTAAAACATATTTATCAAATAATATTGCAATTGATACAGATATTTCTAATGATAATAAATATTTATCAATTGCTGAAATTGATTACTCTGGTTCTATTATTAAATCTATGGTAAAAAATATATCCATAGAAAAAGCATCAACAGATCCAACAAATTCTGTAGTGTATAATTACACATTAAAGGAAAATACTCTTCTTACTAATATAAAATATAATGATAAAAATAAATTAATTTGCATGTGTAACGATAGTATTTATTTACTAAATATTTCAGATTTCTCAGACAAAAAATTGAAAGATTTAGAAGGCTATGAGTTTATTGATATTAATTTAAAAAATAGTTACCTATGTTCTAATAGTAAAAGCTATGGATTTAGTAGTACTTCATACATTAATATTTTTAATGTTCAAAATAACTCTACAAATACTTATGAATTCAAAGGAAGTATTAAATCAATTTATACCAATGAAGATAAAATAGCAATAAATACTGGATCTGAAGTTCACTTTATTAGTTTAAATGGTTGGTTAATAAAAAAATACGATTCATATAATGAGATAAATAATATTATTATAGGCGATACAATAGCAGGAATAGTTTATAAAAATAAAATTGATATAATAGAAATTTAAATATTTAGAAAGGAGGAAAAAATGAATTATATAATAGATGTTATTTTACTTGTATTAATAGCCTTAAGTACTTTTATTGGATACAAAAAAGGTTTAATAAAAGTAGCTTTCCATTTAATAAGTTTTATATTAGCTATACTAATTGCAATACTATTATATAAACCAATTTCTAACTTTATTATTAATTATACATCTATTGATGATAAAATAGAACAGACAATAGAAGAGAGATTATCTTCGTCTAATACTACAAAACAAGAAACTGAAAATATAATAGTAAATTATTATTCTAATGTTAAAAATGCATCTACAAATGTAATTGCAAATACTATATCTAATACAATTATTAATATTGCTTGTATGATATCCGTTTTCATTATTACAAATATTATTTTGCTATTCTTTAAATTTTCTGGTGATTTAATTGCAAAATTACCCATTATTAAGCAATTTAATAATGCAGGCGGTTTTATATATGGTTTAATAAAGGGATTCATTATAATATATGTTATTCTAGCAATAATCGCAATACTATCACCAGTAGTTAATATAAATAATTTATTAAATATTATTAATTCTTCTATAATTACAAATATTATGTATAATAATAATATTATATTTATTTTATTTACTTAAATTTATATTGATATTTTTCTATAGTTTTGTTATACTTTGAATACATTTATCAAAATGATATGGGAGAAAGAAAATTGAAAAAAGAAAAAAATGAAAAAAAAATAAAAAAAGTCAATAATAAAAAAAGAAAAAAACATCTTTCTATAAAAAAAATATTATTATTATTTTTTTTATTAATTATATTAACAATTGTAATTTATTTTACCTATGGAACAATAAAAAATGGTGGTGGTAAATTAGGATTTATAGCCACAGCAATGGGACAAACCAAAGAAGATATTGAAAAACTAGAACCCTTTTCTGTATTAATTATGGGAAGTAGTCAAAATTTAACAGATACTATTATGGTATTTAAGTATAACCCCAAAACGCAAAAGGCTTATTTAATTTCTATTCCTAGAGATACATTTGTTGGAGATAATAAAACCTATGCAACTGCCAGTGAAAAAATTAATTCTATTTATCAAGGTATGTATCCGGAAAAGACTTTGGAAGCAGTTAATAAAGTAACAGGATTAAATTTAAACTATTATGTAGTAGTTGACACAGATGCTTTAAAAATCCTAGTAGATACCATTGGTGGCGTATATTTCGATGTTCCTATGGACATGAAATATACAGACAAAAAACAAAATTTATATATAGATTTAAAAAAAGGATACCAATTATTAGATGGTAATAAAGCAGAACAAGTTGTAAGATTTAGACATAATCAAGATGGTACAACATACGACCCAGAATATGGAGATAATGATATTGGCAGAATGAAAACCCAAAGAAATTTTTTAAAGGCTGTCATTCAGCAAACCATAACAGTTGATAACATTGGAAATATTGGGAAATTTATTGATATTGCTCAAACATATGTAAAAACTAATATTCCTATTGACTTTATAAAACAATATATCGCTCCAGCTGTGGAATTTAATACCGATAATCTCCAAACAGGAAGTCTTCCAGGCAGTCCAGAAAAGTGTAATGGTGTTTGGTTATATATTGCAAGTAAATTGCAAACAGAAGAATATTTTACAAAAATGAATAATGAACTAGCAAATATTAATGAGATTTCTGAAAAAGACTTATCATCCATTAAAATAGAAGTTTTAAATGGTTCAGGTAAATCATTAAATCTTACTAAAGCAAAAGAATTATTACAAAATGCAGGATTTGTAGTTTCCAAAGCAGGAAATACAAACTCTACAAAAAAAACATCAATTATTAATAAATCTAATGTATCACAAGATATTCTTTCATCAATTCAAAATCTGCTAGAGGTAGGAACGACATCTAATTCTAGTACAGAATCTACTGTAGATATAACAATAATATTAGGTAAAGATTTTAATGTAGAATAATTAATTTAACAAAAAACAAAGTAGGCAAAATTGTATACCTACTTTGTTTTTTCTTATTTTAATAAAGTATTAAAGCATTCTTTTAGCTTTATTTATATTTTTTTCCGTGTTTTCTAACTTTTTTCTTGCTTTTTTTTAAACTATATATTATATATATAATAAGTGCTAATATTAATATTTTTAATAAATTTTCTAGCACAACAGATTCTTCTACATCTGCTCCTGCAATTAAATCTGTAGAATAACTAATTCCTTCATATTCATATTTTATATTTCCTATTTTTTCACCTTGTTTTATTGGAGCTTTTAAATTATAATATTCTACAGTTTCTTTAACTTCTTCATTATCTTTATCAATATCTGTTTGTGTACTTTTTTCTTTTAAAATTTTAACATCGTTTTCATATAAAGCATCTAGCATAGCTGTTTCTTTTGTTGCATTATTTATTTTAACACTTTCATATTTTTCATTTTTAGTAGCTACTACTTCATTTTTATAATTTTTAAATGCATAATCAAACATTTCCTTTGCATCTAAAAATTTTTTTCCTTTCACGGTTGCATTTTCTCCCATTACAATTGCTGTTAATTCTATACCATCTTTTTTAGCAAATTCTACTACACAATTTTTCGCTTCCCCTGTATATCCTGTTTTTCCACCTATGCAATAATCACAATAATACTTACTTAAATTTTGTTGTTTCATATAATTAGTTGATGTAAATTTTCTTTGTGTTCCTGTATATTTCTCTGTATTAGTTAAAGTATATGTTGTTGTTCCAACTATTTTCTGTATAAGGCTTTTTGAAATTGCCTCTCTCGCAATGCAAAGCAAATCCTTTGCAGTTGTATAATGAGTTTCCTCGTGTAATCCACTAGGATTAGTAAAATTAGTTCCTGTACATCCTAATTCTTTTGCCCTTGTATTCATCATTGTAGCAAAGCTTTCTATAGATCCACCTACATGTTCTGCCAATACATTAGCAGCATCATTTGCAGAAGGAATAAGCATAACATATAGCAAATCTTCAACTGTTAATTCTTCCCCTACTTGTAAATTAGCATTTACGTATCCAGGCGGTACGCTTTTTACTGCATTTTCACTAACCGTGACTATTTCATCTAACTCACAATTTTCTACTACTAAAATTGCTGTCATCAATTTAGTTATACTAGCTGGAAAAATTCTTTTTTCTGCATCTCTCTCATATAAAATTTTGCCTGTACTTGTTTCTGCAAGTAATAAATTTGGTGCTTCTATATCTGAAAAAATATCTTTTTTTTCTGTAGTATTTGTACCTTCTATTATATTTTCTGCTATAGAAAAGTTTGGCACAGCTAAACTTATTATTAATACCATTATAAAAATTAAATATGTTATTTTTTTCTTCATTTTACTAGTCCTTTAATTAAAAATTTACTTTAATACTATATATTATATTTAAAGATTTTTCAAGATATATTTTATATTTCTTAAATAAATAGTTACAAAATAATTATATTTTACTTAATAATTTTCCAAAAATTTTTCCTAACTAATGTAAATGCAATTATTAATCTTCTATCTCTTCGAAGAATTTACTTGAAATATAAATAATTTGCATTATGTTTTTAATATTAAAAACTAATTATTCTTATTCATTTTACATGTAGGTTTAGACTTTACTAATTTGCCGGCAAATACTATTTACATCTTCTATTAATATTTTAATTTATTAATTTAAATTTCATTATCTTGCAATAATAAGTTCATACATTTATTAATATTTTATAAAAAGGAGTGATTTTATTATGTTAGAATCATTAACAAAAAAACAAAAAATAATTTTTTTCATTATATTATTTATTATGGTATTGTTTATTATGTACTATATTTATTCGACATTATATAAAAATGAATATACTATTTCATCTACTAATGAGGACCATTATTTTAATAATGAAGATTTAGTAGAAAAAGATACATCAAATAATATTTCAATTTCTGATGAAAGCACAAATAATACAATTAAAATTTATATCTGTGGCGCTGTAAAAGAAAGTAAAGTAATTACTTTAAATGAAAATAGTCGAATTTCTGATGCAATTGAGGCAGTTGGTGGTTTAAACACTGATGCTGATTTAACTAATATTAATTTAGCTTACATTCTAGAAGACGGAGAAAAAATATATATACCAAAAAAAGGAGAGGAATCAACAAATCAAGATGAAACTTCCACTAATGACTACAATACTTCAAATATAACATCCTCTTTATCGAGCAAATCTACGAAAGTTAATATTAACAAAGCAAACCAAACCGAATTAGAATCTATTCCTGGTATAGGTCCATCTACTGCATCAAAAATCATTAATTATCGTGAAGAAAATGGAAAATTTTCATCTATTGAAGATATTAAAAACGTCTCTGGTATTGGTAATACTAAATATGAAAATATTAAAAACTATATTACAGTAAAATAAATATATATTAAATACAAGCTTACGCATACAAGCTTTTTCCAGTCATTTACATTTGACAAATTCAGCCTTTAGCTGTAAAATTATTCTTAAATGAATAGAATCATTAAGGAGGATATTTATGAGCGAAAATATTTTACATGTTGGGCTTGATGTTGGCTCTACAACTGTAAAAATTGTTATTATGAATAATAATTTAGAAACAATTTATACAAATTATAGAAGACACTTCTCTGATACTAAAAATACAGTTTGCGACGTATTAGAAGAACTAGCTAGAGATTATTCTGGATATAATTTTACAATCGCTTTAACTGGTTCAGGTGCGATGTCTGCAGCTACATTTTTAAACCTACCTTTTATACAAGAAGTTGTATCATGTAAAAGAGCAGTAGAAAAATATATACCACAAACAGATGTAGTTATAGAACTTGGTGGTGAAGATGCAAAAATTATTTATTTTGATAAATCAATAGAACAACGTATGAATGGAACTTGTGCTGGAGGTACAGGTGCATTTTTAGACCAAATGGCATCTTTATTAGATACAGACACAGCAGGTTTAAACGAATTAGCCAAAAAACACAATACTATTTATCCAATTGCTTCGAGATGTGGTGTTTTTGCTAAAACAGATATTCAACCTTTAATTAATGAAGGTGCCGCTAAAGAAGATATTGCAGCTTCTATTTTTCAAGCTGTTGTTAATCAAACTATTAGCGGACTTGCTTGTGGTAGACCTATTAAAGGAAAAATAGCATTTCTAGGTGGACCTCTTAATTATTTATCAGAATTAAGAAATAGATTTATAGAAACACTAGATTTAAAAGAAGATGAAATCATTGTTCCAGAGGAAGCCCATCTTTTAGTTGCAAAAGGAGCAGTTTTAGATTCCTTATCTATGGAACCCATTTCTGTAGAAAAATTAAAAAGTAAAATACAGGTTTTAAGAATTTCTAAAGATACTACAACTGAACCATTAAAACCTCTATTTACCACAGATGCAGAATATGAACAATTTAAAGAAAGACATGATAAAGATAAAGTTTCTAGAAAAGATTTAAAAACATATAAAGGAGATTGTTTCTTAGGAATTGATGCTGGTTCTACAACAACTAAGTTAGTCTTAATTGATAGAGAAGGAAATCTATTATATTCTTTATATGGAAATAATGAAGGAAATCCTTTGAATAGTGTTATTTCTATGTTGAAGCAATTATATCTTGTATTACCAGAAAAAGCTATTATCAGATATAGTGGTATTACTGGATATGGAGAAAAATTAATTCAGACAGCTTTAAATGTTGATTTAAATGAAATTGAAACAATAGCACATTATACTGCAGCAAAAAAATTTATGCCAAATGTAAGTAGTATTGTAGATATTGGTGGACAGGATATGAAATACATAAAAATGAAGGGCGATGTAATTGATAATATTATGCTAAATGAGGCATGTTCTTCTGGCTGTGGGTCTTTCATTGAAACTTTTGCAAAAAGTTTAAATTTAACTGTTTCTGAATTTGTTCAAGAAGCTTTAAAGTCCAGAAGACCTGTTGATTTAGGCTCTAGATGTACTGTTTTTATGAACTCTAAAATAAAACAAGCACAAAAAGAAGGATATGAAGTTGGCGATATCTCTGCAGGACTTTCTTATTCAGTTATTAAAAACGCAATTCAAAAAGTAATGAAAGTAAGAGATGTTAAAACTTTGGGTAATCATATTGTTGTACAAGGTGGTACATTTTATAATGATGCTGTCTTAAGAGCTTTTGAATTAATTGTTGGTAAAGAAGTAATAAGACCAGATATTGCAGGTCTTATGGGTGCATATGGTGTTGCCCTTCTTGCAGAAGAACAATATGAATCAAATTTAGATATGGAATATCACTCTACTATTCTAAAAACAGAAGAATTAGATGATTTAGATATTAAAGTAACACATACAAGATGCAATTTATGTGAAAATCATTGTCTATTAACTATTAATAAATTTAGTAATGGAAAAAAATATATTTCAGGAAATAGATGTGAAAAAGGTGCAGGCATTATATCTGAGAATCAAAATTTACCTAATTTAATTAAGTATAAATATGAAAGGTTATTCTCTTATACACCTTTATCTGAAGAAAAAGCCATTAGAGGTACAATTGGAATACCAAGAGTATTAAATATGTATGAAGACTATCCATTCTGGTTTACTTTTTTAACTAAACTAGGTTTTAGAGTTATTTTATCAGAAAAAAGCAATAGAAAAACATATGAAAAGGGAATGGAATCAATGCCATCTGAATCTGTATGTTATCCTGCTAAATTATCTCATGGACATATTATTAGTTTAATAGATTCAGGTATTGATACTATCTTTTATCCTTGTATTCCATACTCTAGAAAAGAATTTGAAAAAGCAGATAATAAATACAATTGTCCTATAGTTATTTCTTATTCTGAGGTATTAAAAAACAATGTAGAAGAATTAAAAGAAAAAAATATTACTTTTTTAAATCCTTTTTTACCTTTTGAAGCAAATGCATTAACCAAAAGAATATTAGAATTACCTGAATTTAAAAAATATAACTTTAATAAAAAAGAAGTACTTGAAGCCGCTAAATCTGCAGAAGAAGAATATCAAAAATGTAAAACAGATATTAGGAAAAAAGGTGAAGAAACTGTTAAATATATAGATGAAAATAATTTAAGAGGAATTGTTTTAGCTGGACGTCCATATCATGTAGACCCAGAAGTAAATCATGGAATTGATACTTTAATTACAAGTTTAGGATTATGTGTTTTAACAGAAGATAGCGTTTCTCACTTAGCTAAATTAGATAAAAGATTAAGAGTTGTTAATCAATGGGTATATCATTCAAGACTATATGGTGCAGCTGAATTTGTTGGTACTCACGATAATTTAGAATTAGTTCAGTTAAACTCTTTTGGTTGTGGTGTAGATGCTGTTACAACAGATCAAGTTGAAGAAATTTTATCAAGTTTTGAAAAAATGTATACCTTAATAAAAATTGATGAAATAAATAATTTAGGTGCTGTTCGTATTAGAATTCGTTCTTTACTAGCTAGCATGAATAAAAGACTTGCAAACAAAAAAACATCTTTAGAGACAAAAGGAAATTATGAATTAAATAAAGTGCCTTTTACTAAAGAAATGAAAAAAAATTATACTATTTTAGTACCACAAATGCTACCAATTCACTTTGAATTTATAACAAAAGCAGTTGCTTCAGATGGTTATAATATAGAATTTTTACGAGATTGTACACCTAATACTGTAGAAACTGGATTAAAATATGTAAATAATGATGCATGTTATCCTTCTATATTAACAACAGGTCAATTTATAGAAGCATTACAATCTGGTAAATACGACCCAAATAAAACAGCAATTGTTATGTCACAAACAGGTGGAGGTTGCCGTGCTACAAACTATATAGGATTTATTCGTAAAGCATTAAAAGACGCTGGATTTCCACAAGTTCCTGTTATATCATTTAATATAGTAGGCATGGAAAAGAATCCAGGATTTAAATTAACATTACCTATGCTTGAAAAATTATTAAAAGCTGTTATATTAGGAGATTTACTTCAAAAGATGCTTACAAAAAATAGAGCCTATGAAATAAATAAAGGTGAAACGCAAAAACTATTTTATGAATGGATGGAAAAAGGCAAAAAAATAGTTGAAAATTCATCTAATAAAGAATTTAAAAATGCAATATATAATATAGTTGAAGATTTCGAAAAAATTGAATTAGATACAACAATAAAAAAACCAAGAGTTGGCATTGTTGGAGAAGTCTTAATTAAATATCACCCTTTTGGAAATAATTATGTTGCAGACTTATTAGAAAAAGAAGGCGCAGAAGTTATTCTTCCTGACTTTATGGGATTTGTTAAATTCATGATGACTCATAAAATAACATTTAATAGTTTATTAAAAATAGATAAAACAAAATCAAGCATTTCTAAAATGGCTATTAAAGTAATAGATATTTTAGAAAAGGATGTAAAAATAGCACTATCTAAATCCAAAAAAGGATATTTACCAGTATGTGATATCTGGCATTTAGAAGAAAAAGTACAAGATATTTTATCTATTGGAAATCAAACAGGTGAAGGTTGGTTTTTAACAGCTGAAATGATAGAATATATAGAAAATGATATTCCTAATATTGTTTGTGTTCAGCCATTTGCTTGTTTACCAAATCATGTGGTTGGTAAAGGTGTAATAAAAACAATAAGAAAAAAATATCCAATTGCAAATATATCTCCAATTGATTATGACCCTGGTGCAAGTGAAGCAAACCAAACTAATAGAATTAAATTAATGATGACAGTTGCAAAAGATAATTTAAAAAATACAAATAATAACATTGCTGAATTTAAAGAAAAAGAATTAATTAAAAACTAAATTTTTATAATATGACTTTACATTTCTAAATAATTGTAAAGTCATATTTTTTAATATATAATATAAAATATAATTTTTATATTATATAATTTTTATATTATATATTTTTTATTATATATTTTTTATTATATTTTTTTATTATATATTTAATTAACTAATTAAAACTTATTTTTATTTATTATATTTTAATTTGATATAAATTATTAAAAATTGTAAAAAACAAATTAAATTTTTATTACATTTTTATTTTAACTATTTATTATTTCTTATAATATGTCATTTTTTTGCAATTTATTTGTATCATGATTCAAAAATTTTTCTTCATATTTTTTCAATTTATGTATACCCATTTTTTATCTTTTCTTGTTTTAACGTTCATTATGTTTATTTTGTAGTTGCCATTTAAACAAATGATTTTTAGTATATTTTTTTCTTTTTACTTTATATAATCCTTTTCTTCACAAAATCTCATTATACTAAAATTTTAGACTTTAACTATCAAAATACTTCAAAAAGTTTTCCACAGTACTTTTAAATTTCTACGGTAATGCTTTTATTTGAGATTTTATGTTTAAAGTCAAAATATAAATTCTCTTATAACATATTCATATTATCTTTCTAATCTCTGGCTATCATTATATACTAATCTCAAATGTAGAATAGTCAAATTTCAAAAAATTTCTTACTACAATCTCGTTTTATGATTTATGTATACTTTGTTAAGATTCTTGATTTGCTATTTCGGTTCACATAATTATATAATGTCATTTTACATATTTTACCTTCGTTAATTGTTATATTTTACAAAAACCTATTTTTACACATTAATTATTTTAATATTTTATATTATTTAAATCTTTTATTTATTAATATTAATTATTTATATACATTATTATATTTTTTTACCTTATAATTTTATAAAATTTATTATTATTTAATTTATTTTATTTATTATATTATTTTAAATTACTTTTTTTATTATATTAACATTTTCAATAAAGTATAATTATTTTTTTTACTTACAACAAGGCGTATTTCAGCTTTATTATAATTATTAAATAAAATTAATATATTAAATTTTATTATTATTATATTATTTATAATTATTATTTTTAATTTTTTATTTTTTTATATATGAATTTTTAAATATATGTTTATAAATATTATATAGAATAAAATATTTTATATAATACTAATAGTTAATTTATTATTTTCAATTCGATATTATTATTATATCTAAATTTAAATAAATTTTTGTTAATAATCAACTTTAAAATATTTTCCATAATTATATAAGTTTACACTTTTATTTGTTGTTATTGTTATTAAAAATACATCTTACTTCTTAATATTTAATTAATCAAGCTTTTAAATTATTCAGATTTGTTCTTCATCTATTCATTTGGATGATTTTACCTATTCCATTCAGAAAAAGTTATCCACATCATCTTTTGAAATAATAGGGATATCAATACTTTTTAGAGTTTTAAATTATGTTTTACTCTTTGTTAACTACCACTGTATTTTCTTATATACTGCTCTAGAATTTATTGCCATATTGTAAAGTTGTTGTATTGCCTCTAAAATTTTTCTTTTAATCTGTCTATATGTTTATAAATTATTATGTAAATTTGGCGTGTTCTATAATTACAAATTATAATTTATAAAACATGCTGTAGGTTGTTATATTTAATTATTATTTTGTTATATAATATTAATTTTATTTTTCATTTTCAACTTTACTTTTATTTATAATTATATTTTTTATTTATAAAATTTTTTTATAATTCTATATTTTATAATTTTGTTAATTTTATTTTTTATAATTTTATTTTTTATAATTTTATTCTTTTAATTTTATTTTCTATTTACAATTTTATTTACGATTTTAAATTAATTTTTATTTCAGATATTTTATATATTTTGACTTTTTTAAATCATATTGCTATAATAATAAATTGAAAATCATTTATTAAAATTAAATGGAGGTATTATGCGAAAAATAGATATTATATCTGCATGTTCAGATCTGGGTGTTCATGTAACTGGTAGCAATTTAGGTCCAAAAATATTATTAAAAAATATAAATAACTATAATTATGATAATATAGTTAACATTAAAGAAATTGAATATAATTCAAATTATATAAAAGAATTAAATTCACAAAATAAAAAAAAGAATTTAGATATGATTAATATATTTAATAATAAATTGTACACTCAAGTAAAAAGCACAATAAAAAATAATATATTTCCTATTACTATTGGTCGGTGATCATAGTATTGCAATAGCATCTGCATTAGCATCTATTAGCAATTATAATAATTTAGGTATTATTTGGTTTGATGCTCATGGAGATTTTAATACTTTTGAAACAACTATATCTGGTAATATTCATGGATTACCTTTTGCATGTGTAACAGGTTATGAAAAAAAATGGTTACATAATTTTCATATTGGAAACTATTATCACTATCAAAATGCTGTTTTATTTGGTGCTCGAGACATAGATGAACCAAATGAATTAAATAATTTAAAAAATGCTGGTATTACAATAATTACGACAGAAGATATTAGAAAATATGGTATAGATTTAATGGCAAAAAAAGCTTTTAATATAGCATCTAATGGTACAAATGGCATTCATATAAGTTATGATTTAGACTGTATAGACCCTAATCTAGCTCCCGGTGTATCTATTCCTGCAAAAAATGGATTAAATTTAAATGAATCATATGGATTTTTAAATTATATTATAAAAAATAAAGAAAAAATTAAATCTTTCGATTTAGTAGAATTTAATCCTTTAAAAGATATTAATAATAAAACAGAAAAAATAGCTACAAATATATTAAATAAAATAATAAAAGAACTTTAGAGTTTATAAAGTTCTTTTATTGTTTATTATTTCGATTTTTTATCTAATTCTTTTAAATATTTTTTAGCACATTGTACATCTGTTTCGCAAGGTACATATTTTCCTTTAACATATTGTACTGTTTCATTTCCTTTTCCAGTAATTAATATAACACTATTTGGTTTTGCTTCTAAAATTGCTTCTTTAATTGCCTCTTCTCTATCTAATACTATCTTATATTTTCCATTTTCTTTTTTAATATATGTTGAAATTTCTTTGCATATTTCTTCTGGGTCTTCATTTCTTGGATCTTCCATTGTTAAATAATTCATATTAGAATATTTTCCTGAAAGTTCTCCTAAATCTTTTCTTCTATTTTGAGCATGATTTCCTGGGCAGCCAAAGACTGTTATTATTTCTCTTTTAGGATATTCTTTTATGGTAGATTCATATAATTTTTGAAAACTTAATTTATTATGTGCATAATCAACAATAACAACAACCTCTTGTTTTTTATCTGAATATACCTCCATTCTTCCACTTGCTCTTGCTTTTTTTAAACCATTGTAAATATTTTTATATGGTACTCCCAATTCAGTAACTACAGCAATTGCTGCCAATGCATTTTCTACATTAAATAATCCTGGCATAGTTAATAATATTTCATCTTCAAAATATTTGGTTCTAACATCAAAAACTGTATTCATTCCTTCTTTTCTAATATTATATCCATAAACATCTGCATTTTCTGTATTTCCGAAAGTTATTATTTTTTTAGATTTTTTTGCAGATTCTAATACTCTATCTAATTCATCTGTATTTAAATTAATAATTGCAGTTTCTGTTTGTTCAAATAACTTTAATTTTGATGAGATATATTCTTCATAATCTTTATGTTCTATATTACTAATATGATCTTCTGATATATTTAAAAAAACTCCTATTTTATAAAGAATTCCATAAACTCTTTCTACTTTTAATGCTTGTGAACATACTTCCATTACCAAGTTTTCCATTCCAGAATCTACTGCATTTCTAATATGTTTAAATAATTCAATCGTTTCTGGTGTTGTTAAAACTGATTCTTTTCTTTCCTTACCATCGTATGTATCAATAGACGAAAGAATTGCAGTTTCTTTTTTATTTAAATCATTCATATAATCATCTAAAATATATTTTATATAATATGCAGTTGTCGATTTTCCCTTTGTTCCTGTCAATCCTATCATATTAATTTCTTTTTGAGGATAATCTGTATATAATGAAGCCAATAACGCCATTGCTCTTCTTATATTGTTTACTATAATATATGGCTTGTCCTTTACTTTATATTCTTTATCTGAAACATATGCAATTGCTCCCATTTCTAATGCATTTTCTAAATATTCTATTTTAAATTTAGAACCTTTACATATAAATAATGTATTATTTATAACATCTCTTGAATCATAAGTAACATTATTTATTATTTTTTCTTTTAATTCGTTAGATATATTTTCTTCTAATATTAAATTTTCTTTTTTTAATATTTCAATATAATTAATTAATTTATTTTTTTTCATAATTACCTCTTTTTATTTTTTAAATTAATATTTTTATAATTAATATTTTAA
>CANQAB010000024.1 GCA_947589445.1 uncultured Clostridia bacterium | reverse complement strand
TATTTTATAAAAATTGATTAAATTTTTTTATAGATTTTCTAAAAAAAGAATAATAATTTTTTAACTTTTTTATAGCTGTTTCTATAGAAAAAATTTTTCTGTGTGTGATATTATTTATTTTTCACATCTATTTTTATTGTGATCTTTTTGACACGTCCCTAAAATCATAATCTCATTTATCTATTAGCCATTAAATCAATCATATCAATTAATAATTTTTTATCATAGTTTGACAATTTTCTGTAATTGCTATTAACTAGCTCAGAGGCGGTATACACGTCTATATTCAAATATTTATCCATTAAATTTGAAGGCGAGATATTAAGAGCATTACATATATCGATTAATGCTAAACAACCAGGAACACTATTTCCCTTTTCAATTTCATAAATGTAGTTTGGTGATAAATTAGTTTTTTCTGCGAACTGTTCTCTTGATAATTTATGAGATTTTCTTAATTCATATATTTTATTTCCAATATAATGGCTAATTTCTTCTTTGTTTTTGTTATATTCCATAGACATCCTCCAACATCGTATTTAATTATATAATTTATATAAATTTACTAAAACACAGAATATAGTGAAAAAAAGATGAAAATTAACAAAAAATAGTTAAAAAAGTATTGCTTTTTCATAAAATAATGTTAAAATTAATTGTAAGATGGGAAAAATTAAAATTTTTATTGACGAAAAATAGTCAATACATAAGAAAAGGGGTATTTGTATGGGAAAAATTAAAAAAGTTTTAATGATGTTTAGCTTTATTTTAGTAATATTAGGGCTATTTTCTATTTGTTATGCAGAAGGAACAGATGAAGAAACTCCTAAAAGAGCAGACATAAGTAATATAGCTTTTGAATGGGCGGGATATGACGAAACAAGTCATACTACTTTGCATTTAAAAGTTAAAAATGTAGCTCTGTTAGAAGATAATAATTATTATGTGCATGTTTCACACAATAAAGATGAAAAATTAACTGTTACAGATTGGGATAGTTTAGATACTGATAATATTTGGAATAAAATAATATGGAAAAAAGATAATACCATTGATGATTTACAAAATATAGTTGCTGAAAAAGGAGACATCTATATTTGGATTTGTGAATTAGATAGTGATTTTAATCCTAAAATAGTAGTAGAAGCAAAGAAAATAGAAAGATTAGAGCAATTACCTCTTGGAAAAAGAATAGTTGGACATTTTTTTGATGATGATACTACCATAATTTCAAGGGAGCCAACAGGAAATGAAGATAGAAAAGTAAATGTTAAAGTAGGAAAAGTTACAGATAAAAGCCTTTTACAAGCACTTAAAAATAAAGAAGCAAATAGTTTGCAGAAATTATTAACTTATGCTAAATCAGCAGATGCTGTTTATAATGATAAATTACCATTAGGAGATAGCAGAGAAACTATTTTTAGTTCTGCAAATATAGTTAGTAACGAATATTACTATGTATATATGGAATTAGATGATAAAAACGGAACATATTATCCAGTAGAGGATGTGTCCTTATATCAATCTTATGGTTCAGGTTTATATGATTATTTAGATAATGGTTTTACATGGAATTTAGAAGATGAAACAACTACACCAGACGAAGAAAATAAAAAACCAACACAACAGGAAGAAGATCAAGATAAAAACACTGTACAAAAGAATGAAAAAGTAGATAATACTATAGCACAAGGAACATTACCACAAACAGGGCTATATAATATCATTCTTATTACAACTCTAACACTTATAACATTTATAGTATTTATTGGAATAAAATTAAAAAAATATAAAGGAGTATAAAGATAAATGGAAGAAGAACTAATGAATGAAAAAAAAGAACAAATTATTAAAAATTTTATAGGAAATAATTCAGATGTAATCTATTCAAAGATAAATAAAAAATTTAGCTTTAATGTATTTTGTATGCTATTTACATTCTTTTATTTTCTATATAGAAAGATGTATTTAGTGGCAGTGATATCTTTTATAATACAAGGTATTATTGCGAACTACGTAAAAAACACAATTGTTTCATTAATTTGTTTTGTTATATGGGGATTTGCATTTTACCCATTATATAAATCGCATATTAATAGAAAGATTAAAAAGATTAATATAGAAACAATAAGCGAAGAAGAATTAAAGAAAAAAGGTGGAACTTCAGTAGTATCAGTTATTATCGTGCCAATTGTATTATTTATTATACTAATACTAAGCTTTGGAATGAGAATATTTGATAGTGCATCTAAGAGTTTAGAAAATAGTAAAACAGATGATAACTATAGAGTATCTACTACTATTAATCAAAATGAATATAACTACTATTCATCTCACGGAGTTTCTATAACATATGGAAGTGATTGGAAAAGTGATATCATTGATATGGACACACAAACGTATAAAACATTAGTTAATCAACAAGAGACGATTGTATTCTTATGCTTTAATACAGATAGCATATCTGGTGAAAATGCAGATTATCACATAGAGAGTAATAGACAAGAATACTATAATGCGTTTATTAATCTTGAAAATGCTTATGGAACAGAAATATTAAAACAAAGTGGCAGATTCCAAAATTTTAAAGATGACTTTTATGTAGCATGGTATGAAATATTTGATGAATCAGCCTATATTAGAAATTATTATGTTTTAGATACTAATAATAATAGAGTAATGTTATTTATGGTATTATCTGAGCATTCTTTAAATAATTTAGAGGAAACAAGAATAGTGGAACTATTAAAAACTATCGAATATGATAAAGATGTATATTAGGAGGAGAAATAATGAATTTAATACCAATGTATGCATTTATTTTTATCATTACTTTTATAATTTTAGGACTTAAATTAGATTTTAAAAAAATAGGTTACTTACAAAGTGCTGGGATAACATTTGCTGCTATTTTTATTGGGATAATAGTAGGAATTATTCCAATAAGAGTAGGAAAAAGTGGAGATAAATCTTTTTACATCTATAATATTTATAAAACAGCTAGGATATATGGTAAGGGAGAAATATATATAGATGTGCCCGATGGACTAAAAAAAATCATTATACATAACGGAGTTGAAAAGATAGGTAGTTGTAAAGGCTATAAAAAATTAACATCTGTAAAAATACCTAATAGTGTAATAGAAATTAGTTCTAATGCTTTTACAGGATGCGAAAGTTTAGAAAGTATAGAAATACCTGATACAGTAGAAAAAATTGGAGAGTATGCTTTTTCATATTGTACTAATTTATCAAATATCAAAATACCTAGCAATTTGAAACTTATCGAGAAAGGGTTATTTTATGTTTGTAAGAATTTAAAAGACATAGAAATTCCTGAAAGTGTAGAACAAATTGGCATTTATGCATTCGCTGATACAGCTATATCAGAAATAAACATTCCAGATAATACAATTATAAATTTAGAAAAAAATATGAATGAATATTATTCTTCTTATGCGAGAAAAACTTTTTTTGGGTGTACTAATTTAAGGAAAGTAAATATTAGCGAAAATAATGGTAGTTATACTAATATAGATGATGTTATTTTTAATAAGGATAAAACAAAAATAGAATGTTATCCTGCAGCTAAAGAAGATGAAAATTATGTCATTCCTGATACAGTTGGACTCTTATACCCTAATACATTTGTTTTTTGTGATAACTTAAAAAGTCTAACCAACTGTGGAAGCATGAGAAATAAATCAATTTATGGGTGCGAGAATTTAGAAAGTATTGAAATAAGAGATGGCGTTCAGCAAATTGAGGAGTATGCAATAAAAAAATGCGATAATTTATCTAAGATATATATACCTGATAGCGTAACCGAAATAACTGGGAGGATTTGTGATAGTGATAAAAATAAGATTACTATCTATTGTAGTGCAAATAGTTATGCACAAAAATATGCTGAAAGCTATGGTTATCGATATATCGTGGAAGGTGACTAATTAAAAAGACAATATATAAAATGAAGACTTTATTTTAATGCAATTTTATGTATTTTTCACATCTATTTTTATTGTGATTTTTTGACACGTCCCTAAAATCACGTCCTCATCGACAGTTTAGCTACATTTTGCGTGAATTATGTTGAAATTTAATAAAGTTTATAATTTCTCAAGATATTAAAATTTTTTTATTTTAATTGTTTTAATTTTTGTAAGATTATGATAATATAAACATAATGAAAGATAAAAATTTTAAACACAAATGAGGAGAAATAATGAACGCTCAAGATTTAAGAAAATTATTAGAGCAAACTGATGACAAATTAAGTGTATTTGGGAGTAGAGAAACATTAAATAAATATAAGTTCAATGCAATAGAACTTTTTGATTTAATTAGTGATTTTTTGAGTGATGAAGAAAAATTGAAATTGTTTGAATATTCACATTTTATACAATATAATAGCATGATAAAATGTGGAATAATTGATCTTGTTTCTGATGAGAATATAGTATTACAAATGATGAATAATGATAAAATTATGAATGGTTTTGAAAGTTATCAAATAGTGAATATTATAAAAAAATTGAGTGATAATGGAAAACAAGAATTATTACATAATCAAGAATTTATAAAAAAACATAAAATTGCTAATTTTCAACTAAAAAGTATTGTATCAAGTTTAAGTGAAAATGAAGAAGCAAAAATATTAATGGATATAGATTTAATTAAAAATAAATTACATTTAACAGATTTTCAAATTATAGACTTAGTAAAAGGATTATCAAGTGAAGAAGCAAAAGATAAAGCAATAGGAATATATAAATTTAGGAATAATCAGAAAATTGATATAATAAAGAGTTGTAGTAATAGCCATAAATTAAACATATTAATAAGTGGAAGAGATTATAGAAAATGTGATATTATTAGTATATTACAGACATTAGATATTAAAACTTTAAGTAAATTTTTAGTACAACATAAAGAATTTTGTAGTGAAAATGGATTGCATCCTTATGAAATTATATATGAATTAGATAGTAAACAGCAAAAAGAATTTATAGAAAATTTAGAAAACATTGATTTAACATTAAGTGAAAAAAAAGAAATATTAGTTACTTTAAAAGAAGATGTTAAACAGAGTATCGATCCAACCAATATTACAGAAGATTGTAAATCAGCACTTAGTATACCAACGACAGAATATGGTAACAGTATTATTTTAGATTTGGAAAGAAATTTAGAAGACTATCGTGGATTGGATAATTTAATTAGTATAAATCCTGAAGAATATACAGAAGAACAGAGAATTAAATTTATAAAACTTTGCAATATTTGTCCGAATATGAAAGTATTTAGTAGGTTAGATGAAATTGTAACATATGATTTAAATGCTGCAGAATATATGGAAGCAGAAGAATGGATATCATCTATACTTGATAACTTAAATCCGGAATATTCAAAAGCACAGAAAATGGCAGTAATAGATTATGAAATAGGAAAAAAAATAAGTTATAGTCCTGACTTTGAAACAGAAGCGTTTAATAGTGCCGATTCAAGAGCTTTGTGGAAAATAATTAGTTCAGGTTATGGTGTTTGTAATGGAATAGCCAAAGTAGAACAATATATATTTAATAGAGTTGGTATAGAAAGTGAAATTGTAACTAGTGACACACATGCGTTTTTAAAAATTAAGGATATTGAACTTCCGCTTGCGAATGGAGATATTGCAAAGGGAAATACTATACTAGATCCAACATGGAATTTGGCGAGTCATAGATTTAATGGAAAGCCGGATAATTTTTGTGTAAGTTATGAACAAGTAAGAAAAAATGATATTGACGACGAAGGAAGAGATCATAATTGCCATAAAAATGATGAACAATTACAAGATGCAACTTTAAATTTAGATGAACAAAGCTTAAGGAAATTATTTACAAGTGTTGGTTTGGCAGACAGAGATGGTCAATTTCCAATAAAAGATTTAATAGAAAAATCAAAAAAAATAGATGAATTTTTTGCAAATCAACCAGAGGAAAACATTAATGGACAATTTTTATTACTTCAACAAGCTTGTCCTGAATTTGCAACTTGTCAAAATTCAAGTATAAGTATTCTAAGTGATATACTCTTAAGTAATGAAAATTTAAAATTTAATAAATGTGTTGTAAGTAGAGTTTATAATAGGGAAGACAAAGAGAAAAGACCAGTTATATATGTTTATATTGATTTAAACGAATTAGGAAAGAAATTTTACTTTGCCAATAAGGATGAGGGAAGGTTTGTAGAATTACCACAAGAGATATTTACAAAACAATATGAATGTTATGAAGAAGATTTAAAAATGCATAAACGGCCTTAGACCATGGGAAACTAAAGAACAAGGAATAGATAATATAGATTTATCAAAGAGTTCAGGTAAAATAATAGCAGAGGAGGATTATGAAATATGAATATTATAAGAAAAATGATTTTGATTTTAAAAAGTATATTTATTAAACGAAATAAAGTAAAAAAACTAGCAGAACCTAAAATTATTGTAGAAAAAGATAAAAAAGAGATTTTTATTGAATCTTTGAAGGTAACTACTACACAAAAAATAATCAAGAAAAGAGTTGAAACATTGTTTTGTACGGGAGATGGATTAGGAATACAAAAAAAGATAACATGTTAAATAGAGCGAATAGCAGAGTTACTTAACTCTGCTATTATTAAAAAATCTTCATTTTATAGTTTATTTTAAATTTTTTAAATTCTTTTTACTAGGACCATAAATTAATTTTCCATCATAAGTATATCTTGAACCGTGGCACGGACAATCCCAAGTTTCATCTAAGTTATTCCAAGAAAGTTCACAACCTAAATGTCTACATTTTGGAATTACTTTAAATTCTTTTCCTGTTTTATCTTTGTAAAGCCCTATTTTTTTGCCATTATCATTTACAATTTTTCCATCTCCAGGTTCAACGTCCTTTGGTGTGGCTGCTGGTAAATCTATTTTATTAAATAATAAAGAATATGATGATTCTTTAATCATATTACGTAATTCTTTCCTATTTTTTATAGGTCTTAAGCGTTTAGGATTGTAAAGTTCTTCATATGGATTTTCTTTTTTTATAATTTTATCTGTGATTAAGTTAGCTGATACATTAGATGTTGTCATTCCCCATTTTTTAAATCCTGTTGCTACAAATACATTTGGATAAAATGATGAAAAGTCGCCAATGTATGGTATTTTATCAAGAGATACAGAATCGTGTGTGTTCCATTTATATAGTACTTTGCTATCTGGATACAATTCTAATGCTTTTTTTTCTAATATATTATAACTGTTACTTAAATCTATTTTGGCACCGGTTTTATGATTCATTCCTCCAACTAATAAAATGTTTTTTCCTTCATAAATGGCTGTTCTAAAAGAAAAAGTAGGAACATCACAATTAATATACATTCCTTTAAACAAATTAGCAGAGGTTTCAACTGCAATTAAATTTGAACTTTCTGAATACATTTTTAAGAAATGAAAACCTGGAAAGTTAATAATAGGGTATCTAGTTGCAATTATTACATATTTTGAAATAACTTTATTATTGTTTGCATATATTTTATATTCAGTTCCTTTTTTATCTACATCCATTACCTTGGAATGTTCAAAGATAAGACCTGATTTATTTATAATACAATCACATAATCCTTGTGCATATTTCATTGGGTTAAATTGAGCTTGATGATTAAATTCAATTGCAGATTTTACGTTAGAAATGGGTAAACTAATTTTATCCAAAAGTCTAGCGTCGAAATCTAATTTTTTTAATACCTGTACTTCGTCTTTAATTTTTTTTATACATTTTGTATCTGTAGTATAAATATAATTGTTTTTAAATTCAAAATCACAATCAATATTTTCCGAATCAATTATATTTTTTATATTTGTAATTGCTTGTTGATTAGAATTTAAATATTTTTTGGCATATTCTTTTCCGTAAGAATCATATAAATATTTATAAATTAATCCGTGTTGAGAAGTAATTTTAGCTGTGGTATGACCAGAAGTTTTTTCCATTATTTTATCTTTTTCTAAAATACAAACACTTAAATTATTTTTACTTAAATAATAAGCACATGAAAGTCCGGTTAATCCTCCTCCAATAATGCATACATCCACATTTAGATCTTTATCTAAAGTAGGATAAGTTTTCTTTTTAAAATTTTCTATCCAAAAGGAATTCATAGAAAAACCCCCTATTCAATTTTTGTAATATTACCTAGATTTATTTTTACCAAAATAATAAAGAATAAACAAAAAAGAACAGATATAAAAATAAAATCTGTTCTTATATATATTAAATTTTTGGATTTACCAATGATATGTTTCATGGTTCGAAATTTTAAATGCTCTAAATAATTGTTCTAATAAAAAAACTCTTATTAGTTGATGGGGAAATGTCATTTTAGAAAAACATATTTTTTCATTTGACATCGATAATACATCATTATTTAAACCTAATGTTCCACCAATTACAAAGGTAATTGAACTATTAAAATTCAAAGCAATATTATCTATTTTTTTAGAAAATTCTTCTGAGCTAAATTCTTTTCCTTTTAAATCTAAACAAATAATGTAAGAATCTTTTTTTAATGATTGAATAATTCTATGGCATTCTTTAGATTTAATTTCATTTATTATAGATTGGTTTAATTTAGAAGGTAAAGTTTCATCTGAAAGTTCTATAATATTTAAATTGCAAAATCTAGATAATCTTTTAGAATATTCTGCAATAGCATCTTTTAAATAAATTTCTTTAATTTTTCCTACGCAAATAATATTTATATTTATCATTTTATTTCACCTATTTTATAATATAATAAAAAAGTTATCCTACTTCAAGAAATTTACTAGGCTCAAATCTACTTGCAATATTTAAATTTAAATTTTCATGATTATGATCAATTTGCTCTAGTACACTTTTATAGGCTAGTTCAGGAAAATTATTTTCATGACTCAAATGTCCTAACATTACATTTTTTACTCCGAAATCTGTTAAATAATTAATAGTTTTACCAGCCTCTATATTAGATAAATGTCCGATTGGACTTGCAATTCTTTGCTTTAATCTATAAGGATAAGAACTATATTTTAAAACATTTGGCTCGTAATTAGATTCTAGTAAAATAAAATTACTATTTTTTAAGTTATCTAATATAGAATTTGTTATATGCCCAATATCCGTAGCAATACTTATCTTTGATTTTGAGTTAAAAATACTAAAACCGCAGGGGTCAGCTGCATCATGTGGAATATCAAAAGGCAGAATATCTAAATCATCTATATGAAAGGTTTGATTATTTTTAAAATAGAAAATGTTATTTTCTGATATTTTGGATTTTTTTTCTTCTAATGCATTCCATGTTTTTTCGTTAGCGAATACTGGAATATTATATTTTTTTGAAAGGGTAGCAATACTTTGTGTATGGTCAGAGTGTTCGTGTGTTACTAATATTGCAGAAATATTAGTAATATCAACATTAATAGATGCAAGAGCATCTACTATTTTTTTTCCACTAACTCCTGCATCTACTAATAAATTAGCATATTTAGATTGAATAAAAAAACTATTTCCAGAACTTCCACTATATAAACTACAAAATTTTAGCATATTATTCTACAACTCTTTCTATATTTGCTCCTAATTTTCTAAATTTTTCTTCTATATTTTCATAGCCTCTATCGATATGCTCTAAATTATATACTTCGGTTGTGCCTTCAGCACAAATACCAGCAATAATTAATGCAGCACCTGCTCTTAAATCGGAAGCGTAAACAGGTGCACCTATTAAGGTATCTACGCCATCAAAAACAGCAGTTTTTCCATGAGCTGAAATTTTAGCTCCCATTTTATTTAACTCTTCAGTATATTGAAATCTAGATTCCCAAATACTTTCGTTAATAATACTTGTTCCGTCTGCTGTAGCAAGAACAACACCCATTTGAGGTTGTAAATCTGTTGGAAATCCAGGGTATGGTAATGTTTTAATATTTATTTTTTTGGGCTTTTTATTGCACCAAACTCTAATGTTATCTCCATCAATATCATCTACTTCGGCTCCCATTTCAGTAATTTTAGCTATTAATGGTTCTAAATGTTTTGTAATACAATTTCTAATTGTAACATTACCTCTAGTTGCAACAGCTGATAGCATAAATGTACCAGCCTCTATTTGATCTGGAACAATAGAATATGTAGCATTACCATGTAATTTTCTTACACCATTTACTTTTATAACATCAGTTCCTGCACCACGAATATCAGCACCCATTGTATTTAAAAAGTTTGCGACATCGACAATATGTGGTTCCTTTGCTACATTATCTATAATAGTAGTACCCTCAGCCAATACTGCAGCAAGCATAACATTAATTGTTGCTCCGACAGATACCATATCTAAATATACAGATGTACCTATTAAATCTTCTGCTGTAGCTGTAATTTTTCCCTGAGAAACATCTATTTTTGCACCAAGTGCTTCAAATCCTTTTATATGTTGATCAATGGGTCTAGCACCTAAGTTACACCCACCAGGCATTCCAACTTGTGCATGACCAAATCTGCCAAGAAGAGAACCAATTAAATAATAAGAAGCTCTGAATTTACTTGTTTTTTCTAATGGCGATGCATAACTATTGATATTTCTAGTATCAACTGTAATTTCATGTTCATTATTCCAAGTTATTTTTGCCCCTAAGTCTTGTAATATATCACAATATATTTTAACATCACTAATATTTGGTAAATTATCTATGGTACAAATACCATCAATTAAAAGAGTTGCTGGTAATATTGCTACAGCTGCATTTTTTGCACCACTTATTGTTACCTCACCTTTTAAAGGCGTTTTTCCGTTTATTACTAATTTCTCCAAAGTATAACCTCCAAATACAACGAAATAGAGTATTTTTATATAATAAAATATACTATTAAAAAATACTCTATCACAATATAACATAAATAAAAGTAAAATACAACTATTTTTTTGCCATAATAATTTTTGCATTTTCAAAGAGTTCAACTAATTTAAATTTTACTTTATATTCTAATTTATCTGAAGAAATTAAATTATAGTCTTCTTCTTCAAGATTAACCTGCAAATTTTCCTTTGACTCTTCAGGTACAATACCATTTGTAACATCTACAAAACACAAAGATGGAAACATAACACACCACCAATTTTTTCCAGAAGCCTCACCAATTTTTACCCTTAAGGCATCATAAAAACCTGATGGAAGGGTAATATCACCATATGTTTTTGTTGGAAAAGAAAAATTTCCAATTTCTATATTAACATCATAATTAAAACCATTTTGTTCTACTACTTTTTTAGCGATATCATAAAAGTCTTTCTTATGTTCAGAAGCGATTTTAATTGCTTCTTCTTTAGTAGAAACATTTTTTGATATAGATTTCATATATGCAATTAATTCGTCTCGAACAGCATATTTTAAATCTTGATCTTCTTTAGAATTACTATTAGCTATAACATGTAGCCTGAATACTCCATTAGATATATCTGATGAGACTGTACTTGCGTAACAAAAAATAGAAAATAATATATAAGTTAAAAATAATATAAAGATAATAAAAATTCTTTTTATATTTTTCATAAGTACCTCCAAAAATTTACTCTTAAAAAAAGTATTAACAAAAAAAATAAAAATATACTTTGTATATAAAAAATTGGAAAGAAAACAATTATACATGTCGAATAAAGACATACGATTGTTACGGAAATAAGGTTGACAAGGAAAATATAAAATGGTAAAATTTACCAGTAACAAAAAATGAATTTGGAGGAAAATTTCTATGAAAGAAAAAATGCTTTTAAAAAAGATATGTAGTATTTATGCTAATGACCTACATTTTGCAACTATGATATTTCCATTTATCCATAGAGAATTAAGAGGTAATGCTACGGTTAGAACTATTTTAGAAAAAGATGAACAAAAAAACATAGAAAAAATTCTAGAAAATATTGGTCTAAATTCAAAATTAAAAAAAGAGGTAAGAAAGATTGATTGGAATGCAACAAATATTAATAAAATAAGAGAAAATTTTAAATTACTAGAAAAAGATGTAACTAGAAATATAAAAGTTGATATTATTGTTTCAGGAAGTAATATATTTATACAAAAGGTAAATAAAGCAATTGATTTATGGGTTAAAAATAATATATCTAAATTAGAAAGAAGAAATCAAATTTTAAATATTGTTAATTGCTTTTCATTTGAAGAAAATAAAGAAATAAATTCAATTATGGACTCACATGAATACATATTAAAAACAACAGGAATAGAAGATATATTAGAAAACGAATTATTAAAAGCAAATTAAATAATCTATTGACTTATAGATTAAGATGTTATATGATAAATACTATTAAAAATATTAAGTAAGAAAGGAAAAAAATATGGTAGAAGATATAGAGTATCAAGAAGCACTAAAGAAATTGAAAAAATACGGGCAAGAACACTTGCTTTGCAGATATGAAAGCTTAGATGATGAAAAAAAAGAAAAGATAATTAATCAAATAAAAAACATTGATTTTGACCAAACTATTGAATTATTTAATATTGCCAATAAATCTATTAAAAAGATAGATGGCGAAATTTCAAGTATTGAATATGTTGATAAATCAAAATTATCTAAAGAGCAATATGAAAAATATTATAACATTGGAAAAAAAGAAATAGAACAAGGTAAATATGCTGTAGTAACAATGGCTGGTGGTCAAGGAACTAGACTAGGATATGTAGCTCCAAAGGGAACGTTTAAAATAGGTGGCGGAGTTGAAAAATCACTATTTGAAGCATTATCAGATACAATAAAAGAAGCAAGGAATAAATTTAATGCTAAAATTCCTTGGTATATTATGACTAGTAGAGAAAATAATAATGCAACAGAAAAGTTTTTTGAAAAAAATGATTTTTTCGGAATGCCATATGAAGATGTTAAATTCTTTAAACAAGGAGAACTTCCTATGCTTGATACAGAAGGAAAACTTATGTTAGACGAAACAGGAGTTATAAAACTTTCAGCAGATGGCCATGGTGGAGTTTTTGAATCACTTGTAAAAAATGGATATTTAGAAGATATGAAAAAAAGAGGAATAGAATGGGTTTTTATTTCAGGAGTAGATAATGTATTAGCTGGATTAGTAGATCCAATTGCTGTTGGATTAGCTATTACAGAAGGAACATTAGCAACTGGAAAGTCTGTAGTTAAAAGAAGTCCAAGTGAAAATGTAGGTGTATTCTGTAAAAGAAATGGAAAACCTTATGTTATAGAATATACAGAGATAACAGAAGAAATGGCAAATGCTAGAGATGATAAAGGTGAGCTTTTATATGGAGAATCACATATTTTAACGAATTTATTTAATATAAAAGCGTTAGAAAATATAGCACAGAATAAATTACCATATCATAAAGCTTTTAAAAAAGCAAAATATATGGACGCAAATGGCGAAATAATAAAACCAGAAAAACCAAATGCTTATAAATATGAAGCATTCATATTTGATGCGTTTGAAAGCTTAAATAGTATGTCAATTTTAAGAGTAAAAAGAGAAGATGAATTTGCGCCATTAAAAAATGCTGAGGGGGAAGACAGCCCTAATACAGCAACTCAATTATATATTAATTATATGGAAAGAAAAACAAAAGGGCTTATTGATTAAATAGGGCCCTTTTGGCTTATAATAAAAAGAAAGAGGGAATATAATATGGGATATACGGAAGAATATCAAAAATGGATGAATAGTAATTTTATAGATAAGGAAACAAAAAATGAATTAAATACCATAAAAGATGACGAAAAAGAAATACAAGATAGATTTTACAAAAACCTTGAATTTGGAACAGCAGGGTTAAGAGGCGTTATGGGAGCTGGAACAAATAGAATGAATAAATATACTGTAGCTAAAGCAACACAAGGATTGGCAAATTTTATTATAAAAGAAAAAGGACAAAACAAGGGTGTTGCTATTGCTTACGATTCAAGAAACATGTCTAAAGAATTTAGTGAAATTACTGCTAATTGTTTAAATGCAAATGGAATAAAGACATACGTGTTTAATGAATTAAGACCAGTACCAGAGCTATCTTATGCAGTTAGAAAATTAAAATGTATAGCGGGAATTATGATTACAGCAAGCCATAATCCTTCTAAATATAATGGATATAAAGTATATTGGGAAGATGGAGCGCAAATTGTATCTCCAAAAGATAAATTAATTATAGAAGAAGTGAATAAAGTAGAAAACTATGAAGATGCAAAAACAATGAATAAAGAGGAAGCAATAAGATTAAAGTTATATAATGTAATAGGAGAGGAAATTGATAGTTCATATATTTCTGAAATAAAGAAGTTAATTCTAAACCCAGAAAAAATTAAAGAGCAAGAAAATCTAAAAATAGTATATACACCATTACATGGTACAGGAAATAAACCAGTACAAAGAATTTTAAAAGAAATAGGATTTAAGAAGGTATTTGTTGTTCCAGAGCAAGAAAAACCAAATGGACTATTTCCTACAGTTGAATATCCGAATCCTGAAGATAAAAAAGCTTTTAAACTAGCTTTAGAGCTTGCTAAAAGAGAAGATGCAGATATAGTATTAGCAACAGACCCTGATGCAGATAGATTAGGCGTGTATGCAAAAGATTCTAAAACGGGTAATTATATGGCTTTTACAGGTAATATGAGTGGAATGTTAATTGCTGAATATATATTATCTCAGAAGAGAAAACAAGGAATTTTACAAAATAATGGAGCATTTGTTACAACTATTGTTTCTACTGACTTAGCTAAGGCAATTAGTAAAGAATATGGATTAAAAATATTTGAAGTTTTAACAGGATTTAAATATATTGGTGAAAAAATAAAAGAATTTGAAATGACAGGACAATACACGTATCAATTTGGGTTTGAAGAAAGTTATGGATGTTTAGTAGGTACACATGCAAGAGATAAAGATGCAATAGTAGCAGTTATGATGCTATGCGAAGCTGCAGCATATTATATGTCAAAGGGAATTACGCTATGGGATCAAATGATAAATATATATGAAAAATACGGATATTACAAAGAAGATACAAAATCAATTACTTTAGAAGGAGCTGATGGAGCAGATAAAATAAAAAGAATTTTAACTAATTTAAGAGAAAAGCCATTAGATAACATTGGTGGTTTTAAAGTGTTACAATTTAGAGATTATAATGAAGGTATCATTAAAAATATGAGTACAAATGAAACTACAAAAACTGATTTACCAAAATCTAATGTGTTATATTATGAACTAGAAAATGATGCATGGTGTTGTATTAGACCTTCAGGAACTGAACCTAAAGTAAAGTGCTATGTTGGTGTAAAAGGAGAGAGCCAGCAAGACTCAGATAAAATGCTAAAGGAATTAGAAGAAGATTTACTAAAAAAACTATAGTTTAATATTGAAAATGCATGTAAAAAATGGTATAATACAAATGTAAAAAAACTATGAGGAGTGGTGAAATAATGAAAGTTCGCATACGGTATCCAAATAAAATAGTTATACCACGTGAAATTTTAAAAAAATTAGAGTTTTGCAATGGTACAACTACAATTTCTGCTTATCTCATAAAAAATAAAAAGATAATGATAACAGCAGAGAGACCACTGATTGAGGAAATGGTACCTCAATTGATGAACTATTGGATGATCGAAAAAAAATTTTTAGGGTATCAAATTTTGATACCTAAAATCTACATGAAAGAACTGGATTTAGAGCCTGAAACAGAAGTGAATATCTATACAGAGGAAGGAAAAATTTTTTTGGAATGCGAATGAAAAAAGGAAGAATAAGGCGATTGCCTTATTCTTCCTTTTTTATACAATTATAAATGTCAATATATGAATGAACAAAAAATCAAAAATAAGGATGTACAAAAATTGTAGTTATGTAATCTATG